>CAYPFH010000204.1:0-7218 GCA_964409825.1 uncultured Desulfobacterales bacterium | reverse complement strand
CGGCTCGGAATTCCGGAGCCGCTCGGCCGCCTCGTAGCCTTCCGGGGTCAGAAGGGCCGCGGTCTTCAGACTGTTCATGTCCGTCAACCCGCCGGCAAACAGCGACTTGAGCGCTGCCAGCGCATCGCTCGGGGCGATCGGCAGTGCAGCGACGATGTCGCTCACGTCCATGATCCCGGGAGGACCCGTCAGGTCCCACTCCCTGGCAAGAAGCAGGATTACCTTTTCTTCATCGGGTGACAACATTGATTTTCCATGGCCTTTGTCGTACCCGGACCGTGTCCGGGCGGGTCGTTTGGTTATGTCAACCGGAGGCAGCAGAGGCTTCGACAAAAGCTTCGTGAAAAGGTCGGCTACAGGATGATCCGGAACATTTTCAGGACCCAGAGGGCATCAGCGAAGCGTTGATACAAACCCCCGTTGCCATTTGCACAGAAAGTAGGGCGGTGGTGCACTGAAAAAGGAGCAGCCGAAAATCGGATCGCTCCAGCGGCTATAATAAGGGGAAAATGGCTTGCCTGATCCATGCGAAATTTTCTTCCACGCGGTTTTTGCCCTCAATCGTCTTTGCGTGACCGGGCAACAGCAGTTCGATATCCATTTCCGAAATCATGTCGATCGACTGCTTCAGCAATTGGACGTCTCCGCCAGGCAGATCGACGCGGCCTGTGTTGCGACAAAAGGTCACGTCTCCGGTTACCATCGCCTTGCAGGCAGGGCAAAAAAAGCAGATGCTGTCCGGCGAATGGCCGGGGGTGTGAAACACCTCGATTTGGATATCGCCGAGATCCACCGGCCTGTGCAACGAGCCGTCGCATTGGCTATCGGCGGGTTCGACCCCGAAATAACGGGCGGCATCGTGGGCGCTGGTCTGATAATACAGCTGCTGCAACGGATCGAATTCGATCCGCCCCCCGCACCATGCCTTGAATTCGTTGTTGGCCCAAATATGATCGAGATGAAGATGGGTGTTGGCGATGATCTGGATCTCTTCCGGGCCGATGCCGTCCTTTTGAATGTCGTCAATCAACGCCGGCAAGTTCCGGGCCGAACCGGTATCGATGACCATCGCCGACCGCCCGCGGATCAGGTAGGTGTTGCAATCGATCATCCCCGACTCGGGAAAGCAGTAGATATACTCGTTGAGTTTCATCTTTTCCCATTCCTCTCCCGTAAAAGTATTGATAATTTCAACCACGAGTTTATGAGAATTACCGGATACTCCGAAGATGAACTGCCGCTGATCTGGCCCCTGTATATTGTCCATGAGGAGCACCGGTCCGGCACTTGCAAAAATGCTGTGCAAATGCTCAAAGGAAAGTGAAAAACTGCAGGCCATCCTCGAAATGGCCGGCGCCGTATGCCATGAACTCAACAATCCACTTCTACCCTTTTTTGTGGCCTTTCAGGCGATAGTGAAAGGTCGATATTTTCAGCCCCAGCAGTTTGGCGGCATTGCTTTCATGCCCACCGGTAATTCTCAAAGCTTCTTCAAGGTAGTGCTTTTCGATTCGGTGCTGCAGCGTCTGCAGGTCGACTCCGTTTTCGGTTATCGGCGGCAGCAGGGGGTCTTGACCGGAGGATTCTTTTTCTTCTTTTTCCAGTCCGAAATCCGCCGGGTCGAGCTCAGATCCTTCGCCGAGGATCACCCCCCTTTCGATCACGTTCTTCAATTCGCGGACGTTTCCCTTCCAGTCGTGCCGAAGCAGAACCGCTTCCGCTTCGGCAGAGATGGCGATGAACGGCTTGCCGCTCCTCTTGCAAGCCTCCATCAAAAAATGGCCGGCGATGGGAAGGATATCGTCTCTTCGCTCGTTGAGGGAGGGAACCCGGATGTTGATTCCCACCAGCCGGTAATAGAGATCCTCCCGGAACCGCTTTTGCCTGACCATTTCCTTCAGGTCCTTGTTGGTCGCCGACACGATTCGACACTTGGCCGTCATTTGCCGGGTGCCGCCGACCTTGTGAAAGGTTCCCTCTTCCAGAAACCGCAGCAGCTTAGCCTGCGACTCCATGGACAAATCGCCGATTTCGTCTAGGAAAAGGGTGCCGTCTTTGGCCATTTCAATCATGCCCTTTTTCCCGCCCCGGCTCGCACCGCTGAATGCACCCTCCTCATAGCCGAACAGCTCGCTTTCGACCAACTCCCTCGGAATCGCCGCACAATTCAAGGCGATGAAAGGGCCCTTGAAATTGGGGCTTCTGTAATGGATCGAACTGGCAATCAATTCTTTTCCGGTACCGGTATCGCCCTGGATGAGGATGGGCAACTCGGCGCTTTTGGACACCTTGGCCACGATTTTGCTCATTTCCTGGATGGCATCGCTTTCTCCGATGAGACACGGACCGTTTTCATCAAGATACCGCTCCTGAAGCCGCTGGACTTCTTTTTTCAGGCGGATCGACTCCAGCGCATTTTCGATGTTCACCTTCAGCGAATCCATGTGAAGCGGTTTGGTGACGTAGTCGTAGGCCCCAAGCTTCATGGCAGAGACGACCGTTTTTACATCCTCGAATCCGGTGATCATGATCACGAGAATGTCGTCTGAAATCTTTCGGATCTCTTCCAATGCCTCGATCCCGCTTTTTTCCGGAAGTCCGATGTCCAGAAGGATCAGGTCCGGCTTTTTTTCCCGGACCGACCGCAAAGCGCTTTCCGCGTCCCGGAATGTCCGGATGTGGTAATCTTCCCGAAGCGCCAGATCGATTCCGTATGTGATCGATTCATCGTCATCCACGGCAATAATCGAATACTGTGTCATTGTCTCCCTCGCCTTGGTGACTGTTCGGTTGCAGGTCTTTTCTGCGCACCGTATCGCATGGCGGGACGACCCCCTTATCCGCACGAAATACCGAAAAACTCGCTCGGCTCCGGTATGAATCGGATCGGGATCTTGATTGAAAACTCGGCCCCGCCCCAGCGACTTTTGGACACCTCCAGTCTCCCGTTGTGGTCCTTGACGATCCGTCGGCTCAGGCTCAGTCCGATCCCCGACCCGTGGGATTTCGTGCTGAAGTAGGGATCGAAGATTTTGTCGTAGAGCGAAGTCGGAATACCGATCCCCGAATCGGCGATCCTGATGACCAAATGGCCCGCTTCACGGAAGGAACTCACCGACAGGATCTTTTTCCGGTCGCAGACCTCGCCCATGGCGTGAATGGCATTGGTGATCAGGTTCATCACCACCTGCTCTATCATTCGGGGCGACGCATAGCTGTTAGGGAGGTTCGAATCCAGGGACTTGTAAACGGTGATGCCCTCCTTTTTCAGGGTGATCTTCGAGAGGTTGAGGGCTTCTTCCACCGGGTGGTTCAAATTGGTCGGCTGGCGGCGAATCTCTACGGGACGGGCAAAGTCGAGCACCCGCCGGACGACGGATTCGATTCTCTGGGAGGCGTCCTTTACTTTGTCGATGACGGTTCTAAACTCATCGAGCATCGCATCGTCTATCCGATCCCGGTTCTCGCATATCCGCCCCAGGGTGTCGAAGAGGATATTGATTCCGGAAAGCGGGCTTCGGATCTCGTGAGCCATACCGGCGGCCACCCGGCCCAGTGAGGTCATCTTGTCTTCTACAGTTAAAAAATGTTCCAGTTGTCTGGCCCGGGTGATGTCCATCATGTTGACCAGCACCGCATCCCGGCCCTGCACCTCGATTCGACTGGCCCGGCACTGCAGCCATTTAAAGTCCGATGCATTGTCGACATCCCCGTTGGTGACAAACCGGACATCCGTGTTCAAAGAAGAGACGGTCGAAGATCGGCACATTTGGAAAAACGGCCCGAATTTGTGGACATCATCCGGATGGATTCGCCTTTCAAATTCTTCGATGGGCGTGTCTTTCCGGGCGAAGCTGAAGATACGATCATGTTCCGGGTTTCTGTAGACGATTTTTCCTTCCTGGCAGATGAAAATGCCCACCAGGGAATTTTCGACAAGGGCCCGGAAGCGGCGCTCGCTTTCTCTCAGGGCGACCTCGGCCTTCTTTCTTTCGGTAATATCCTCGGCAAACCCGAACAGTCCGATCGTTTTGCCTTCCGGGCTCTTTTTGGGCACCACCACGAGGTGGACCGGAACCTTGCGGCCGTCTCGATGGATCAGATTGATTTCCCTGTCGTATATTCCCCTTTCGTTGACGAGATCGACGACCTCCTGGGCCTCCTCCGGCGTTTCATGGATGTCCCCGGGGGTCAGTTTGCCGATGGCCTCCTCCGGGCTGTAGCCGAGCATGGTTTGCGAATACCGGTTCCAGAGCTTGAATTTATAAGTCTCGTCGGAATGGCCGAGATGCAAGGGCAGATGCACATCGAGGTAATCGTGAAGGATTCGGTACTTTTGTTCGCTCTCCCAGAGGCTTTCGGCCAACCGCCGGTATTCGGTGATGTCCCGAACGATGCCCATAATGGCCGGCCTTCGGGAATATCGGGTGGGCGCGACCGACACCTCCACATCGCGCACCGCACCGTCTTTGCGGACGATCTTGGACTGATAGATCTGGGGGGCCTCTTTGCGCCTCTCCACATCCTGGAACAATCTTTGCAGCTGGTCGCGGTATTCCGGAAAGACATTCTTCAAAAAGGGCTTGCCGATGAAATCGTCGAGGGTGTAGCCGAAGATTTCGGCCATGGCTTTGTTGGAGAACTTGCGAATGCCGTCTTGGATGATGAACACCCCGTCATGGGCGTGTTCGACAAGCGCCGAATACTTTCTTTCCGACTCTTGAAGCGCTTCTTCGGCCATCTTTCGGTCGTGGATGTCGATGGCCACTTCAAACCGGACGGTGCGGCCGTCGATCCATTGGATGGCGCGGTCGATGCAGTGGTACCAGCGGCCGTTGAGCCGGTTCCGGATTTCGTAGATATGGGGCTGGCCGAATTTCTCGCCGAAAATGATCGCGTTGGAGCAGAAGCTGCAGGGTTCGCTTTGGTGCTGCAAGACTCGATAGCATTTTTTTCCGATGAGATTTTCCCCGGTCTTGACCTTTTTCTGAACCGCTTTGTTGGCGAAAAGCAGTTCGTAGGTATCGGGGTCTGCGACATAAATGCCGGCATCGAGCGAGTTGAATATCGAAATAAACTCTCGGCGCTCTCGGGCCAGGGACTCTTCTCTGGCAATGCTGTCTGCAAGGCGCTTTTCAAGCGCTTCGATCCGGTGTCGCAGCCGCGCAATTGTTTTGTCTTCGGTATTCATTTGGGCATTTCGTTTCCCGGTTCTTTGGACCACAGTACCCGGCCGCCGGGCGAGACCGTTCGGCGGGCGCGGCCTTTCGATTCCAGATATATCAGGTATTGCCACACCGCCAGGGATTCGAAGTGATGCAGGAGCGGGCCGTTTTCGCTGTTGAACCGCCCCCGCACCGTCGGAGACAGGAATCTTCGCGAGAGGGCCGCAACCCGGTTAAGCGGCTCGGGGGCGGCAGATAGAGCACCGTGTACCCTTTCGGCGGCGTTCAACAGTTCGGATCGATACCGAAGAAGCAATTCACGGAGCCCGTCGAACACCGGCATCCCGTGCCCCGGCAAAATGCCGGCAAACGACATGTCGGAGAGAATTTCAGTGGTGTGGAGAAAATCTCGTACGGAAGAATTGGCATTTCCCACCCACGGGACGTTCAGCTCAACATCCCCCGAAAACAGCAGCCCCCGGTAGAAAAAGGCGCAATGGCCCGGTGTATGTCCGGGGCAATGAAGACTCCCGATGCCCGCCGGAAGCGGATCGGCGGCCGCAAACGGGTGGGTCACCGAAAAGGGGCGAAAGCCGGCGACCCCGTTGAACACCCGAAACAGCATCTTTTTCAGATCCGGAGATTCGATCCGGTACCGGGCGGCCATGGCATCCCATGAAGTCACCGCCGAAGCATCCCGTTCGTGCATATAAACGGGAACATTGAACGACGAAGCCAGCCACCGGCAAGCGGCACTGTGATCAACGTGAAAATGGGTGTTGAAAACGGCGGTAATATCGGAAAACGTGCCGTCCAGAAAAGCGAGACCGCTTTTCAGGTTTTCCGGGCCGCACGTGGGGTCGATCACGACCAGATCGTCTCCGTCTTTGACGATGTATGTGTTGCAGTAGGGGAAGCTGCCTTTGTTTTTCCCCTGGACGAAGACCACACCGTCCAGATACGTTTCGATAAGCGGCATTCCAAACCTTCACATCCATCTGTCTCGATAAGGGCACCCCATCGGCATTTACCATCCCGATTTGATTGATTCAAGCCGAGATTTAGATTTCACTGAGAATTTTCTGGATCGTCTTCTCTGCCGTTTCGTCGATCTGCCGCCTGGCGCTGGCAATTTTCAGGGCCCGCAGGCCCAAAACTCTATACAGCGCCAGAAGATCGCAAGATTCGGCCCGGATCGCCGCCAGGTGGTTTTCGACGATGAGGCTGTCTCCTCGTGCAATCGGGCCGGTCAGGGCCTCCGGGATACCCGACTTTTTGACGTTGGAAAGCGTCCCTTCCAAAAGGGGGAGGAGGATTTTCAGTGCATCTTCCGGAGAAATTCCGGCGGCCCGAATCAATTCGTCCGATGCATCGATCAGGACGACGAGGTAGTTGGACGCGACGACGGCTGACGCATGGTAAAGGGTCTTGGCGGCCGAATCGATGACGATTGGGTTGGCTCCGAGCTTCCAGGCCATTTCCTTGCCGACCCGAAGCGCGGGGCCCTCGCCTTCCAGGGTCACCACGATGTTCTCAAAGAGGTGGACGCCATCGGCCTTGCCCGCAAAGCTCTGAAGCGGGTGAAAGGAGCCGATGCTGGCACCGCAGTTTTTGGCGGGGGTCAATATCGACGATGGAAGTGCACCGCTGCAATGCAGGACGACGGCGTTTTTTTCAAATCCGCTGTGGGCGGCAAGGCGGGCGCAGGTTTCTTCGATCGCATCGTCGGGGGTGGTGATAAACACGATATCGGCGGTCGTCGTGATTTCCCACGGCATGAGGCTGAATCTGTCACACTCCAGCCGATTTGCCGCCTCTTTGACCGAATCGATGCGTCTTCCGGCAATCCCTTCGAGGGTATATCCATTCTCTGAAAGACCGTTCACCAGTGCCTGACCGAGTCTTCCGCAGCCCACGACCGCATATGACGTTTTCATTTTCGCTTCCTTTTTCCCGCTCATCTGGCGAGATCAGCAGCCACGCCTCTGGCATCTTCGGCAACCGCGAAAAGGACTGCCAGCTCATCTCAAGCGCCGCCATCCGCGCCCGCAAC
>CAYPFH010000203.1:0-7237 GCA_964409825.1 uncultured Desulfobacterales bacterium | reverse complement strand
GACGCCCCAGGTGCTGATCGAGGCGCGCATCGTGGAAGCGACCACGAGCTTCACCCGCAACTTCGGCATTAACTGGAGCACAACAACAGACAGCATTGCCGGCGGGCTCAGTGCCGGCGGTCCAAGCCTCGGCGGCATCGGCCCCGACAGCAGCAGCGCGCTCGGCGGCAACCTGATCTATGACCTGGCCGTCAACCTCGGCGTGGCCAGTTTCGGCACCGCCGGCATCGCATTCAACAAAATCGGCGGCACCCCGTTGACCCTAAACGCCCAGCTCCAGGCCATGGAAGCCCTGAGCGAAGGAAAAATCATCTCCACCCCGAGGGTGATCACCCTGGACAACAAGGCCGCGACCATCAAGCAGGGAACCGAGTTTCCCTACAACAAGCTCGATGCCGACGGCAACACGACCACGGAGTTTTTAGACATCGTGCTGCAGTTGACGGTCACCCCCCACGTGACCCCGGACGACCGGATCGCCATGAACATCCAAATCACCAAAGCCGACCAGGCGGGGATCATCAACAACGTTCCGATCCTGGCGACCAAGGAAGCCCAGACGGAGCTTCTGGTCAACGACGGAGAGACCTTCGTGATCGCCGGCATCATCAAAAACACCGTCAACGAAGGCAGTGACGGCATTCCCGGTCTGATGCACGTGCCGCTGCTCGGCTGGCTGTTCAAGAACAAGCAGCTTTCAGACCAGAAAGAGGAGCTGCTGATCTTCATCACCCCGAAGATCATCCGGCTGGAGCAGCGAAGCTTTTCCTAACCCCCAAAAACAAAAAAGCCGGCGGGAATTCCCGCCGGCTTTTTTGTTTTTGGGGGTTGGGAAAAATCACTGGGGCGCAAACGAAAACAAATCAGCACCACCAAGAAGTTTCATTTTTGATCAAACCGGCCGACCAGCCGGCCAGGCCAAGAGATTCGTGTAAAATTCCTTCCGGTGAATCTTGAAAGCTTGAATTGCGCCGGTCAGTGGCATCGCTGACAAGCGCCCTGATTCTATCGGCTGCGCAGGTCCTCTGCGGCCGCATGGGCCTGATCGGCGAGATCGCTTCCTTCCGGCGCCAGTTTCGCCGCCGTTTCGTAATGCTGGAGGGCCTCGGAAGCTTGACCGGCCATGGCATAGGCCTTGGCCAGCTCGTAGTGATACCGGCCGACCCTCGGCGCGCTTTCCACCGTTTTTTTCAACTCGCGAATGGCTTGTTTGACCATCCCCCTTTCCATGTACGTGAGCCCGAGCCATCGTCGGGCTTGGACAAACTCGGGACGCAGTCCAAGCGCCTCATTAAAGTACTTCTCAGCGGCGGCGTAGTCTTTTTTGATAAAGTAGGCATGGCCCAGGTTGAACAGCGGATAATGGGGGGTGGCATAAAGGATGTCCTGATTCAATTCTTCGAAGATCGATATCGCCTCATCGATCTGCCCATTGGCCAGGTAGGCGGCGCCCAGGTTGTTTTTCGCCGGCGCATAATCGGGCCGAATCTCAAGGGCTTTTTTTAAATGAACGATGGCTTTATCCAGGCGCTCCTTGGCCATATAGGCCATCCCCAGGTCCCCCTGAAGCAGATGATCGTCCGGGTACAGGCTTTCGGCCTTGAGCAGCTCCCGGAGGGCCATAGTGTGCTTTCCCTCCACCAGATATGCTTCTCCCATATTCCGGTAGGCCTCGGCCTCTTTTTTTTTCTGAGCCAAATCCGCGCCCGTGGCACAGGAAAAAATTCCCATGCAGAGGGCCGCAAGGAAAAGAGCGCGGCCCGCCGCTGACGGTCTATTTCGTTTTATCGATTGGGGTCGATCCATTTGGCTGCTCCGTTTGTTTGGATCGAATCGGCTTGACATCGCCGTCACCGCCGGCCCGATCCGGTTCATGAGGATCCGATCTCATTGCCATCTCCCACCTGAAGGATCCGAACCCCGCGGCCGTGAAGAAAATCGGCGATGCGGTGGTGCAGTGCTCCCGCCGACAGCAGCAGGCGGGTATCGCCTTCGGTCTCCACCAGAAAGCCGGAAATCGTCACCGCCACATTGTAGGGGCCTGGCCGATCCGCCGCCATGAAAATCGGATCCGTGCGGTAGGTCAAGCCCACCGCCTCAAGAAGCGTCAACAGGATCCTGCGCCGGTCTTTGTCGGGAACCTGAACGATCGAAAAACCGGTCTTTTCGATGGCTGCGATCGCATCACCGTAAAGATCGCCGAAATCGACGAGAAATTCCCTTCCGTCCGGTGCGACGGCCAGATTGCTCTGGGCGCGGATCTGAGTGCCGGCATAAGGAAAGGAGATGCCGACGTTCGGTGAATACCGGCAGCCCATCTCGGTGAGCACCACCTGGACAAACGACCGCCGATCGGCCGCGTCGATGCGGCGGATCGAATCCGCCGGGGAACCGATGATGCCCCTGACCCCTTTTTGCTCACCGCTGTCGCAGATCTCGCGAAGCAAAATATCATGGACTTCCAGGTACCGGAGAATCGACTCCGGCGTCCTTCGGGTGCAGTCCTCCAGGGGGATGATGCATACCCGCCCTATGGCGCCGGAATCGTCCAGGGCCCGGCCAGTAATCCAACGCGCATGGATCTCCATTCTTACCCCGCCGTCGGAAACCACAAGCCGGTCCATGGGGCGGGCTCGGTCCGTGCGGTCCAGGACCGCCTGAACGATCTCGACAGCCGCCCAATCCGGCGAAAGAGGAACGGTATCGACCCGCTTCAGTGCCGGGTCGAGCGCTTCGAGCGCCTCCATCTCGATCGAATTCACCTGGGGGAGCAGCGCCATGCGGCCGTCTTTAAATTTCATGGCCGGGACCCGGGAAAGATCGAGGCGAAAATCCTCGCTGTCTTGCCGGGGGAAAAAATAGGCGCCATCATCGAGCAGCTCGGCCCCGAGCGCCTCGGCTGCCTTTTTAAGGGCCGATTGCGGTTTTTTCGCCTGACCTTTGGCGGTCGCCCTGGCCTGGGCCGTTTCTGCTGCGATCCGGCGGCCCCCTGCCGGAAGCGGCGCCGGTTTGTCTGTCTGCGCGTACCAGGGCGTTTCTGTTGCCGATGGCTTTGGCAGTCGCAGCACCTGACCGGAATAGATCAGATCCAGATCGGTCACGGCCGGATTCAGCATTCGAAACAGCCGGATCCCTTCCCAGTAGGCATCGGATCCGTATCTTCCGAACCGGGCGGCGATGAGTTTGGACACGCAGTCTCCGGACTGCGTCAGATAGCGGTCCGTATGGCGCTCGAACCCCTCCGGCACGCTGCCGATGGTCACGTAGGGGATGGTGACCACGCCGGAGGACTGCCCCGGCATTTCGTTGGATCGAAGCACCCTCAGGGGGATGACAATCTGCTGCCCCGGCCGAATCAGGTTGATATCGCGAATGTGGGGATTGATCCGCTGAAAAATGGAGAGAAACTTGGGAAAGTCTTCGGCGGCGATCTCCCCTTTTTGCCGCAGCAGCTTCAGCACGTAGTCGTTTTTCTGAACGATGTAAGGATCGCAGAGAATTTCCCGGCCCCGGTCTGTTTGAACGAGGTAGTTTTTATACAGAAATGCGCCGTATGCCCCGGGGGTACGCCAGGCCAAAATATAGATCAAGGCCGCAAAAACGGCTGCCGCGCTCCGCAGGAAATGATTCATGGAATCAATTCTTCTTTAGATCCAATCGACGGGCAATTTCTTCGGCCGTCAGGGAAACAAACCGTTCAAAGTCTTCTCCGGTCAAGGGCCGGCCCGGTTCCGGGACCCGGGCAAGACCGTCCGGACGGACGAGCTCCGGCCGGTTGATCAGCGCCGGCTCGGGGCGGATCCCGAAATCTTTTGGAAAGCCTTCCCCGAAATACATCTCCTGAAAGCCGGCAAATTTCAGCGCATGGGCGGTGGAATCGACCACGGCGATCTCCTTGGGGCCTACGATCCCCTGCTTTCGGGCCCTGACCAGCCCGGCCAGGGATTCTCCACCCTGGGTACAGGCGATATGCCCGTTTCGATTCGCCAAAAGCTCCCAGTCCATGATCTCCTGTTCGGGAACCTGGACGAAGAACACCCGCCGTTCGCCTGCGGTCTCGTCGTATTGCTTTGCCAGGCGAATCACCCGGGGCATGGAAACCGGATTGCCGATCATCGCCGCCTGGGCGACGCTGGATCGAACCGAGACAGGGACGAACTTTCGCCGATCCGGATCCGGCTCCTGATAATACCGATAAACCGGATCGGCATGGGCTGACTGCACGCCGATAATTTTGGGCAGGCCGTCGATTACGCCGATCTCGTAGAATTTGAGAAAGCCGCTCATCACCGCCGTGATGTTGCCGGCATTTCCCACCGGCACCACCACCGCTTTGTCGATCATCTCGTATTCGAAATCCTGTGCCACCTCGTAGGAGTATGACTCCTGGCCGAGAATTCGCCAGGCATTCTTCGAATTGAGAAGGGCAACATTGTAGCGGTCGCTCAGGGCCTCGACCACCTTCATGCAGTCATCGAAGACGCCGGAAATTTCAAAGACGCCGGCTCCGCTTCCCAGGGGCTGGGAAAGCTGCTGGGGGGTGACCTTTTTGTGGGGCAGCAGGACCGCGGACTTGACCGCCGGGCGAAGATAGGCTGCGTATAGCGCCGCCGAGGCCGATGTATCGCCGGTGGAGGCGCAAACCGCCACCACCTCCGACAAGGCACCCGACCGGATGAGAAAATGGATATAGCTCAACGCACTGGCCATCCCCCGGTCCTTGAAGGAAGCACTCGGATTCTGACCGTCGTTCTTGAAATAGAATCGAAGCCCCACTTTCTCGGCCAGGATGCCGTTGGCTTCCACGATGGGGGTGGCCCCCTCTCCTAAGTAGACCACGGCATCCAGCGGAATTACCGGCCCGATGAATTCATGAAAGCGATAGATTCCTTTGAGCGCCGGAATGTTGAGCATCTTCCGGTGATCGAAGATCCGGCGCCAATCCTCTCCTGAAAGCGCCTGAAGGCGCCGAAAATCCGGATCGACAAGGAGAAGAACCGCCCCGCAGTCGGGGCAGGTATACAAGAGCCGCTCGATGCCGCTGGTGGTCCCGCAGCCGAGGCATTGGTAGATCAGCTCGCCTCCGGGCTCCGGAACCAGGTGCGGCCGGATCGATTCGGGAAAGGCCTCCGGCCTCATGGTTGAATCCTTTCCATCCCGCCCATATAAGGCCGCAGCGGCGCAGGAACCGTCACCGTACCGTCGGCAGCCTGGCAGTTCTCCAGGATGGCGGCTACGGTCCGCCCCACGGCAAGCCCGGAGCCGTTTAGCGTATGAACCAGCGCTGTTCCCTTTTTCCCCTTCCTGCGGAAGCGGATATTGCCCCGCCTTGCCTGGAAGTCTTGGAAATTGCTGCAGGATGAGATTTCCCTGTAGACTCCCTGGGCCGGCATCCAGACCTCGATATCGTACGTCTTGGCCGCTGAAAATCCCAGGTCTCCGGTGCAAAGCGTCACCACCCGATACGGCAGCGTCAATCTGGACAGGATGTCTTCAGCGTCGGACAGCAGCGTTTCCAATTCCTCGTAAGAGTTTTCCGGAAGGCAGAACTTGACCAGCTCCACCTTGTTGAACTGGTGCTGCCGGATCAGTCCGCGGGTGTCTTTTCCGTAAGAGCCGGCCTCGGACCGGAAACAGGGGGTAAAGGCCGTATAGCAAATTGGCAGCTGTTCGGCTTCGAGGGTCTCGCCGGCATGAATGTTGGTCACCGGCACCTCGGCTGTGGGCACCAGGAAATAGTCCCAGCCGTCGAGTTTGAACAGGTCCTGGGCAAACTTGGGAAGTTGGCCGGTGTGGGTCATGCTGTCCCGGTTGACGATAAACGGGGGCAGTACCTCCTGATAGCCGTGTTCCTGAATGTGAACGTCGAGCATAAAGTTGATGAGCGCCCGCTCCAGCCGAGCCCCGGCCCCGAAATAGAGGGGAAAGCGGGCGCCGGTAATCCGGGACGCCCGCTCAAAGTCAAGGATCTTCAATCGGGCGCCCAGATCCCAGTGGGCCTGGGGGTCAAAATCAAACTGCGGCGGTTCACCGACGGTCTTCACCAACAGGTTGTCCTGTTCGTCTTTGCCCACGGGCACCGATTCGTGCGGAAGGTTCGGAATGTCCAGCAACATGCCTTCGAGCAGCTGCTCGTCTTCGGCAAGGGATTTTTCCAGGGATTTGATGCGGTCGGAAACCGCCCGCATTTCCGCGACCATGTCTCCGGCGTCCAGCCCGGCCTTTTTCAGCTTTGCGATTTCGTCGGAAACCGTGTTTCGCCGATGGCGCAGCTCCTCGGCTTCGGCCAGGGTGCGGCGGCGGCGCTGATCGGCGGCGGCGAAACGATCCAGGTCGATGGGCTGGCCCCGATCGGCAAGCGCCCGGCGAACCCGCTCGAAATTCTGGCGAACGAACTTGATTTCAAGCATACCTGTACCTATATTCTTGAGAAAATTTAGTTTGTTGGCTTACCGTCGCCGATGGGGCCAAAACGGTACCCGGTGAACCGACTTCCGCCGCGGGCGTGCAAATCAACTCGAAGGGCAACCCGTGGGGGAAAGAACAGCCGGCGGACCACCGGCCCGGCAGGAGCTGCGTCACGCATCGCTTTCGGGTACCATGGGAAGGAAATTTGGTCAATGATTATTGAAGGTTGAATACAGAACTCTTCAACAGGCGGAGACATATCGATGGAGGATCTCAGGGAAAAGCGTGCGGAACTGCGCGAACAGGTGGAAAAGGAACTGGACGGGCTTTCTGCCAAAGAAAAAAAGGCGATGCTGGAACAAATCGAAACCCGCTTGTTCGAATTCGCCAACTTTCTGGAATCCAGGATTGCGCTCTTGTATATCAGCGGGCGGCGGGAAGTCGACACGGCCGGCATCCTTCGGCGGAGCTACCGGATGAACAAGCTGATCGTCCTGCCGGCGGCCGCAAACAACCCATCGGATCTGCGGCTGATGAAAATCGACAATCCGGAGACCGACCTCAAGCCCGGCGCCGACGGGCTTCTGGCGCCGAACCCGGATCGCTGCCGGGTCGTCCCTATCGACAGCATCGATATCGCCATCATCCCTGGGATGGTCTTCGATGAAAAGGGGGGAAGGATCGGGACCCACGGGGGATTTTTCAACAAACTCATCGGAAAACTTCCCGCCACAACCCGAAAGGTGTCCCTTGCCTTTGAAAAACAGATCGTTGCCCAAGTACCGATGGAATCCGGAGACCGCTTCGTGGACATCATCATCAGCGATCA
>CAYPFH010000202.1:1749-7238 GCA_964409825.1 uncultured Desulfobacterales bacterium | reverse complement strand
CCTCCGTGCCGTTCATGAAGGCACGCCACGGAGGTCGTGCCCTACAAAAACCCCGGCATTGGACGAAGTTTCACACAAGGAAAGTAACGATCCTGGCCCGGAGGGCGTGAATCGCTATGGTTGTCTTACATCCTGACATCTGAAATGCGCGGCGCAAAGCGCCGCCCAACCCGCAAAATAAGGCCGCAGGCCTTATTTTGCGGGTATCCAGATGTTTTCGCCGTCGAACTGGATCTCCTCGACCTGGTCGTATTCGATGCTGTCCAGCAGGGCGTATACCTGCTCCATGTTGTATACCACGATCTTGCTCATGGGGTGGATCAGGTCGAGGTTCACGTCGAGGCGCTTTTCTTTGATGTTGTATATGTAGACGATGTTTTCGGAAAACTTCAGCAGCTTTCCAACCCCGGAGCTGTACCCCCGGCGGTCGGGCTCGTCGGCCAGGGGAGAGAGGCGGATTTCCCGGTTGGCAAAATATTCCTTGAGAAATCGAAAGTGGATGTTCCAGATGTTGTCGCCGGGTTGGACCACATAGATTCCGAAAATCTGAACATTATTGCCGCTGTTCCCGGCCAGGTCCTTTTCGACGATTTTTCCGCTTTCGAGCTGGATCTTGTCGGCGATATCCTGCATGGAAACCATGTTGTCGCCGATTTTTACGGTCTCGTCGGAGCGGGCGATGATGTCCACCCCTTCCTTCATCCCGTACTCGGCCTTTCTTTCTTCCATCATGTCCCGGACCGAGGGGTCCTCGCTTTTGAATTCGATCAGCGGCTGGTCCTTTACCGGAACCCTCACTCGCTGCTTGGAAGTCTCAGGCTCAGGGGCCGCCGCCTGCGGCGGCTCGGTCTGTGGTGCCGGCGGCTCGGATTTGCGCAGGAGCAGCCCGACCACGACCGCGATGAGCGCCAGCAGCACCGCTGCGCCGGCGATGATGAGCTTCTTTTTTCCGTCTTTCCTGGTGTCAGGCATGAGGACCTCCCGCGGAGCGTGAAGCGCTCCGCGTAGCTGCTAAGCTGCTGAGCTGCTCAACAGCTCAGCAGGCGCGAAGCGCCTATTCCACGCTGATCTCCGCATCTCCCGGCACCATGTCCGGATTCCCCTCGATGGTGATGCTCAGGTCCCGGCGTTCCTCCATCTCGAGGATTTCACCCCGTTTGCGGTTCAGCAGGTAATCGGCCACCTGTGTCGGCACGGTGCCCCGGACCCGGGCCAGTTGGCCCTTGAGGGTCTCCAGGCGAAGCCTCCGCAAAAACCGCAGGGCCAGGGTCTCGATGGAGGGAACCAGTCCCTTTCCCTGGCAGTATCGGCACGGGACCATGCTTCCGTAGACGATGGGGGGCCGGATCCGCTGGCGAGACATCTCCAGGAGGCCGAACCGGGAAATCTTGCCGATCGTGGTGCGGGCCCGGTCCACCCGCACGTGATTTTTCAGCGCGCGCTCCACTTCGGCCCTGTGCTTGGCCTCCCGCATGTCGATGAAATCGACGACGATCAGCCCGCCCATGTCCCGAAGCCGCAGTTGGCGGGCGACTTCCTCGGCTGCTTCCAGGTTCGTCTGCAGGGCGGTCTGCTCGATGGACTGCTTCGACGTGGCCTTGCCCGAATTGACGTCGATGGACACCAGCGCCTCGGTCTGTTCGATGACGATCGAGCCGCCGGATTTGAGTTCGACCCGGCTTTCAAAGATCGAGGCGATCTGATCTTCGAGCTGGTGCTTTGTAAACAGCGGTTTTGCGCCCTGGTAGAGCCTGACGATTTTGGTGTGCTTCGGAGAGATGATCTGGATAAAGTCCTTGACATCCTGGTACACGTCGGGATTGTCGATGAGGATTTCGGAGACCTCGGGGGTGAAGTAGTCCCGGATGAAGCGGACCGCCACGCTTCTGTCTTTGTAAAGAAGTCCGGGGCCGGTCATCTCGACCGCGTTTTTCTTGATGTTTTTCCAGATGCGCAGCAGATACTGAAGATCCTTGGCCATAGTCGTTTTGGTGCATTCTTTGCCGGCGGTGCGCACGATCAGGCCGAACCCCTCCGGGATTTTCAGCGAATCGACGATTTCCCGGAGCCGCTTTCGTTCCTTTTCGTCTTCGATCTTTCGGGAGATGCCGATGTTTTTGCTGCCGGGCATCAGCACTACATACCGTCCCGGCAGGGAGATGAAGGTCGAGAGCATGGCGCCTTTTTTCATCGCCGGATCCTTGGTCACCTGGACCAGCAGGTCCTGGCCCCGTTTGATCAGGTGCTTCAGATTCCGGCCGGCCGCTTCGCCGTCCTGGAAATAGTCGCTGTGGATTTCGTGGCGTTGAAGAAACCCATGGCGTTCGCCGCCGTATTCGACAAAGGCCGCCTGAAGGGCCGGCTCGACCCGGGCGACGGTTCCCTTGTATATATTGCCATGGGTGACTTCGTGGGCGGCGCTTTCGGTATGAAAACCTTCTAGCTTGCTGTCTTTGACGGTGGCGATCCGGCTCTCTTCGGTGTCCACCGCATTGATGAGGATTTTGCAGATCATGGGATGTGAAATCGGTTATTCCCTTCGATAATAAGGTTGGCCCGCCGGTCAACGGGATTGCCGCGGTGCTGTTCACCCGACGAAAGTAATTTTTCAACGAATCGGTGCCGCCTTGGCGGGATATGCGGTCAATTGTATATTGATACCAAATATTTACCGTTGAATATGCAATTGTGAAGAGCAAGTCAAACAATTTCTGCGCGCCGGAGGCGCACAGAAATTGTGAAAAAACGTCGCTTCGGTCAAGCAAGGGGAAGGATGTCGAATCCGGCGGTGATGAAGTGACGGTCGGCTGTCAGGGCCTTTTCGATGCCCAGCTCTTTCATGAGGACAAAGCTCGTGCAGTCTGTAAAGGAAAAAGATTGATCTTTCCACCTGAAGAACCAGCGGACCGCTTTTTCGGCCCTGAAAGGGGTGATCCATTCGATGTTGCACCGGGGGCTGTCCGCGACCTGGTCCCACCACCGTTTTGCGGCGGCCAACCCTAATCGCATGCGGATCAAGGTGAGCGCTTCATCCAGCACATAGTTGGAAACGGTCAGTACCCCTTTTTTTTCCAGCCACCGGTCCCGCGCCGATCTGCTGGATTCATGCAGCGGATCATTTGCGTCTGCCATGGCCATCCAACCGGCCGTATCCACGAATAGACGTTTCATTTTTTCTGATCGCCGTAAAGGAGCATATCATGATCAGCCGCACTGAACCCGTCGATTGATTCTCCCACCGGCGCTGCTCCATACAGCGGATCTTTTTCAAGGGGGCAGGATATTTGCTCCTCTCCATCTATGGGTACGATCCGGAAGGCAGGCCTGCTCCTGTAAATTACCGTGTATTGCTCCCCCCGGCGGACGCTTTCCACGATTTTCGAAAGGGTGGACCGAAGTTCTTTGGCGTTGATGGTTCTGCTCATGTGGGTTCACTTTCGTTTGGGTTAACTCAAGTTTAACTTTCATGGTAGTGAATGTCAAATTTCGGAACCTGGAATCTGGAATTCCGCCGGCCAGCGGTGGGGATGTCCTCTGCTCGCCACGGCGCAGCGCAGACGACCTGTGAGGGCTTCTCGTCCGGCGTAGTTGCTCTTTAACGAAGACGGAAGCTCGTAGAGCGAAGACTCATGCCGGGTCGTCTTGTTTTCCGACCTCCGACCTCCGACATCTCATGAGAAACTTCGGTCGAAGTCGGGGTGTAGGGCACGACCTCCGTGTCGTGCCTTCATGAACGGCACGGAGGCCGTTCACTACATCGGCAGAGGCTTCGGGGGAAGTTTCATTCTCGATCAAACTGATCGCCTCGCGGTCATCGGCCCCCGCTGACATCTGTCTTTTAGCCTCCCAGCCTCCCGGCATACCAGCCTCCCAGCGGCGCCGAAGGCGCCAGGCACCGCTTGCCATTTGACGCCGTTTGTGGCACACAAGCCGAGTTGGGTTCAGAGGTTCCGGGGTTCAGAGGTTCCGGGGTTCCGGGTTTAGGGTTCAGAGATTGAAGGGTTCAAGGCAAAAAAATGATCAAAACCCAAACACCAAATTCCAAACCGTAGCGCCCCCTCTTCGTCATCCCGGGCGGAGCGAAGCGAAGACCCGGGATCCAGGAAAAGACTGGATTCATGGTTTGAGATTTGAAAATTGTGATTTTGAGTTTGTTTCGGATTTCGTGCTTCGAATTTCGAATTTAGGCTTACATGCTCTATGGGCTTATATCAAGGCCGGGTCCTCTGGGCCCGGATCTTTACTTTCCCATGCTTTCTGGAACCTCTGAACCCTGAACCTGGAACCCTGAACCTGGAACCCTGAACCATCCACAGATCAGCCATAGAAAGCGCAGCGCAAAGGAACGAAAAACCGATGGACGAACGCTACGATCCGAAAACAATCGAGCCCCGGTGGCAGGCCGTCTGGCAAGAGCAGAACCTGTTCAAGGTCAAAGAAGACCCGGGCCGGGAAAAATACTACCTGCTGGAGATGTTTCCCTATCCGTCGGGCAAGATCCACATGGGCCACGTGCGAAACTACACCATCGGAGATGTGGTGGCCCGCTACAAGCGGCTCAGGGGGTTTAACGTGCTCCACCCGATGGGCTGGGACGCCTTCGGCATGCCCGCCGAAAACGCGGCCATCGCCAACGACTCTCACCCGGCCCGGTGGACCTACGAAAACATCGACAACATGCGGGCCCAGCTTCGACGCATGGGCTTTTCCTACGACTGGGACCGGGAGATCGCCACCTGCCGGCCGGAGTACTACCGATGGGAGCAGTGGCTCTTTCTCAAGATGTACGAAAAGGGCATGGCCTACCGCAAAGAGTCCTTCGTCAACTGGTGCGGCTCGTGTCAGACCGTGCTTGCCAACGAACAGGTCGAGGCCGGCAGCTGCTGGCGATGCGGCCGGCAGGTGCGGCAGAAAAAGCTGCAGCAGTGGTTTTTCCGGATTACCGATTATGCCGACGACCTGCTCGAGTACTGCGAAAAGCTGCCTGGGTGGCCGGAAAAAGTCATCACCATGCAGAAAAACTGGATCGGGAAAAGCTTCGGCGCCGAGATCCGGTTCCCGGTCCAGGGAATAGACGAGGTGATCCCGGTGTTTACCACCCGCCAGGACACGGTGTTCGGGGCCACCTTCATGGTGCTGGCCCCGGAGCACCCCCTGGTGTCGCCGCTGTCGGCCGGTACGGAACAGGAGGCGGCGGTGGCCGAGTTCGTCGAAAAGATGGCCCTGGCCGACCGGTCCAGCCGGACCCTGGAAAGCTACGAAAAAGAAGGCGTCTTTGTCGGCGCGTTTTGTCAAAATCCCATGACCGGCCGCCGCATGCCGATCTATACAGCCAACTTCGCCCTGATGGAATACGGAACCGGTGCGGTCATGTCGGTGCCGGCCCACGACCAGCGGGACCTCGATTTCGCCAAAAAATACGATCTGCCCGTGGTGGTGGTGGTCCAGCCGCCGGGAAAAACCCTGGACGGGGACGCCCTGCAAGAGGC
>CAYPFH010000202.1:0-1649 GCA_964409825.1 uncultured Desulfobacterales bacterium | reverse complement strand
CCCCTGCCGTTTCTCGAATCTTTTGTCCGCGCCGAGTGCCCCAAATGTGGCAAAGCGGCCCGGCGGGAAACCGACACCATGGATACCTTCGTGGAATCGTCCTGGTATTTCGAGCGCTACTGCAGCCCCCGGCATGACACGGGCATGTTCGAAAAAGAGGCGGTCGACTACTGGATGCCGGTGGACCAGTACATCGGCGGGGTCGAACACGCCATTTTGCACCTGCTGTATTCGCGCTACTACACCCGGGTGCTCAAAGATTTCGGCCTCGTCCGGTTCAAGGAGCCCTTTACCCGGCTGCTGACCCAGGGCATGGTCTGCAAGGAGACGGTCTCCTGTCCGGAGCACGGCTTTTTGTTCCCCGAAGAGGTCGACCTGCGGGCAGAAGACCGGTTCTGCGGCAAATGCGGCAAGCCGGCGGGGCTGGGCCGGGTGGAAAAGATGTCCAAGTCGAAAAAGAACGTCATCGATCCGAACGTGCTCCTGGAAAAGTACGGGGCCGACACCACCCGTCTGTTTTGCCTGTTTGCCGCCCCGCCGGAGCGGGATCTGGAGTGGAGCGAGCAGGGGGTGGAAGGCGGATACCGCTTCTTGAACCGGGTCTGGCGCCTGGCCGCCGGGATCATGGACGAGATCCGGACAGAGGCCCCTTTTTCCGGCAGTGCAGACGAGCTGTCCGGCGATCTCAAGGGCCTGTACAAAAAGACCCACGAAACCATCCGAAAGGTCACCGGAGACATCGAGGACCGCTTTCACTTCAACACGGCCATCAGCGCCGTCATGGAGCTGGTCAACGCCATGTACGGCCTGTGGACCGACGACCGGCCCGAGTACTGGGCCCAGGTCATGCGGTTTGCCGTCGAAACGTCGGTGGTGCTCCTGTCTCCCATCGTGCCGCATTTTGCAGATGAGCTCTGGGCCGCCCTGGGCCGGGAAAAAAGCGTGCTGCTGGCAGACTGGCCCGTCTGGAAAGAAGATGCCCTCACCACAGAAGAACTGCTGATCGTGGTCCAGGTCAACGGCAAGCTGCGGAGCAAGTTCACCGTGGATGCCGGCGCAGACGACGCCGCCATAAAGAAGATGGCCCTGGAAGACGAGCGGGTCGGAAAGTTCATCGGCGACAAGACGATCAAAAAGATCATCGTGGTCAAGGGAAAGCTGGTGAATATTGTCGTATAATAAAATCGCTGGCGCGCTTTTATAAGAGTTTCGCTCCGCGAAAAAGAAAAAATAAAGGTGAACATGAAGGGCGCTGCCAAGGCCGTGGCGCCACAGGCCCGTCAACATCCGTTAATCGAAGCGTGCTAAACGACAGCTGCTGAGCTGCTAAGCTGCTAGCTGCTGAGTTTATCTGCCTCCGTCATTCCGGAGGAGCGAAGCGACATCCGGAATCCAGGCAAAGGCCAAAGGACTGACGACAGCCCCGGCGGTTGCGCAGCGTTTAGGTTTTTGGAATTTTGGCCATTGGAATTTGTTTGTGAGTTGGTGCTTGGTGCCTGTGAATTTTTTTTCTTTTCTGACACCTGACATCGGAATCTTTTACGTGGCTTAGCAGCTCAACAGCTCACAGCTCAGCAGCTGCGGCGGCGGCTCCAGGGAAGCCATTTGATGAAATACACCATACATATCGCCGCGTTGCTTCTCTGTGC
>CAYPFH010000201.1:3142-7269 GCA_964409825.1 uncultured Desulfobacterales bacterium | reverse complement strand
ATCCAGCATCCAGGATCCAGCATCCAGGATCCAGCATCCAGGATCCAGCATCCAGAATCGAGGATCCAGAATCCAGGATCGGAAAGAAAAAAATCTTAGAAGAAAACCCGTAACCATCGTTATTTCAAGGAGGAACAGATGACCCCGAGACAGGTATTGGACATGGCAAACGAGAAGGGCGCGAAAATGGTCGACCTTCGCTTCATGGACTTTCCCGGGCTCTGGCAGCACTTTTCAGTGCCGGTCAGCGAACTGGAAGAATCGAGCTTCGAAGACGGCTTCGGATTCGACGGATCGAGCATCCGGGGCTGGCAGCCGATCAACGCCAGCGATATGCTCGTGGTGCCGGAGGCCGACACGGCCAGGATCGATCCGTTTTTCGAGGTGCCCACCCTGGTATTGATCTGCAACATCCTCGATCCGGTCACCCGGGAGTCCTACAGCCGGGACCCCCGGTACATCGCCAAGAAGGCCGACGCGTACCTGAAAAGTACCGGCATCGGCGACACGGCCTTCATTGGTCCGGAGGCGGAATTTTTCATCTTCGATGACATCAAATTCGACTCGGGGAAAAACTTTGCCTTCTACGAAGTCGATTCGGTGGAAGGGACCTGGAACACCGGCAGGGAAGAAGGGCCGAACCTCGGCTACAAGCCCCGGCACAAGGAAGGGTACTTTCCGGTTCCGCCCATGGACAAGTTCCAGGACCTGCGCACCGAGATGGTGTTGACCCTGGAGAGCCTCGGTATCGAGATCGAGGCCCAGCACCACGAGGTGGCCACCGCCGGCCAGGCCGAGATCGACATGCGGTTCAAGCCGATTTTGCAGATGGCCGACCAGCTCATGTGGTTCAAATACGTGCTCAAGAACGTGGCCGTCCGCCACGGCCACACCGTGACCTTCATGCCCAAACCGATCTTCGAAGACAACGGCACCGGCATGCACACCCATGTCAGCATCTGGAAAAAGGACAAGCCGCTGTTTGCCGGCGACAAGTATGCGGGCATCTCTCAGGAGGCGCTGTACGCCATCGGGGGCATCCTGAAGCACTGCAAGGCGCTTTGCGCCTTCACCAACCCGACCACCAACTCCTACAAGCGTCTGGTACCGGGTTTCGAGGCGCCGGTCAATCTGGCCTACTCGAGCCGGAACAGAAGCGCGGCGGTGCGGATTCCGATGTATTCGGCGTCGCCCAAGGCCAAACGGATCGAGTTTCGGACCCCGGACCCGTCCTGCAACGGGTACCTGGCCTTTTCAGCCATCCTCATGGCGGTCATCGACGGCATCGAAAACAAGATCGATCCGGGCGATCCTCTGGACAAGAACATCTACGATCTGCCCCCCGAGGAGCTGGCCGAGATCGAATCCGCGCCAGGCTCCCTGGATGAAGCGATCAAATCTCTCAAAGAGGACTCGGAGTTTTTGCTCAAGGGAGATGTCTTCACCCAGGACGCCATCGACATGTGGATCGACTACAAGGTGAAAAGCGAGATCAATCCGGTCAAACTGCGGCCGCATCCCCATGAGTTCTATCTGTACTACGACATTTAAAATCGCCGCCGCGATTTTAAATGTCGGTTTCTCGCTCCGCGAAAAGGGGGAAAAGAGAAGACGTATAGAAAATCCCGGTGTTTCAGGAGGATATGACGCAAAAAACAGGGCCGCCCAATCGGGCGGCCCTGTTTCATATAGGTGCGTCGTCAAATTTTATTATGATAAATTCATTGTAAACTTGAGATTATCATGATAATTACAAGCCATGATTAGCAGGGTCATCAAATTGCCGGATTCGGGAACAGAGACTTTTTTTCTCTGGGGGCCGCGGCAGACCGGAAAAACCACCTTGTTGCGGTCGGTGTACCCACAGGCTATTTGGATCGATCTTCTCAAGGCCGAGGAGTATCGCCGATACCTTGGAAATCCAGAGTATCTTCGACAAGAGATGAGAACGAATGGAAAAAAGCCTTTTGTGGTGATAGATGAGATTCAGAAACTTCCTGATTTGCTGGATGAAGTTCACTGGCTTCACGAAAATGTCGGCGCGCGATTTGCTCTCTGCGGTTCCAGCGCTCGGAAAGTTCGAAGGCGCGGATCGAATCTGCTTGGCGGCCGAGCGGTTCGTTATGAACTTTTCGGACTGGTGTCGGCCGAGCTTAGAACTGAGTGGGATCTTGTCCGAATGGTCAACCATGGATATCTTCCCAGCATTTACCTCTCTGGAACACCGCGAAAACGTCTCGATGCTTATGTCGCTGACTATTTGAAAGAGGAAATTGCCGCTGAGGGATTGATTCGAAATTTACCTGTTTTTTCCCGTTTCCTTGACATGGCTTCGTTATCTGATACGGAGTTGGTAAATTATTCGACAATCGCAAGAGACTGCGGGGTTTCAGGTCAGACCATAAAAGGCTATTTTCAGATTCTTACCGACACGTTGCTGGGTCGCTGGCTCCCGGCATATACAAGCCGCCCCAAACGGCGCGTGATTTCTTCTCCGAAGTTTTACTTTTCGGATGTCGGGATCGTCAATTTCCTGGCCAAAAGGGGAAGACTTGAGCCGGGCAGTGAACTGTTCGGAAAGGCTTTTGAAAACTGGTGTATGCACGAGCTTTCCGCCTATAATGCTTATTCGGAATCCTATGCAGAATTTTACTACTGGCGGCTTGCAAGCGGAATTGAGGTTGATTTTATTGTCAATAATATGGATCTGGCAATAGAAGTAAAGGCGGTCGCCAACGTCCGGGCCAATCACCTGAAAGGTTTGCGAACCATTTTAAAGGACCACCCGGAAGTCAAGCACCGGGTGATCGTCTGCCTGGAGCCAAAGTTTCGCAGGACAGACGACGGAATTGAAATCCTTCCCGTTGAAACATTTGTTAAAATGCTCTGGGCAGGGGAGTTTTTCCATTCCTGATACGTCGGTTTCGTCTCCCCCCGGTTTTTCTTACAGCAAGCCCATTTCCCTCCTTTGCCTGCCCGTGGGGAGCCCCGCCATGGCGAGGCCCATCCCCTGCCGTAAAAACACAAAATTGTTATAAAAAGTATTTATTGACACAAATATGTATATACCAGATTTTAAAAATACATATTTGTTATCTTTTTGGACGTCCTGTTCGGAGATCCAAAAAAAATAAGTATATTATACAGCATGTTACGGTCTACACGGCTGAGCTTCATTCTAGTGGCATGGGGATTGCTTTAAAGATCGGCAACTTGCTCCACCGGAGAGTCGGGCAAGGCGGCCCTGTAAAGAAAATCGAAGAAGATTGAATGGTGCGCTGTTCACGAATTATAGGCAGGGAAAGAGAGTACAGAAACAAAATCCGCTATTCGAAATTCGTTCTTTCACATCGTAATTCTTGAAACATTGAAATTTTTCCGAGTCCTCACACCGCTGTGTGATGGGTTCAGAACCTGACTAAGGAGGACAAGATCCATGAAAAAGCTTTTATTGACGCTGACCGTCTTTGCGAGCGCTGTTTCCTTCGGCTGGGCTGCAGACCCGACCCCTACTATCGAATCCAACAAGGCCGCCATCGATCTGGTGCAGACCCATGCCGACTATTTCTGGACGCTGATCGCCGCCGCCCTGGTTTTTTTCATGCAGGCCGGTTTTGCCATGGTCGAGACCGGATTTACCCGCGCCAAGAACGCCATCAACATCATGACAAGATCCGGGTCGACGACCCTGTGGGCGCCATCTCGGTGCACGGGGTCTGCGGGGCCTGGGGAACCCTGGCTGCCGGGATCTTCAACATGGGCGGGACTTCGGTCAAGATTATCGGCGTCCAGCTTTTGGGCATCGGAGCCTGCTTTCTCTGGGTGTTTCCAGTCGCCTTTGTCATGTTCAAACTCATCGACATGACCGTGGGGCTTCGGGTCTCCCCGGAAGAGGAGATGGAAGGCCTTGACTTTTCCGAGCACGGCGGGACCGCATATCCGGACTTTTCCGTACTGGCCTACGAAAGCATGGGAAGCGGCGGCTTTGGGGGAACCAGAACCCGGGCGGCAAAGTTTGCCGCCGCAGAGGCGGTGGAACAGTCCTAAAATCGCTTCGCGATGGTGAAATTGTTCGTTGACATCGGCGCGCGAATGCGTGTTTTTTGTCCTCTGTCCTCTGTCCTCTG
>CAYPFH010000201.1:0-3042 GCA_964409825.1 uncultured Desulfobacterales bacterium | reverse complement strand
TCGTTGACATCGGCGCGCGAATGCGTGTTTTTTGTCCTCTGTCCTCTGTCCTCTGAGTCGTGGGACAGTCCGCATCCTGATTGCGGAGAGGATCAACAACGAAACAGGGAGGAATTGATGCTCCGCATCCACTGGCTCCAGCACGTCCCCTTCGAGGGTCTGGGCAGCATCGAAGGGTGGGTGAAACGAACCGGGCATCGGCTCACCGGCACCCGGCTGTGGAACACCGAGACGCTGCCGGCGGCGGCCGACATCGACTGGCTCATCGTCATGGGCGGACCCATGGGCGTCGGCGACGAGGGCCGCTTCGACTGGCTCGTGCCGGAAAAACGCTTCATCGAAGCCTGTCTTGCTGCGGGAAAAAGGGTGCTCGGGATCTGTCTGGGGGCCCAGCTCATTGCCGAGGCGCTGGGAGCCAAGGTCGCGCCGAACCCTGTCCCGGAGATCGGGTGGTTTCCCGTCCGGTTTGATCAGTCGATCTGTGTCGATTCCGGCTGGACGGTCTTTCCAGAAACCCTGACCGTTTTTCACTGGCATGGAGACCGGTTCGAGATCCCCCCCGGGGCGTATCTGTTGGCGGCAAGCACGGCCTGCGATCGGCAGGCCTTTGCCTTCGGAGACCGGGTGCTTGGGCTTCAGTTTCACCTCGAGACCACGGAAGAAGGCGCCGCCGCCTTGATCGAGCACTGCAAAGAAGAACTCACCCATGGCGCCTTCATCCAGCGGCCGGCCGACATGCTGGCACAACCTGTGCGGTTTGCCGAAAACAACCGGGTCATGGAGAAGGTCCTGGCAAAGATGGCAGCCGGATGACGGCGATCCGATGGCAGATGCCCGATGTCAGATATCGAAGAGGATCAAGAACGCCGAAATCGCCTGCGGCTGCCCCCCTTTTCAGGCTTATGCGGAATCTGTTCCATGGCATACTCGGTCAGCGCGGCGATGGTCAGGGTGGGGTTGACGCCAGGGTTGGCGGGCATGATCGAGCCGTCGACAACGAAAAGGCCCGGATAGTTGTGCACCTCGCAGTTGAGGCCGACCACCCCGTCCTCGGCGCTTCGGCCGAAGGGAACGCCCCCCATGAAATGGGCGGTGCCGGGGATTTCGAGCAGGCTTTCGTTGATCATGGCCTGGGCGATGCCGCCGGTCTTTTCGGCCATGATCCGGGTGGCCCGGTGGGCGATCTCTAGGTTGACCGGAACGGCATCTCCTTCATCCGGCTCGCAGACCAGCCCCTTTCGAAATAGGGTGAAGATGCTGCGGCCCAGCCGCACCCGCATCAGGTTGTCGACGGTCTGCATGGTGAGCAGAATCACGGTTCGGCGGGCTATGCCCGGAAACCATTTGGTGTAGAGCAGATCAATCGGGTGAGCGAGCATGCGACCGAGAGCCTTGGCGATGCGCACGGCCTTGCCGCCGCCCGGTTCGATCATCGGCGCGGTGAGCATCTTGAGCGTGGCGCCGGACCCGTCCGGGAAGCGCACGGCCTCCATCTGGGTGGCCTCGTCCGCTTGAAAGATCGAGCCGATGGCGATCCCTTCGGAGAAGTCGCTGCGGTCGTGGCGGATCGAAATTCCGGTCAGCGATTCGCTGTTGGTGCGGACGTTGCGGCCCAGCCGGTCGGAAATCAACGGAAGCGATCCGTTGACCTCCTTGAGCCGGAACAACAGCTTGAGGGTCCCGACCGTACCGGCCGAAACCACCACGTGGCGAGCCCGGATCGTTTTTTTCCTTCCGGCCAGCGGTGCGGTGGATCGGAAAAAGCAAACTTCGTAGCGGGCGCCGTCGGCCTGCCCCGGCGGCAGAGGGACGATGTCATCGACCGTTGTCTCGGACCGAATTCTGGCGCCCCACTTTTCGGCGAAGTAGAGGTAATTTTTGTCCAGAGTGTTCTTGGCGTTTTCCCGGCAGCCGACCATGCAAGCCCCGCAGTGGGTACAGCCCTTCCGCGCCGGGCCCTCGCCCTTGAAATAGGGATCGGGGACCGGCTCGCCGGGGTTTTCCTCGTTGAAAAACACGCCGACCTGCGTGGGGCGGAAGGTGTGACCTTGTTTCATCTGCCGTGCAGTCTGTCGAAGCAGTTCGTCGGCGGGCCACTGCCGGGGAGTCTTGGTGACGCCCAGCATCCGTCTGGCTTCGGCGTAATAAGGATGGAGCACCGTCTTCCAGTCTGCCAGATGCTTCCACGCCGGCGCGGCGAACAATTTGTCGTCCGGCTCCATCAAGACGTTGGCGTAGACGAGGCTTCCGCCGCCGACGCCGCATCCATGCAGGATCATGATCCCGTTGAGCAGGGTGTTTTCCCAGATGCCGAAACAGCGCAGGGCCGGCAGCCACTGGTGGTTTTTCAAATCCCAGTCGGTTTTCGGCAGGTGCTGATCGGCAAACCGCCGGCCCCGCTCCAGGACCAGGACCCGATAGCCCTTCTGGGCCAGGCGCATGGCCGAGATGCTGCCGCCGAACCCGGAGCCGATTACCACGAAGTCATGGCATGGGACGGTTTTCATTGCCCGTCTCCTTCTACCGGACCACCATCACCGGGCAGGGGGCGTCGTGGGTCACCTTGGTGCTGACGCTGCCGAACATCACGCCGGTGACAGCCCCCATTCCCCGGGTGCCCATGACGATCAGGTCTGCATGGTGCGCCTCGGCGGCAGACACAATGGCATCGGCGGCCGGGCCTTCGAGAAGATCTTCTTCCATCTCAAAGGCAGGTTCTTTCAGCCGGCTGCGAGCCGCTTTCATGATTTGCTCCCCGGCGCGCTTTCGTTTGGCCACCTTCTCATTGAAGCTGTCCCCGCCCCGCAGATCAGAGGTTTCCCGATAGGCATGCAGCAAAAGAAGCTTGCCGCCGTGCTTTTCGGCCAGTTCGCGGGCGTAGTCGAGCGCTTTTAGACTGTGATCCGAGCCGTCAAGGGCTGCGATAATCAAATCGAACATCGGATTCTCCTTTCTTTTTAAAAATTGCGACCGCAATTTTTAAAAAGTGGCTGCGCTTCGCGCGAAGCGCGAGATAGTAAAATAATAAAACAATGGGCTAAA
>CAYPFH010000200.1:2946-7278 GCA_964409825.1 uncultured Desulfobacterales bacterium | reverse complement strand
GACACGGAGGTCGTGCCCTACAAAAACCCCGGCTTCGAGCGAAGTTTCATACGAGGCCCTTGGTGCGAAGCACCGCGGTCATCTGCCATCTGTCCTCTGGTCCTTCCGACCTCTGACATCTGTCTTTCTGACATCCGGCCTTACCGATTGACCTCGAGCCCTGCCTCGATGGCCGCCAGGACCTCCGGTTTTTTCTCCGGGAATTGATACCCTTCGTAGCTGTGGCTGAAGATGTTTCGGCCGTGCCGGTCTTTCCAGTAGTTGCCGGCATGATCGAAGCACACACGGGAGGTCACCTCCAGTGTTTCCACCATGCGCCGGATTTCCAGGAGCTGTTCTTTCGGGGTCAGCATGACGAATTCGGCGTCGTTTGCCTGGGCTGCCAGCGGGGTTCCCGGAATGGGATGAAGCGGCCGGGAGCGGATATAGTGGGGATCGATCTCGTTCAGTACCCGGGCCGTGTTTTCGGCGTGGGCCTCGGTCATCGCTTTTCCGCCGAGGCCGGGCATCCAGTACTCGGAGAGCTGGAATCCGGCTTCCAATGCTTTGCGGCCGCCTTTGATGTGGCCCTCGGCGGTGACCCCTTTTCGAATTTTTTTCAACAGGTCGTCGTCTCCGGTTTCCAGGCCCACATGCACCCGGTCCAGGCCTGCGCTGCGAATGGCAGAAAGCTCCCCGGCTTTTTTCTGGGCCAGGGTTTTTGACCGCACATAGGAGGTCACCCGTTCGATGGTCGGGAAGGCGGCGCGCAGGTATTGCAGGGCCTCGATCAGGTCTTCGGTCTTCATGATCAGGCTGTTGGCATCCTGGATGAAGGCGGTCTTGGCGCCGGAAAGGAGCCAGTGGTAGACCATGGCAAAACCCTGGTGGTAGTTGAGGTCCGGAAATTTGCGGATCAGCTCTACCGCCGCGTCGCGGATATTTTTTTCTCCGTGGCCGAGATCGATCGCGGTTTGCCTCAGGTCGCTGGAGAGTGCGGCAATGGCGTCGATATCCTGCTTGATCTCGGATACGGTGCGTACCTCGAATTTTTCTGTTTTATACATGCCGCAAAAGGTGCAGCGGTTCCATGGGCAGTTTCGGGTAAACCGGACCAGCAGCGAGTAGCTTCCGCCCTCGCTGGGCGGACGGTACACACCGGTTTCAAAATCGTATCTGGATAACGTGCTGCCTGCCATGAAATTGCATCTCCCTTCAAGAAAATCTCTGTCTCGATGGATAACGGTCCACAATGCCTGGCCTCCGGGGCTGCCGGAGACCATTCCCTTGTGGGTACTATAACATCCAGCCTCCTGGAGTCAATTTATGCCATGGCGTGGCGGGGTTTCCACCCGAATTCCCGGCGGATGTCTTTCAGCAGCAGGTCCATCATGCGTCGCATCCGGTCGTTGCTCCGAAAATAGCGCCGCATGGCCCACACTGCCCTAGCGTAGGTTGTTTTCAATGGGTCGGAAAGCCGAGAAGCGTGCATGGGGCCTGGATGTTGGCCTGGAGCATCAGCAGCGAAAAGGAGCGGTGAAACATCCGCAGGGAAAATGGACCCTGTACGCGGGTGACCTGGTTTTGGTATAGTTCCATAAAATTACAAAAGGAGGAACGATGCTGGTAGAACTGCTCAGAACCCGTAGGAGTATTCGGAATTTCGAACAACGACCGGTGGAGAAGGAAAAGGTGGATCAGATCGTGGAGGCCGCCCTGCGGGCGCCGTCGTCACGGGGCTTCAATCCCTGGCATTTTTTGGTGGTCACCGATCCGGAAACGCTCGGCAAGTTGTCCAAGGCCAAGCCCCACGGCGCCGCGTTTTTGAAAAACGCACCGCTGGCCGTCGTGGTCTGTGCAGACCCGTCGGTGTCCGATGTCTGGGTGGAGGACGCTTCCATTGCCTCGATCATCGTCCATTTGGCGGCAGCCGACCTGGGCCTGGGAAGCTGCTGGATCCAGATCCGAAAACGGCCCCACGAGTCCGGGACGTCCGCCGGCGAGCATATTGCCGGTTTGTTGAACCTGCCCGAAAACCTGGAGGTCGAGTCGATCGTTGCGATCGGCTACCCGGCCGAGGAAAAGAATGGGCACCCGGAAGAATCGCTACAGCGGGAGAAGGTGAGCTTCGAAACTTACGGGAAAACCGAATAGTGGACCGTAAACGCGGCGACCAGCGGCAAAATGACCCTTACCGCCGATGAAATGATCCACGAAGCGATGGTTTTTTCAGGGATGAAGTCTTCCGGGCAGTGATGGGGGCAGTACCCGCCGTCATGTTGGATGGACAATATTGGCAGGTGAGAAGGAAAGGGCGCCCAACGCTGCGTGTGAGCGGTGCAACGTAATGGGCGTCCGCTCCACCCGCATGTTCGCTACGTGCTTTTGATATATTTCTTGAGGTCTCGGTAATAATTCTGGTGGGGACCGACCATGATCAATTCGAGGTTTTCCTCGATAGTTCTGTATGCCAGCAGATATTGGGTGGTTTTAATCTTGAACTTATGAATGTAGATACCGCGCAGATCGCCCTTCTTTTCAGTTCCTATCGAAGGGTCTTCCATAATTTGCTTGATTTGTTCATCCAGCGCGAGTTTTTGAGCCGTGCTGAATTTTTTCACCTTCTGTTCGAAGGACCGTGACTGGAAAACCTTCATGCCGCGCTATCCGAATTTGTATTCAGAGGATTCACCCTGATCCAACTCGGCCGCGCCGATCAGAATTTCCTTTATCAGGCTATAGGTGAGATCGGGGTTTTCCTCGGCGCATTTTCCGATCCTGGCCCAGTGCTCGATCTGCCCGGTTATGGATCGCTTGTCTATTTTGCTATAAATTTTAGCCTCTTTGACGAGATCGTCTGAGACTCTCACTGCGTTTGTCATGGTTTATCTCCGCTATTTTTATCGCATTATACGGCATTTGGTTGCATATTGCAACAAACGTAACGGATTTTATTCTGCAGGGAGCGAACATTATATATTATGAATTCAACTTTCGGGATTCATGATACCGCGGAATGGATAATTTGATGCCGGTATACGAACTCAGTTTGATCTAACATGGGCTGCAAAGCGAAGATTCCGTGTTAGATGGGAATTGAAACAACTTTTGATCAAACTGGCCGGTTGAGCCCAAAGATTCGTATAAATCTCCAGCCGGAGAATCTTGAAGCTGGAATCTGGAATTTTTGAATCATACCGGCCAGCGGCACGCGCTCAGAAGCGAAGCAGCCACCTGGCTGCCTGGGCCAGGACAAACGCGCCGGCCAGGCCGCCGCACCAGAGGACGGCGAACCAGAGCCACTGCTTCTGTTTATCCGTAAAAGGCATCGTGGGAGGTCTTGCCCCGGAAGATATAGTAGCAGTAGGCGGTGTAGCCCAGGATGACCGGCAGCAGCACCACGGTTCCCACCAGCAGGAGCGATTGGGATTCCGGGGCTGCCGCCGCCTGGCGGAAGGTGACGCTGAAGGGCACCAGCCAGGGCCACAGGCTGATCCCCAGCCCGAGATAGGCGGCCAGAAAAATGCCGACGCTCAGGAAAAAAGGCCGGTATTCACGGCCGGTGTGAAGGTCGCGCCAGATGAGGGCAAACAGGACCGCGGTGCAAAGGGGAATGGGAAGAAGGATGAACACATTGGGGAAGCTGAACCACAGCTCCCGGATGGCTTCGTTCATGACCGGCATGCTGATGCTCACCAGGGCGATCCCCAACCCCACGTATCCGAGAACGTAGGCGGCGGTTTTTCGCGCCCAGGCCTGGGTTTCATCTTCGGTTTTCATCACCAGCCAGGTGGCGCCCAACAGCGCGTAGCCGAATACCAGGGCGATGCCTGTCATGACGCTGTAAGCGTTAAGCCAGTCGAAAGCGCCCGCGGCGTAGCTTCTGCCCTGCACTTCCACCCCCTGAACGAAGGCGCCCAGAAACATCCCCTGCATGACGGCGGCGGTCAGGGAGCCGAAATGAAAGGCGTAGTCCCAGATTTTTCTTGAGTTGCCGGAGGCCTTGAACCGGAACTCGAAGGCGACCCCCCTAAAAATCAGCCCCAGCAGCATGAGAATGACCGGAATATACAGCGCCGGCATCAGGATCGCATAGGCCAGGGGAAAGGCGGCCAGAAGCCCGCCGCCGCCCAGCACCAGCCAGGTTTCGTTGCCGTCCCAGAACGGCGCGATGGAGTTCATCATCCGGTCCCGGCACTTGTCGGACGGGGCAAACGGAAAAAGGATCCCGATTCCCAGATCGAATCCGTCCAATAAAACGTAGAGAAGCACGGCGGTGCCGATCAGGCCGTACCAGATAAGGGGAAGATCCACGATGGTTCCGAGGTTGAACATGCGGGCTCCATAATTTTC
>CAYPFH010000200.1:0-2846 GCA_964409825.1 uncultured Desulfobacterales bacterium | reverse complement strand
CCCTTTCCGATGAGTTTCACGATGTAATAGCTGCCGGCCCCGAAGACGGCCCCGTACACTACGATGAAGGCCGCAAGAGAGATGGCGATGGGGGTCCCGGCAACCGGTGACGCCGATTCCGCGGTCCGCATGACGTCTTGAACGATGTACGGCTGTCTGCCGATCTCCGTGACAAACCAGCCGGCCAGCACCGCCACGAACCCGGCCGGCGTCATGGCCATGCACCAGTATTGGAACCAGCGGGTGTCGAACAGGCGTTTTTTGAAATGGAGCACCAGCGCGGCAATGCCGGTGGCGATCATCAGCAGCCCGATGCCTACCATGATCCGAAAGCACCAGAAGACCCAGGCCACCGGAGGGCGGTCTTCCTTGGGCCACTCTTTGAGCCCCCGAACTTCGCCGTTGAGACTATGGGTGAGGATCAGGCTTGAAAGCTTCGGAATTTCCAAAGAATATTTGGTTATTTCTTCTTCCTGGTCCGGCCATCCGAACATCAACAGGGGCGCCCCCTTTTCGGTCTCCCAGAGCCCTTCCATGGCCGCCACCTTGGCCGGTTGATGCTCGAAGGTGTTCAGCCCGTGCAGGTCGCCGAACAGCAGCTGGGCCGGGGCGACAAAGACCGCCATGATCATGGCCATGCCGAGCATGACCCGGGCATGCTTTACGTGCAGCCCCCGCCACAGGTAGTACGCGCCGACGCCTGCCACCACGAATGCGGTGGTCATGTAGGCGGCCGTGACCATGTGAACGAAGCGATAGGGAAAGGAGGGGTTGAAGATGATCTGGAGCCAGTCGGTCGGATAGAACAACCCGTCTTGTCCGATGCGAAACCCCTGGGGCGTCTGCATCCAGCTGTTGGCCGCGAGAATCCAGAACGCCGAGATCAGGGTGCCGGCCGCCACGATGACGGTGGCGGCAAAATGCATTTTCTGGCTCACCCGGTTCCAGCCGAAAAGCATGATGCCCAGAAATGACGCTTCCAGGAAAAAGGCGGTCAGCACCTCGTAGCCCAGCAGGGGCCCTAAAACGTTACCGGCCCGGTCCGAGAAGACCGACCAGTTGGTGCCGAACTGGAACGAAAGCACTATACCGGAGACGACCCCCATGCCGAATGTCACGGCAAAAATCTTGACCCACATCTGGTAGGTTTCGGCAAACGCCGGATTTCCGGTCTTCAACCACCGCCATTCGAGCACGGCCAGCCAACTGGCCAGGCCGATGGTAAAGGCCGGGAAGATGATGTGAAACGAGACGGTGAAGGCAAACTGGATTCGGGAGAGCAGCACGGGATCGAGAGCGTCGAGCATAATATAGAACCTCAACAAGTCGGTTTGTCCACAGGCTCCGTACTGGCGGAAAACCCCGTTTACCTTTCAATTAAACTGCGGGAGTGCGCATGTCAAGATCGGGCGCTTTGCGCTCTGCACCGCTGGGATGCCGGGAAGCCGGAAGATCGGCAGGCCCACACAAAATAGAAAACTGTGAGAAGCTTCCCTGCCTCCCAGCGGATCAAGGAAGTATTCGCTGAGGGCGGGGTCCTAAGGCTGGGATCTTCTGTTCAGGTAATCCTCGCGTTTTCTGCCCCGTCCAGGCTTTTTTTATCCTTTACTCTAAGTTGGAGTGGCGGTGAAGCCTCCCTTGTCACCGTGCACAGCGCATTTATTACGGCAGCAGGATCGTGGAGCCCGTGGTCTTCCGGTTTTCCAGATCCCGGTGGGCCTGGGCCGCCTCCTTCAAGGGATACTTCTGACGGACCTCTATGGTCACGGCTCCCTTTTGCACCACGTCGAAGAGATCCTGGGCGTGGGCCAGCAGATCCTCCCGCTTTGCCGTATAGTTCATGAGGCTGGGTCGGGTCAGAAACAAAGAGCCGTTGACTGCCAGCGCCTTTAGGTCCAGGGGGGCCACCGGTCCGGAGGACTGCCCGAAGCTGACCATCATTCCCATTGGCCGAAGACAGGTCAGGGACTGGAGGAACGTCGCCTGGCCCACTGAATCGTAGACCACATCCACCCCGCGGCCGCTGGTGATTTCTTGGACACGGTCGGCAAAATTTTCCTCGGTGTAGAGGATCGGATGATCACAGCCGTGAGCGGTCGCTTTTTGGGCTTTTTCCGAAGACCCCACGGTGCCGATCACCTGCGCCCCAAGATACTTTGCCCACTGGCAGACAATGGTGCCGACCCCGCCGGCCGCCGCATGGATGAGAATCCAGGTTCCGTCCCGGACATCGTAGCAGCCCCTCAGCAGGTATCGGGCCGTCATCCCCTGGAGCATCATGGCGGCTCCCTGCTCGAAGGAGAGGGCATCGGGCAGTTTGACGAGCCGGTGAGCGGGAATGGTCCGTATCTGGGCGTATGCACCTGCCGGCACGCCGGCATAGGCCACCCGGTCTCCGGGGGCGAAATCGGCCACATTCGGTCCGATGGATTCCACCACCCCTGCGCCTTCCAATCCCGGTACGGCCGGAAGAGAGGGCAGGGGATACAGGCCGGTGCGGTGATACACATCGATATAGTTGAGCCCCACCGCCTCATGGCGGATCAGGACTTCCCCGTCGCCTGGCTTTGCCGGGGTAACGTCTTCCCACCGGAGGACTTCCGGGCCTCCGGTTTCGTGCATGACGATCGCGTGGGTCATGGTGTTTCTCCTTGTACTTGATATGGGGACAAAATGACAAGAGACTGAAACAAACCACAGTGATAATAAGGTAAGCCGTGCGCAGCCTATTGCAACCGTCAGGTCAGGTGCGTCGTATAAAACTTCGACCGAGGCCGGCGGCAATAACCGGCCTGCCCCCGCCTTGGGTTTTGGAGGTTGGAGGGCCACGCTCCGTCGTGGCCGGT
>CAYPFH010000199.1:0-7280 GCA_964409825.1 uncultured Desulfobacterales bacterium | reverse complement strand
CACATCGTGAAACAGCGCTGTCAGAAGATCGACGGCGCCGATCCGGGGCACGGCTCTGCAGTAAAGTGCGGCCGACCGGATCGGATGGATCACCGCCATGGGGCCTAGTCTGCGCCGCTTTTGGCTGTACGCCCCGAAGAGAAATCCAAGGGCTTCCATGACAATGCTCTTGTATTGCCGGTCCTGCTTTTCCTTGGAGTGCAGACGCTTGTCTTCGAGGATGAACAGCAGCACGTTGTAACGGTTCAAAGAGGCGGCGCTCAGGTTGTAGTTGAGCACCGAGGAGAGTTTGAGAAACTCGGTCAGGTCGTAAAGAGGCATGGCAAATCCGGGTTCCGTACAGGAGCGGAGAACCGCCGCTGCAGGGCTTCTGCGCACAATCGCCGCCGCGAGTTGCATCCGCTTCGCCTACCATAGCGAGGCAGGAGAAATATAGAATAAAATCGTAAAGTTGTCAAAGTCCGGCCTCCGGCCCCGCAAAAGGCATGACGAAGCGGCGAAATTCTGAAAATCGTGTCCGCAGGATGCCCCGTACGAACAAGATGATTTCAAGATCACCGGGAATCAAATCGCGCCAGCGACTTGAGGCCCCCAAGACAAACATACTTGATCTCGACGAATTCATCGATGCCGTAGCGGGACCCTTCCCGGCCGATTCCCGATTCCTTCATCCCCCCGAAGGGCGCCACTTCCGTGGAAATGATGCCGGTGTTGACCCCCACGATGCCGTACTCCAGTCCTTCGGAAACCCGCCAGACACGGCCGATGTCCCTGCTGTAGAAATAGGCCGCCAGCCCGTAGGGGGTGTCGTTGGCCATTTCAATGGCCTGGGCTTCGTCGGCAAAACGGAAAAGCGGGGCCACCGGACCGAAAATCTCTTCCTGGGCGATGCGCATGGCGCCGGTCACATCGGCAATCAGGGTCGGTTCGAAGAAGGTTCCGCCCAGGGTGTGGCGCCGCCCGCCGGAAACGATTCGGGCTCCGGCCAAGACCGCGTCCTCAATCAGCCCTTCCACCTTTTCCACGGCCTTCATGTCGATGAGCGGCCCCTGCTCCACCCCTTCTTCGAGCCCGCTTCCGACCTTCAGCGACCCCACCGCCTCGGCCAGCCGGTTGGCAAACGCCTCGTAAACGCCCTCCTGGACCAGCAGCCGATTGGCGCAGACGCAGGTCTGCCCCGAATTGCGGTACTTGGAGGCGACCGCCCCCTGGACGGCGGCATCCAGGTCCGCATCGTCGAACACGATAAACGGCGCGTTTCCGCCCAACTCCATAGAGACCTTTTTCACGGTGCCGGCGCACTGCTCGATCAGCTTTTTCCCGACCGCCGTGGATCCGGTGAACGTGAGCTTCCGCACCCGGGGATCACCGGTCAAAACCCGTCCGATCCGCCCGGAATCTCCGGTCACCACGTTGAACACGCCTGCCGGGATGCCGGCCATATCCGCCAGCTCGGCCAGGGCCAGGGCCGAAAGGGGCGTCTGGCTCGCCGGCTTGACCACCATGGTGCATCCTGCGGCAAGGGCAGGGCCCGCTTTGCGGGTGATCATGGCCGACGGAAAATTCCACGGCGTGATGGCGGCGCACACCCCGACCGGCTGTTTCAATACCATGATGCGGCTGTCGCCCTGGTGGGCGGGGACCACGTCCCCGTACAACCGCTTTCCTTCTTCGGCGAACCATTCGATGAAGGCGGCGGAATAAGCGATTTCCCCGCGGGATTCGCTCAGGGGCTTTCCCTGCTCCCGGGTCATCAGATGGGCCAGCTCTTCCCGGTTGGCCATGATCAAATCGTGCCACTGCCGCAGGATCGCTGCCCGCTCTTTTGCCGTTTTATCCCGCCACGGGGAAAACGCCCTCTGGGCAGCGGCCACCGCAGAGTCGATCTGCGCCTCGACAAGAAAGGGAACGGTCCCCACCGCCGAACCGTCGGCCGGATTAAGTACCTGCATCGATTTGCCGTCTTCCGCCGCTACCCACTTGCCGTCGATATAGCAGCGGTCCTTGATCCATCGATCGATTCTCGATGCCATTTGAGTGCTCCTTTCTTTTGAAAACTCTCCGATCGGTAACGCCTTATGATTTTTGCCGGATGACCGCCCCCGCCCGGGGGCCGCAGCAAAACAGCAGGTCGAAGGTCGACAGGTTCCCGATGAGAGAATCATGACGGCAAAAAGCGGCTGAGCCGCTCCCGGGTTGCGCATTCGGCAACTGCGGCAATCTGTTTCGAATATCGGCCAATTGCCAAAAGCTGTGAGGTTATTTTGCGGAAGTCGCTTTCCGACAGAGCTCCGACGAGCATCAGAATTCGCGGAAAGAGCAGCGCATTGATATAGGGAATGCTGGCGTTCCGGCAAAAAGAAGCGCCTTTACGATCGTCGATGACGATAAAATCCCCTTTCCCCCGTGAAAAAAGCCGGATCGTCTCCCTTTCCCCCGGGCCGGTCAAAACGGATTCAGCCCCCGGTCCATCATCGCTTTGGGAGGCAATCACCCGAATCGAACCTTTGCAGCGGGCTGTGGCAAAACGGCGGGCACCTGGGTATCCGTTTCGACTGATTTCGCGGTATACAGTCTCGGCCATCACCACATGATAGGCTTCGGTCAGGCACCTGAAAAGATGGGCCTTGGCCAGCAAAATAGCCGAAGAAGCATCAACGATGGTCCGTTTCCGAGGCATGTCTTCCTGTCGTGATTGGTCGAATCGATGATTGGCCGAATGGGAACACAAGGGGTTGCGAGCCTATTTGAACAAAAGCTCAGACGCATAACTTCGGAAAACAACCCAATCCACCAGTCAACCATTTGACCCGTCTTTTAGTGGGGCCGGATAGGACTCCTCGATGCGCGCCAGGATTTCCTCCCGGGTAAACAGCCTTCCCTTTCCGATGCCCGGACACTGGCGGGCGGCCTCCATCAATCGTTTCTCCGATCGCATGATGTCGAACCAGAACGGATAGCTGCGGCATTGGCGGGGGCGGACCGGATAGATGCGGCAGCCCTCCGCGTAAAAGCAGCACCGCCCGTCGGCCTCCTCCCGGAAACTGATACTGTCCCGGTATGGATATCCGTACCGGGTTTTGAGCTCCTCGGCGGAAACCTCCAGATATGCGGCAATCGGCTCGATTTCATCTGCTGCGGCATAGATCGTTCCCGACTCACCGGTGCAGCAGGCGCCGCAGCGCCGGCATTCGAAGCGAACCCCTGCATCGAAGAAACAGCGCGGCTCCGAAAATCCCTTGGCAGGCGGCGCAGACCCGAGAATCATTTCCGCTCCTTTCCTTCGTGCTTCCCGTCATGGCCTCCGACAGCGCCGGATGCATGCCGATAGGTCCCCTCTACTTACCTGTGCAGCGTCAGGGCGGGAACACCCGGCCGGCCCATCCTTTTTCCTGCCACCAGCGGCAGCACAGCAGCCGCGCCATGGTGTGAACCGAAGAAATATTGGACCGGACCTGGATCTGGCGGGGCCGTCCTTTGCGGCCGGCATTTTCCTCGGGGCTTTCTTCGGTGAGCGACTCGATGCCGATGCAGAAAGTCACCATGTCCCGGCAGGCCGCCCCGAATCGTTTTTCCAGCAGCGCCCTGAGGCGGCGAAAATTTTCGGCAACCGTCAGCGATCGGCTTTCGCCAAGAAAGGAGAAGTCGATCTTTTCCTCCACAAATCGGACAACATCCGTCCCGGTTCGAAGGAGAAACAGCACTCCTGTTCGTTCGCCGGAGAGCGGGGCAAACTCGGCTTCGGCCAGGCCGGCAGAAAACCGCTCCAGATCCCGGGATCGTTTGCCTCGCCAATCCCTCAGCCGCTGTTTTTTCGTATCGTAGACGGCTTCTATGACCAGGAGCCTTTCCTTGGAGAACAGGGTGCGCCCTTTTGCCTCACCGTCCCAGAGCCGGACCGCCTCGGTTCCAAACCGGCACCGGACCGCATCGAATCCGCCCAACGGGGCCTCCAGAAAATCCCTCGCCACGGCCATGAATCTCACCCCGCACGAAACCAGCCGGTCCCCGAGTGTTGCGGCGATTTCGTTTCTTTTGCAGGGTCCAAAAACGGCGGGAAGCCGGGTGCGCAGACGGTTTCGAACCATGTATCGGTCGTAAATGCCGACGTCGGAAAGGAGCACAACTGCCTCCTCGCTTTGCTTTGAGCCGGGGAAGATGACAAGCAGACTGTCGGAGGGGCGGTCTGTTTCGTTTGCGCCCATTGCACTTTCGAAGAAACGGCCTGTGGGGGCCGATAACCGGATTGGTATTTGATCTGCCCAGTCTGCACACCCAACCATGCCGGGTGCAAGGGTTCCTCTTTGGCAGCGACGACGCAGCGGCTCGATGCCCCGGATATTTCACCGCCGGGGGGTTTTGTCAACTTCGGTCCGCGACCGTTCCCCGGGCAAAATCAGGGGATTTTCCCCGAAGCCTGGAAACGTTCGAGGTCTTGCTGGTCGATTCGTACGGCACTTCGAATGCGAACGGCGCGAAGTTCCCCCCATTCGATCAGATCGTATATCGTTTTCCTGGCCACTCCGAGCGTACGGGCCGCCTCCGGAACGGATACGGTGCCTGCATGGGAAGTATGTGATAATTGCTCGTTCATGAAAATATGATTGCGCCGGATGCCGGCCCTGTCAACTTGAAACGGTGCGGAACCCTACCGGCCTTTCAACCGTTCGACGATGCAGGACAAAGGGCCGCGAATGGAATCTTCGGCCTCTTTTAGGGCATCTTCGGTCTCGAACACCGTCCCCAAGGCCATGAATATCGCATCGTAGGGCGAAGGCCGGGAGCATGACGGCGGATAGGCGACCGCCGGTCGGGTTCTTTGCCGGTCGTTGAAAAAGTAGTTGACGGGGCCGGCAATATCCGCGGGCCGATGGGGCCAGCTGCACTTGAGGTGGAAAAATTTTCGCAGCGCCGCTGCACAGGCCGGATCGCCGGCAATGTCTTCTTCGACGAGCGAACGGCAGATGGCTTTTTCTATGGCGCCGAAAAATCCGGCCAGCAGTTCGTCCTCGGTAATGACGAGGCCGTACAGATACCATCCGCCGGCGGTTTTTTGCACGATCTTTTTCCAGGCCGGTGCCAGGGTTTCATGGGAAGGGCAAAAATAGATCCGGCAGGCCATCCCGCCGTAATGGCTCAGCCCGCGAAAGTCGACGCCGTCGTTTCCTTGCCCCAGGGGATGGAGCAGGCATCCAACCCGGGTGCGCTCTTCGCCGATCAATCCCAGAAACGGGCAGTGATGAAACCCGGAGACCGGCAGCCGGTCCCCGAGGCGCCCGGTGATCTTTCGGCCGAATTCGGAGATCGCTTCGATCTGCCGGGGTGTGCGGGCAAAGGCTTCGGTCCGCCGCTTGAGCATTCGCCGCAGGCGTCCTTCATCGACCCGGGGCAGGTTATACAGCCCGCAGCAAGCCCCGCAGGACAACCCGTCGTTCACCTGGCAGAGATAAACCCCGCCGGGTATGCCGGCCGCCGAAGGCCGGGGTGGGCACACCGCCCCCTTTTCTCCGGTTCCGCACCGCGCCTTGGCCCCGGAGCAGACGGAGCGTCCTGTCTGCATCGTGCTCATGGTCCGCCTCCGATGCATGCTTCCACCAACCGCCGGAGCCGGTCCCGGCTTTGCGCCAGCTTCCTTCTGTCCTCGGCAAAGACTTCCAGGGTGATCGTCTCCCGATATCCGTTTGTTGTCAGGGCCCTCATGACTCCCTGAAAATCGATATTCCCCTCTCCGATCGGCAAATGATCGTCGCGTTTGCCGTGGTTGTCGCTGGCGTGAACGTGGCCGATCCGGCTGCCGCAGCGACGGAGAAACTCGAAGATCCTGCCGCTTCCGCCGCCGATGTTGGCGTGGCCGGTGTCCAGGGTCATTTTTAAATCCGGGTGCTCGTCAAAAAACGCTGAAAAATGAGCGGGCTCGAAAAAAGACCGGTGCCGCGGGAACATGTTTTCAAGGCACACGCAAAGGCAGAGATTGCGGGCATGGGCGATCATCTTTTCCATGCTCTCTTTGGCATACCCCAGGGCCAGGTCCATCACCATCGGTGCCAGACCCGTGATCGCACCAGGGTGCATGACCACCTTTTCTGCAGCCATTTCCGCCGCAAGGTCCATGGACCGGAGCATTTCCAGTACCGATGCCTTGCGGATGGACTCGGTCAGGTCTGCAGTCAGGACAAAGGTGGGAAGGTGAATCACGAGACCCATGCCGCATTCCTGCAGCCCTCTGCGAATTTCCTTTGCTGCGGCGCGAACGGTGTCGTGATGGGCCTCGGGCGGATCGAGGGAAAGCTCCATGTAGTCGAAGCCGAGCGACGAGAATTCGGCAAGTTCTTCCATCACCGGACGAACCGGGAAATTCATGGCTCCGTATCGCATCATGTTTCTTCGACGATCCTTACGGTGAAAACCTCTGCCGGAAAGCTTTTTAAAAGCCTTTCGGACGCCTTTTCAGCGGATTCCTCCCGCCAGGCAAGGAAAAAATCGCCGCCGGCAACGCCATCCACCGAATAGGTCCAGCCCTGGCTGCCCTCGACCAGGGCCAGCGCCACCGCTTCTGAATTTTCAGCCGCTTTGGCCTTCACTCGTGCTTTTTTAATCGCCATGGCCCGAACCTATGGCATGAAACCGTCGCATTTTCAAGAAGAGGGGGGATCGGCAAAGCGGAGCTTTCTTGACATCATCCCCCAATTGCCGTAGAAGAATAGAACACGTATAAATATAAAAATTTCTATTAAATTAGATATTTAGGAGAATATGCATGACTGAGAATACACCGACGCGGCAAGACGCCTGGGACCTTCTCAACCAGTACAACAAAAGCGAAAGTCTACTTAAACACGCCCTGGCCGTAGAAGGGGTCATGCGCTACATGGCCCGCAAAAAAGGGAAAGACGAGGAAAAATGGGCGGTGGTCGGGCTGATTCACGATCTGGACTACGAGCAGTTTCCGGACCGCCATTGTCAGAAGACCGAAGAAATCCTCCGGGAAAACCGATGGCCCGAAGAGTGCATCCGGGCGGTGATCAGCCACGGATATGGAATCTGCACCGATGTGGAGCCGAAGACCGAACTGGAAAAAACCCTCTACGCCATCGACGAATTGACCGGCCTGGTGGTGACCACGGCCCTGGTGCGGCCGAGCAAAAGCGTCATGGACCTGAAAGCCAAGTCGGTCAAGAAAAAATGGAAGGACAAGCGGTTCGCCGCCGGCGTGGACCGTTCCATCATCGAAAACGGCTGCACCATGCTGGGGGTGGAACTGTCCGAGTTGATCACCGATA
>CAYPFH010000198.1:0-7322 GCA_964409825.1 uncultured Desulfobacterales bacterium | reverse complement strand
GGTTTTTCAGGTTTGGATATTGTGATTTGGTGCTTGGTGCTTGTTTGAGATTTGGAATTTGGTGCTTGGGATTTTTTTCGCCCGACGGAACTATGTACCATTTTAAGGATGTGGTCAGGCCTCAGGCTGACCTTAAATTTGTGCATAAAGCCGTATTTTATGGCGCCTCACCCCTTCTTCGGGCTTCGGGACCTGGCCCGCGGCGGCCCGGGTCTGCGGCCTCTTGCCCCGCGGGGACCGGAGGAGCGTTTTCGACCGCCTCCGGCGCCGCCCCGGGAAGAAAGGGGTTTCTTGGCGCCGTTTGGCGCGCCCTTGTTGCTTCGGCCCGGAACCAGATCAGGCGGCGAAAGCCAGGACTCATCGGGCATGGTGCAGCCGATTTCCCGGCCGATGAACGCTTCGATAGCCGGTATCTGGAAAGAATCCTCCTCGTCGGCAAAGCTGATGGAAGTGCCGACGGCGCCGGCCCGGCCGGTGCGTCCGATCCGATGCACGTAGTCTTCCGGATCCTGGGGCAGCGTATAATTGACCACGTGATCCATGTCTTCGATGTGGATCCCGCGGCCGGCCACGTCCGTGGCCACCAGCACCCGGATCTTTCCGGCCTTGAAGTCTTTCAGCCTCCGGGTCCGCTGGTTCTGCGGCACATCACCGGAAAGGATCGCACAGTCGATGCCGTGGCGCCAGAGCCCGTCGGCCAGCCTTCGGGTTTCGTCCTTTCGGTTGCAGAATACCAGGACCCGCTCCAGGCGCTTTTTCTCTATGATGTTGTACAGGAGGGCAAACTTCTGCTCCCGGGTCACAATGTAGATCACCTGGTCGACGGAATCGACGGCCACCTGCTCCGGTTCGATCTCCACCTTCAGCGCCCCCCGGGTCCAGGACCGGGCCAGCCGCTCCACCGCCTCATCCAAGGTGGCGGAAAAAAACATCGTCTGCCGGTTGTCCTTGGGCGGAGTGCTGTAGACGATCTTTCGAACGTCGGGGATAAACCCCATATCCAGCATCCGGTCGGCCTCGTCGATAATCAGAATCTCGACTCTGCCGAGAAACAGATCCTTTCTTCTCTGAAAGTCCATAAGGCGGCCGGGGGTTGCCACAACGATGTCCACCGGCTTTGCCGTCAGTTTTTTCCGCTGTCTTTCCAGGTCCACGCCGCCGTATACGGAAACGATCTGAAACGGGCAATAGCGGGACAGCGCCTCGGCCTCCGATGAGATCTGCAAAACGAGCTCACGGGTGGGCGCCAGCACCAGCACCCGGGGCGTTCCCGGTTTTCGGTCCTCCGCAGCGGGGGTGCGAAGCATGTGGGTGAGCACCGTGATCAGAAAGGCGGCTGTTTTCCCGGTGCCGGTCTGGGCGCGGCCGGTGGCGTCCACTCCCTTGAGGGTACTGGGCAGGATCTCGGCCTGGATCGGCGTGCAGTATTGAAACCCGAGGTCGAAGATCGCGCGCATCACCGGGTCGGGAATGTCCAGGTCGTGAAACCGGATCCTGCCTTCGGATTCCGACACCTGAAATTGGGACACCTCCCATTGACTCTCCGCAACGGAAGCCTTTTCCTTTGCCGGCGCAACCGGCCCTTTGTTACCAATGCCGCCTTCCGGGGCCCGGCCTTTGTCTTTTTGACCGCTCGGTAGATGCGTCCGTTTTTTGCGCTGCGGCCGGTTTTTTTTCTTCTCTTTTGCTTCGACGGGCAAAGGCGCACTGTTTGTCTTGTCCTTCGGGTACGCATCATTCTTGGCGCGCCCGGATATTCGTTTCAACACACTTTCGATCAGTTTTTTCATCGAATCGGTATCTTTCCTTCCTTTCGGCCGCCGCCGCCCGGTTCGGTTGAAGGCCATGGCGCCGATGAGGCGCCCTGCTCCCGCGCCGGGGCGCCGCTCACATAAGCAGGCCGCGAATAGTGTAATAGATCAGCGGCATAAACAGCGCCGGCAGCATGTTTCCGATCTTCAGTTTTCGGATTTCCAGCAGGTTGATGCCGATGGCAAAGATCAGCAGCCCTCCCACGGCCGACATCTCGTTAACCGCCTCCGGTGTAAGAAACTGCCGGATCAACGATGCGCCGAGGGTGATGCCGCCCTGGTAGATGAGCACCGAAATGCTCGAAAAAAGAACCCCGACGCCGAGGGTGGATGCAAAGATGATGGAGGCCACCCCGTCCAGGGCCGACTTGGCAAACAGGGTCTGATGGTTGCCGGACAGGCCGCTTTCCAGGGAGCCGACGATGGCCATGGCCCCGACGCAGTATACGAGGCTGGCCGTCACGAATCCGGCGGAAAAGCCCTCTTCGCTGCCCCGAACCAGCGACCCCAGCTTCGTGCCCAGCCCTTCCAGCCGCTGCTCGATTCGCAGATACTCGCCAAGCAGCGTGCCGACCGCCAGGCTGCCGATGACCAGCAGCAGCGCTTCGGTTTTGAACGCGCCCCGCAGGCCGATCAGAATCACGGCCAGGCCGATGGCGTGCATCACCGAAGCGGCGGTGTTTTTGGCAATGCCGCCTTTGAGCAGCAGCCCCAGCAGGCTTCCGGCAATGATCGCCGCGGTATTGACATAAGTTCCTAACATGAGAGCCCGTCCCGGAAAATTCCCATTTTCAACAAACTCCTCGCCTGCGAATCGAATTCCCGGATCGGAGCGTTGGGTTCGGCACCTTCTCTTCGAAATAAATATGAAAAGATATCTCATCGCAGGGAATGCGTCAATGGAAGGACGGCTGCGAAAGAGAACGCTGGGAAGCCGAGCGGCTGGAAGGCTGGGAGGCATCAAGGCAAAAAGATGTTTCGGACATCCCAGCGGCGCGCAGCGCCTATTGCGGCGTTTCCTGATCGAACCGGCGTCCGGCCATCGTGCCGCTTTCCAGGGCGGTGATCCAGGCGGCGACGCGATCGACCCCGTATGCGCTTTTCCACGCCGCTACGATCGCCTCCACCGGCACGTCCGCATACACGCCATGGGCGTCCACATACTCCATGAAGCGCCTGGTTTCACCGTTATACTCCTGGAGCATGGCGTCGTGAACCCCGTCAAAGTCGAGCGGGGCCACTTTGTACCTCCGGCAGAGCTCGATATTGAAGGTGGGGGTAGCCTTGATCCACCGGCCCCGAAGAAAAAATTCCGTATAGCCGTGGTAGACGAACAGATCCGTTCCCATGAATTCGAAAAGCTGCCGGGAGGTCAAGTGATTGCGCACCGTGGCAAACCCGATGCGGCTGGCAATGCCGCAGACCCGACCCAGGGCGCACAGCAGGGCGGCTTTGGGGATGCAAAAGCCGCGGCCGGTGGAAAGGGTTCGGCTCGCCCGGTAATGCTCGGGGCGGTAAAAGGGGCTGTAGGGATCGTACCAAATCCCGTCTCGAACCGCGTAAAACAGATGCACCGCCTTTTCGACCGGGTCGGATACCCCCCCCACCACCTCGCGGGCAAAACCGCGCACCACCGGGTGCTGCGCATCCACTATCGGCGTAGGCTGAAGATAGCATGAATCGATTTCGGCCATGGTCGTTCTCCTTGAAATTCGGCACCGGTGCTATACCAGACCACCGGCGGCCCCGTCAAAGACCGGGAGCCGATCCAGGGACAGGACGTCAAGGTCTTCAAATTCTTGACAGACTCTCTTGAACCATCTAACTTCGTCCATTCTGATGAAAAACCATTCACCCATTATAGCGTGACGATGCCGGCATACACCCTCGAAAACAATCCGCTGGCCTTGCTCGGCCGGTTGACCATCTTCCTGGTTCAGGAGCTGGGCCGTGCGGGCATCTTTTTCTTCAGGGGGTTTTTCCTGATTTTCAGCCTTCCGGTGCAGTTGGGAAAAATCGCTCAGCAGGTCTATTTTATCGGAATGAAATCGGTGCTGGTAATCTGCCTTACCGGCGCCTTTACCGGAATGGTGCTCGGGCTTCAGGGATATTATACCCTGACCAAATTCGGCGCCGAGGGGTTTTTAGGTTCGGCCGTGGCCCTGTCGCTGATCCGGGAGCTGGGACCGGTGCTCACGGCGATCATGATCGTCGCCCGGGCCGGATCGGCCATGGCCGCCGAGATCGGAATCATGCGGATTTCCGAACAGATCGACGCCTTGGAAACCATGGACATCCACCCGATCCGCTTTTTGTTCAGCCCGCGGCTGGCTGCAGCGTTGGTCAGCTTTCCGCTGCTGACGGCGGTGTTTGACGTTATCGGTATTTTCGGCGGCTATTTGAGCGGTTCTTTGCTTCTCGACGTCAGCCAGGGCATCTATTTTTCGAGGGTCGAATCAAGTGTGCTGATGCAGGACATCAACGGCGGATTCATCAAGGCGATCGTCTTTGGCGCCGTGGTGGTGACCGTGTGCTGCTACCAAGGATACATGACCCACACCCGGAAAGAGGGTTTCGGCGCAAAGGGCGTCAGCCAGGCCACCACCTCGGCTGTCGTCATCTCCTGTGTGCTGGTGCTGATTGTCGATTACGTGTTGACCTCCTTTTTGTTGTAGCGATGACCAAGCCGCCCCTGATAGAGTTCGTCGACGTTCACAAGCGCTTCGGTGACAATGTTGTCCTCGACGGCGTCAACCTGCATATCTCCGCCGGAGAGGTCACCTCCATCATCGGCAAAAGCGGCGTGGGAAAAAGCGTCCTGCTCAAGCACATCATCGGCCTGATGGCCCCGGATTCGGGCAGCATCCTGTTTTCGGGACGCCCCCTTTCCTCGATGGAAAAAGGCGAACGCCGGGAACTGAAGCGAAAATTTTCCTATATGTTCCAGGGCTCGGCCCTGTTCGACTCGATGACCGTCTACGAAAACGTGGCCCTGCCCCTGAAAGAAAGAACCCGCCTTCGGGACAGGGAAATCTCCCGCAAAGTGCAGGACAAAATGGAAGCATTGGATCTTCACGACATAGACGGAAAATACCCCTCCCAGCTTTCCGGCGGGATGAAAAAGCGGGTCGCCCTGGCCCGGGCTCTGGTTACAGAGCCGGAAATCGTGCTGTTTGACGAACCGACCACCGGCCTGGACCCGATCCGGAAAAATGCGGTTCACGGCATGATCGCCGAATACCAGAAACGGTTCGGGTTCACCGGGGTGATCGTGAGCCACGAGATTCCGGATATTTTTTATATCTCCCAGCGGGTGGCCATGATCGACGAGGGCAGGATTTTCGTGGAAGGAACCCCGGAGGAAATTCAGGGCAGCGAAGATCCGGTGGTCCAGGGGTTCATCCACGGGCTGGCCGAGCCGAAGATGGAGTTGGCCGGCATGGCGTCCCACCAGGAGGGAAAAAGACGATTCAAGGAGGAACTGGCCAGGGGCGAGCGTTTCAACATCCCTTTTACGCTCGTGGTGTTCATCTTCGAAAACTTAGAAGAACTGGTGGAGCGTTTCGGACATCAGGCCGGGCAAGATCTGTTGACCCGCTTTGTCGAGCTGATCCATGAAAGGCTCCGGATCACCGACACCTGTTTTCGATTCAGCGCAGACCGGATCGTGTTGATTCTGGCCGGTACGGAGCACAGTGCGGCCGAAACGCTCCTGGCCGACCTAGCCGACCAGGCCCGGCGGTCTGGGATCGAGGACAACCCGAGCAAAGAAGGGTTTTGCCTTTCGGTTCAGGCGGGGATCGCAGAAGCGGAAAAAGGAGAATCGCTGGACCAGTGTGTGGCTGAGGCCGAGACCCGGCTCCGCCGGTTTGCAGAATTTTTCCTTTGCCGGTCGAATGCAAATCGGTGAAGCGCCCAACGGGGGAAAGATGAAAAAAGCATCGATTGAGACCGCAGTCGGCATTTTCATGGTCATCGGAATCGCCTGCGTGGGATACCTCACGATCAAGCTCGGCCAGATGGAGTTGCTGGGCGGAAACTACTATTCGGTTTATGCCGGCTTTCAGTCCGTCACCGGCCTGAAATCCGGCGCGCAGGTGGAAATGGCGGGCGTGCCCATCGGCCGGGTGGAGGCCATCACCTTCGACCCCGAGCGTCAGGAAGCCAGCGTAGAGCTGAAGATCGAAAAGGGGGTCGAACTGTCAGACGACGTCATCGCCTCGGTAAAGACGTCGGGTCTCATCGGCGATAAATACATTATGCTCACTCCGGGAAGCGGAATGGCGTTTATAGAACCCGGCGGAAAGATCATTGAAACCGAATCGGCCATCGACATCGAAGCGCTGATCAGCAAATACGTGTTCGGCAGCGTGGAATAAAGCGACTGCCGGCAGTGGAGGTTTCATGCGGAAACAATGGGTGGCTGCAGCGGCTGTTTTCTGGATTCTTGTTGCACCGTTTTCGACGGCGGCATCCCAGCCGTCCGCCGATCCGATGGAGGCGCTCAAAGGCCCCATCGAACAGGTGATCGAAATTTTGCAGGATCCCCGGTACCAGGACGGCGCCCACGAGCAGGAGCAGCTGGAACGCTTGTGGGCCGTTGTCCGGGATATTTTCGACTTCGAGGCCATTGCCCGGGGCACCCTCAAGCGGCACCGGTGGGAAAGCATCACCCCAGAACAGCGGGAAGAGTTCACCGAAGCGTTCACCCAATTTCTCGGAAACAATTACTTCAACCAGATTCAGGGAAAATACAAAAATGAAAAGGTCGTCTTTATCGAAGAGACGATGAGATCCGACACCAAGGCGCTGGTGAAGACGAAAATTCTCCGGGAAACGGTGGAAATTCCCGTCGACTACAGCATGTGGACCCGGGGCGGCACCTGGCGCATTTACAACGTGACCATCGAGGGCGCGAGCCTTTTGGGCAACTATCGAAACGAATTCGAACGGGTGCTTCAAAAAAACTCCCCGGATCATTTGATTGCCCTCTTGAAGGAAAAGACCGAGGCCCTAAAGGCCCGAAAGGGCGGAGAATGAGAAAAACCGGAGTCGTTTTCCTCGCCCTATGGACTGCGATTCTGATCGTTTTCGGTGCGGCCGTTCTACCGGGCGGGATCCACGCCCAACCCGCCGGACCGGCGACGGAATCGATGAGAAAAGAAGCCTCTGCGGCCGAAGAGAGCCAGGATCCGTTTTTCGACGATCTATACGATGAGGCCGAAAAAGGCGCCGTGCAGGTCTACGACCCGCTGGAGCCGGTCAACCGGGTGCTTTTCCAGGTCAATGACCGGCTGTACTTCTGGGTTCTCAAGCCGGCGGCCACCGGCTATCGAGCCGTGTTGCCCACCGAAATCCGGACCTGCGTGAAAAATTTCTTCTACAATCTGTTTGCCCCGATCCGGATCGTGAACTGCCTCCTCCAGGGCAAGGGCTCTGAGGCCGGAAACGAGCTGCTGCGCCTGACGATCAACACCACCGCCGGCGTCGGGGGGCTGGCCGACGTGGCCG
>CAYPFH010000197.1:0-7342 GCA_964409825.1 uncultured Desulfobacterales bacterium | reverse complement strand
GGTTCTGGGTTCTGGGTTCTGGGTTCTGGGTTCTGGGTTCTGGGTTCGAGGTTCTTCGGTCCATGTCGAAGCCTCTCGTCTGATCGCGCGGCCCGTGTCCATATAGAGGACCTACTTTAAGTTCATCTCGGTTCGATTTTGAATTTTGAACCTGGAACCTTGAATCAGTCTTTTCGTAGGCTCGAAGAGCCTTTAAATGATTTCGAACCCTCTTTCCCCGTGTACGACGCTGTCCAGGCCCTGCACTTCATCTTCTTCGGCAACCCGCAAGCCGCCGGTGATCGCTTTGGTCACATAGATGATTACGATCGAGCCAACCGCCGTGAACACGGCCGTGGCAACGATGGAGACGCACTGGATCCATAGCTGTTTGGGGTTCCCGTAAAGCAGTCCGCTGGCCCCTTCGGTAATCGCAGGATTGGCAAAAATTCCCGTGGCAAGGGCGCCCCAGATGCCGCACATGCCGTGAACGCCGAAGGCATCAAGAGAGTCGTCATAGCCGAGCTTCCGTTTGAGCGCAGCGACGCTGTAAAAGCCCAGCAGGCCGGCCACCAGCCCGATCACCAGCGATGCGGGCATGTTGACGAACCCGGCGGCCGGCGTGATGGCCACCAGGCCGGCAACGACGCCCGAAGCCAGGCCCAGCACGGTCGGCTTGTTGTTCACCTTCCATTCGGCGAACATCCAGGCCAGGGCCGCAGTGGCCGCCGAAGTGTTGGTGACCAGAAAGGCCGACGCCGCCACGCCGTCTGCGGCCAGCGCGCTTCCCGCATTGAATCCAAACCACCCGAACCACAGAAGCGCCGCGCCAAGAGCCGTCAGGGTGATGCTGGACGGGAACATGGCCTCTTTGCCGTAGCCGATCCGTTTTCCCACCACCAGGGCCAGCACCAGCCCGGCCACGCCGGCGTTGATGTGGACCACGGTGCCGCCGGCAAAATCGAGCGCACCCATCTCGCCCATCCACCCGCCGCCCCAGGCCCAGTGAGCCACCGGACAGTAAATGAACGTCACCCAAAGGACGGTGAAGACGATCCAGGAGGAAAATTTCATCCGGTCCACAATCGCACCGAGAACCAGGGCTACCGTGATGCAGGCCAAGGTCATTTGAAACATGGCAAACACCAGCGTCGGGATGGAGCCGGACAGGGTGTCTACCCCGATGCCGGCCATGAACAGATGGTCGAGACCGCCGACGATTCCGGCCTTGTCCGGCCCGAAGGCAAGGGAGTAGCCCCATGCCATCCAGATCACGCTGGCCAGGCAGTAGGCCACCAGGGTCATGGCAAAGGTGTTTAAAAGGTTTTTGTAGCGGGACATGCCGCCGTAAAAGAGCGCCAGGCCGGCCGGGGTCATCATCATCACCAGCGCCGCAGAGACGATGATCCAGGCGGTGTCTCCCGAATCGAGCCCTTCACCGCCAAAGGCCGCGGAAAAAGGAACCAGGCAAAACGCCGCTGTCAGCGGCAGCAGTTTGCGGATCATGAGTACATTCCTCCTTGTAGAAAATTCGTTTGTGTTCGGTTCAGGTCCTATCAGGCTTCGCCCGGCCAGGGCCCTTGGTCCGGGGTTCAACTCACGCGAACGTATTTGCCGCGACCATTGCTTCACCGCCGAGGCACTGAGAACGCAGAGAACGCACTGGGAAAAATTTGAGGCTTTTCTCTGCGCTCTCCGTGTCTCTGCGGTGAGTATGCCTTGATCTGAAAACCATTGCAGAAATGATATCTTCGAGCACTAGGCCTCCTCCGACGCAGTGTCGGGCAGTACTTCGAGTATGGCCTTTTGAATCGTCGCCACCTTTTCGGGTTCGACCACTTTCTGTCCGTAAAAATCTCTCACGTAAAAGACGTCTACCACCTGGTCGATCCGGGTGGCGATTTTTGCGACCCAGATATCCAGGCCGCATCGAAACAGGGTATCGGTAATGGAGAACAGCAGCCCCATAAAATCGTATGTGACCACCTCCACGATGGAAAAGAAGCTGCTGCTTTCATTGTCCACCGCCACCCGGTGGGGATGGTCCGCGATTCGCGGCATGCGGGGGCGGTACTCCCGCATCCGTTCGGTCAGGGTAGCGGCCACGTCCAATTCTCCGGAAAGAGCGGCGCCGAGTTGCTCTTCCGCGCGGTGCCATCGCTCCTCTTCGAATAGCTGGTCCGGCGGCGGCTTGACTTCGAACACATCCAGGGCGATGCCGTTTTTCCAAGTGAAAATCTGGGCGTCGAGGATGTCGACCCCGTTTAAGGTGAATACCCCGGCGATTTTGGAAAACAGGCCGGGCCGGTCCCGGCCGCAGATGATCACGGTTCGGGTATCGGCGCCGTTGGCTTTTTTTACGGCCCAGACGAACTGCCGGGAGCCGAGCCGCCGGAACAGGGCGATGTGCTCGTCGATGAACTCTGTCGGCATATAGAGCAGGTAGCGCGGAGACATGGCCGCAAACAGCGCCTCCCGCTCCCTGCGATCGGTCTCGTCCTTAGAGGAGTTCAGTATTTGGTGCCGCTTTCTCTCCACCATGGCCACGGCCTCCTGGCTGGCAAGCTCCCCGCGTTCGAGGGTGGTGAGCACTTTTAGAAACAGCTCCCGCAGCAGCACCGCGGTCCAGTCGTTCCAGGCCTTGGGCCCGGTGGCCACCGAATCGGCCACCGTCAGCAGGTAGAGCATCTTGAGTCGTTCGGCATCGCCGATCCGTCGGGCGCAGGAAATGGCGGTCTCTTCGTTGTTGAGGTCCCGGCGGGTGGCGACCTTGATCAGCAGCAGGTGGTCCCGGACCAAGTCCGACACCAGCTCCGCCTCTTCGGGCTTGGCTCCGAATTCAGCAAGGAGTTTGCGGGCGATCCACGCCCCGGACTCGGCGTGCTCGCCGCCGGGCCTCCCCTTGCCGATGTCGTGGAGCAACGCCGCCCAGATGAGAAGACGGCGGTGTTTCATCTTCTTGAACAGCTGCCCGCAAAGAGGCTCGCCGCTTTGATCCTCGTCTGTGCCGAAGCGCTTCAAGGTCTGGACCGTGCGAAGCGAGTGCTTGTCCACCGGATAAATATGGTACTCGTTGTACTGGATCCGGTGGACGATGTCGGCAAAGCCGGGAATCAACCGGGAGAGCAAGCCGGTGGCCAGCATGGCGTTTAGCACGTTGAACACCGGCGCGGGCGCCAACAGAATGCGCTCGAAGGACCAAACCATCTCGGGAGACGCCCTGAGCCCGTCGTCGACCAGATGGGAAAATTCCTGGACGAGACGGCGGCTCTCCTGGCTCACCGGAATCTTGAGCCGAACGCTTTCTTCGAAAATCTTGACCAGGAGGACCGGGTCTTTCAGGATTCTTTCCGCTCCGGCAAAATAGAGGGCGGCGCGGTGAACTTCGAGCCCGGCCACCCCGGTCTCCTTCTTGGACCGGCGTCCGGCCCTGGAGCGCTTCGGAGCGCCGGTCTCCCGCAAAAACATCAGGTACTGTTCCTTGATGGTGTCCATGGCCTCGTGGAGCCGTCCTAAAAAACGCTCCACCGGCTTTTGCCCCCCTGCGGCGGCAAACTGCATGGCCCGGGCAAGCTTGAGCTGGAATTCGAGATGAAGCTGGTCGCATTTTCGCCCGGTCATCTCATGGAGGCGGCTGCGAACATCCCATATGAATGCCAGGGCACGGCGAAACCGCCGATATTCATAATGCGAGAGCAGGCCTTGGTACTCCAGATCCCGGGGCTGGGCAAAGTCGTATTTGATGATTCCGATCCATAGCATCGTGTGATAGTCGCGAAGCCCGCCCTGGCCTTCCTTCAGGTTCGGCTCCAGCAGATAGGACGAATCGCCGAACCGCCGGTGGCGGGCGTAGTTGGTTTCCACCAGCCAATGGACGAGCTTGTCTGCCTGGCGAAACAAGAGGCGCTTGCGAAGGCTTTCCATCAGATCCGAATACAGGGGAGACGCACCGCAGATAAACCGGGCATCGAGCAGGGAGGTAAGCACCTCGTAATCTTTGCCGGCGATCTGGAGACATTCCTTCAAAGATCGGGTGGCGTATCCCACGTCGAATCCGATATCCCAAAGCGGATAGACCACCTCCCGGACCAATTGCTCGGCAGCCGGCGGGACCTGCTTCTTGAACAAAAAAAGGAGATCGATGTCGGAGTGGATGCACTGCTCCTGCCGTCCATAGCCCCCCAATGCGATGATGGCGTATGGGTTACGAATCATGTCCATCATCGGACCGGCCAAGCTGTTTTCAAAGCTCCCCCAAAAAAAATCGTCCAGCAGCCGGGAGTGCCGTTCCATGAAATCCGGCGCCTTGCCCCGGACAAATGCATCGATCAGTGCTTTGCGTTCCCGGAGCAGTTCTCGCTGAGTAAATTCACCGCCGGTTGGTTCAGGTGTTGAGATGGGCAACGACGGCCTCCTGCAGCCAAAAGGGTTCAACCGAAATGACGATCGAAGAAACACTACAGCAAGTCGTGTGCCACAAAAGGAAAGAAAGGAATAAACAATGAAATTCCAGATAGATGTCAGGATGTCGAAGGGATACAAAATTTAAAATAGAGTTACATAATTGTAACCTGACGGGTTGTTTTATCACATCTTTGTCGAAAATCGTGAAACGTTTTTCGACTGGTTTCGCGTTCCGCGAAATCAGAGTCGAAGGGGAATTCAGAAAAAGACTGGATTCCGGATCAAGCCCGGAATGACGGACTGGGAAGTTTCACCCTTGATCAAACTGACCGCTCCAGCGGCAAGCGGCGGGGCTTATGTGAAACTTCTTCTGATTTCGAGATTTTTATAGGGCAAGGACAAAACGATCTAACCATGAAGAGCATGAAGGACATGAAGTAAAAACAAAGGGGGTAAGGGCGAAAACTTTTGTTTCTTCATGGGCTTTTCCCGAGCTGCAGTGGTGTCGGGGCCTGTGAAGCCCACGAAGGCTTGGCCCTCGGCAGCGTAATCTATAAATATTTCTTCATGCTCTTCAGGTCCTTCATGGTGAAATTGTTTTTTTGTCGTCTTTCCTCTTGTTGGTCTCTACTCAGAGGCTTCGACAAAAGTTTCACGGTTGATCAAACCAACCGGTGAAGACCAAAAAATTCGTATAAATCTCCCGCCGGAGAATCTTGAATCTGGAATCTGGAATTTTGAATCCCGCCGGTCAGCGTCGGCCCCCGTAAGGAAAAGCAGTTACATGTCATGACCGCCGGATCTGGCGGCAGTCATCAACTCGCCAGGAACTTACGCCAGAGGTCGGCCACCCGGTGGCGCAGGGGCTGGTACTGATCGGCCGGAACCCGGCCCGGCTGCTGCTCAAGATCGAGCCGGTGCATCTTGGAACGATAGGTGAGATAGGCTTTTCTGAGAAAGGAGGCTTCATCGTCTTTCAGCACGCCGACCCGGGCCAGGGTCCGGATCAGCCTGACGTTGTCGGTCCATTTCAAAAGCTGCGGGTAGTCGTGGGCGTGGCAAAGCACCAGGTATTGTACCAGAAACTCGATGTCGACCAGACCCCCCGGTCCCTGTTTCAGATAAAAGCCGGTCGAACGGGCGGATATTTTCTCTTTCCGGATCCGTTCGCGCATGGCCGCCACCTCTTCTTTAAGATGCTCCGGATCCCGCCGGGCGGCGAGCACGCTTTTTCGGCAACGTTCGAAGGCGTCGGCAATCTTTGCATCCCCGCCGATCGCCCTCGCCCGCACCAGGGCCTGGTGCTCCCAGGTCCAGGCGTCCTCCTGCTGGTAGCGGGAAAATGCCGCCACCGGGCTGACCAGAAGACCCGAAGTGCCGCTAGGCCGGAGCCGCATGTCTACCGGGTAGAGAAATCCCGCCCGGGTGTGGGCGGTCAGCATGTGAAGAACGCGCTGTCCGAGCCGGGCAAAAAAGGTGGCGTCGTCCACCGGCCTTTCCCCCCCTCGGGTGGATTCTCCGGTGCCGGCGTGCAGAAACACCAGGTCGAGGTCCGAACCGTAGCCCAGTTCCAGCCCCCCGAGCTTGCCGTAGGCGATCACGGCAAAACCCCGCCCGCAGACCGCACCGTTCAGCCGGCAGACCGGAATGCCGTGCCTTTCCGTCAGATGCGCCCAGCAAATATCGAGTACCTGGTTGAGTGCGACCTCTGCGATGTCGCTCAGACGGTCGCTGACCTTCATCAGGGGGAGCCCCCCGGTGATGTCGGCGGCGGCCACCCGCAGGGTGTTGACCTGCTTGAACAGGCACAGCTCCTCCATGACATGTTCCAAGTCCCGGCCATCCACCCGGTCCATGCGGGCCGAAAGCTCTTTTTCGAGATCGGCCCGCGCCGGCGGAGCATAGAGGCTCCGCGGGTCAAGCAGTTCGTCGAGGAGGGCGGGGTGCCGGGCAAGATAAGCGGAAATCCACGGGCTGGCCTCGGCCAGCCGCGCCAGGTGGGCAAGGGTCAAGGGGTGCTCAAGCAGCAGCGCAAGATAGGTGGTCCGGCGCTGGACCGCCTGAACCAGGCCGAGCAGGCGGGCAAGCACCTGCTCCGGCTCTGCGGCCTTTACCGATGCCTTCAGCGCCTCCGGCATCAACGAATCGAGGCGCTCTTTGCCTTCGCGGCTCAGGCTCCGGGTGTCGGCATGGGCCTTGAAGTCCTCGAGCAGTCGCAGCACCTTTTCCGGGCGCCCGTAACCGGCTTCGGCCAAAATGCGCCGGCATTCCTCGGAGTCGACCTCCTGCTGCCACAGCTTCCCAAACTCCTCCTCCGCGGATCGACCCCCGCCTTTGTCCCCCCCCTCGCCTTGGGGAGCCAGCAGCTCGCCGAAGCATCGGTGAACGGTTTTACGATGGCTGTCCAGGACCTCTGAAAAGGCCTCCCAGGAGGCAAAACCAGCCGAATACGCCAGTCTCGCACGGCCGTCGGAGTCGGCCGGCAGCCGATGGGTCTGCTGGTCCGAGAATTCCTGGATCCGGTGCTCTACGAGGCGCAAAAAGCGGTAGGCGCGGTGCATCGCCTGTGCCGTCTCCTCCGGGACCAGTCCTTCGACAGCCAGGACGGTCAACACTTTTTCGATGGAGCGGGCCCGGAGCCTGGGCAGAACCCCGCCGCGAACGAGCTGGAATATCTGGCCGAAGAACTCGATTTCCCGGATTCCTCCGGCGCCCAGCTTGATGTTGTTTTCAAGTCCGCGCCGGAATACCTCCCGGTTGATGTTCTGCTTCATCCGCCGCAGGGCGCCGAAGGTGGAAAAATCAAGATATCGCCGGTAGACAAAGGGGGTCAGTCTTTCGAGCAGCCGGCGGCCGGAGGAGATATCTCCGGCCGCCGGCCGGGCCTTGATCCAGGCATACCGCTCCCATTCCCGGCCCTGCTCCTGGTAGTAGCGTTCCATGTTGTCGAAACTCATGA
>CAYPFH010000196.1:3015-7348 GCA_964409825.1 uncultured Desulfobacterales bacterium | reverse complement strand
TTCCCTGCCGGATCTAACTCGACTGTGAATTGTTTTCGAGAAGTAGTCGTCTAACGGCTTAGATGCAGGAAAGGGCTTTTCCCGGACTGCCCTGTCGCCAGATCTTTTCTGCTGCCGTCGTTCGCTCAGCAAAAGCCAGACAAATGCAATGAAGCAGACTACCAGCGTCGGAACCGTTAACATGAGCTCACCTGTATTCATTGGATGACCTCCTGTCTAAATGCTGTGTATTCGGTCCCATTTTTCCTGACATTCACGGCAACGGGTCGCATACGGAAGCACTCGAAGCCGCGCCGGGGCGATGGGCTCTCCGCAATCTTCGCAGATACCATACTCTCCGTTTTTTAATTTTTCGAGGCTTGCATTGATTTGTTCGATCTCGTCAGCTTTTTGTTGGACATACCGGTAATTGATGCTTTCCTGCAGCTCCGCTATGGCGGTGTCGCCTTGATCGCGGATGTCCTGCATCAATTGCCGATGGTTCTTGATGCCCTTTTGGTCGATATCGTCTCGAATCTCTTGCCAGAGCTGCTGCCTTCGCTCGATCAGGCGCGTTTCGATGGTCTTTGCATCTTCAATAATTGAATTTTCTTGCCTTTGCAGTTCCATGGCCATATGTCGCTTTCACTCCCTCACCTGCATTTTTGGGTTCAAATGCTGCGTGCGATCCTACCGGCATCGAAACCCGCCATGGGCCGATTTTTTAGCATGGGATCGACCCCATGTTTTGGCTGCCAAAAAAATCCGGATTGGATCGGGCGGAAAGGATGATGCCATATGGCATTCGAAGGGTCCTTCCCGCCGCTGCAAGACCGTCGCTTCGTCAACAGCCAAGAAGGAAACGGCCAAATCTATCTGCGCTTGATCTCGATTTGCTTCGTGCTTTCCCTTTCCGGCACGGATCGCCTCGGAATCGTGATTGTCATGACGCCGCCTTTGAACGCGGCATCGATGTTGTCCCGATCGGCGTCCTCGGGCAGAGTCAGCAGGCGCTGAAACGCCCCGTAGGATCTTTCCACCCGGTAATAGCCTTTTCTCACTGTTCTCTTTTTCCTGTTTCTTTTCCCCGGAAATCCGAAGCGTATCGTCGGAAAGCTCCAGCCGGACGTCTTTCTGATCGATCCCCGGCAGCTCGACGGTGATGGCGTATTCCTTGTCCGAAGCGCCGACATCCAGCGTCGGCTTCAGCCATCCCTTCTGGGCCGTCGGAAAAAGGTCGCTGTAGAATCCCATGCCGGACAACCCGAAGCCGCGGAAAGCGTCATCGAACAGCCGGTCGATTTCGCGGTGGATCTGAAACAAGGGGCTATCCGGCCAATTCTGGGATTCTTCGCGCCGCACCGGAAGTTTCGCGCCTTCCTGCTCCTGCTCCTTTTTGAACCAGTTCCAGGGAGCCAGCTTCTTGATGTTCATGTACCGTCCCTCCTTTCCGTCATGGTTGCGCCGGCTCCGGGGGATCGCGATCGAAAAACCTTTAGAATCGGACCCAGTCTATGCCAGGGATCAGGAGTTGTCAAAAATTAACACTTGACAGTGGCAATATGACATTTCATAATGTTGTATTATGACAGAATACTATCCGCGAGATATCGCCGGTACGGCCCGTTCGGCCCTGGAAAATATGCCCGTGGTCGTTGTCACCGGCATGCGGCAGACCGGCAAGACCACATTTTTATGTTTGCAGCCCGAAGTTTCTGATCGAGATTACGTCAGCTTCGACGACTTTGCGCAACTCGAAGCGGCAAAATCGGATCCGGAAGGCTTTATCCGCCGCGATAAGCCCTTGACGATTGACGAAGCCCACAAATGCCCCGAGGTTTTCAATGCCATCAAGCGGGAAGTTGATCGAAAAAGAATTCCGGGCCGATTCTTTCTCTCCGGATCAGCCAATTTTTCAATTTTAAAAAATATTACCGAAAGTCTTGCCGGCCGATCGGTTTACCTGACGCTTCATCCGTTCAATCGGCGGGAAGTAAATCGGCAAACTGAACGGAAGCCATTTCTCAAGACATTCTTCCATGATCGGGACATAGGCCTGCCCGGCGCCCTCGAACCCATCCTTCCCGGGGAGGTGGCAAGGGGCAGCATGCCGACGGTGGGGCTCGGACAGGTCAAAGATCCTGTCATTTGGTTTAAAGGATATGAGCAAACCTATCTTGAAAGAGATGTGAGAGAATTAAGCCGGGTGGATGATCTCACAGCCCTGCGCACCCTGCTGCGCCTCACCTGCCTGCGGACGGGACAGTTGCTGTCGCTCAGCCAGCTGGGTCGGGACGCCAAGCTGAATGCAACAACTACCTCCCGGTATTTGTCCCTCTTTGAAGCCTCGTTTCTGATCAATCGGATCCCGCCCTATCTTGGAAACACATCCAGCCGGTTGATCAAATCACCCAAACTGTACCTGAGCGACTCCGGTTTGGCGTGCTACATGGCGGGACTCGATTTGTCTTCCTCAATTCTTGACGATCCGCTCTATGGCGCCATGTTTGAAACCTACGTAGCCCAGAATCTGCTCTCTATTTTAGCTGCCCGTTGGCCTCAGGCTTCTTTGTATTTCTGGGCGATTCAAGGCCGGCATGAGGTGGATTTCGTCATTGAAGCAGGGCGCAACTGCATCGCTCTGGAAATCAAGTCCGCTGCACGATGGCAGGAAAAGGATCTGTCCGGATTGAAGACATTTTTGGCTCAAACAAGCCACTGCAAAGCCGGTGTTCTTTGCTACAATGGCAAGGATGCGGTCAGATTGGGTCCGAAGCTGTGGGCGCTGCCGGTCAGCCTGATTTTATCATGAGCCAATGGGGGCACTTGATTTCGATTCGCTGGGTGGTTTGTTTTTTGAGCTTCGGACCTTGAATACCCTGCTGGCGGCTCCTTGGCGCTTGTCTCTTGTTTTGCTTTTCGCGTTGACCGGTCATTTTGAGCAACACGGCGGACGTTGTCAACAAGTGATCCCAAAAACCAAAAGGACGTGTTTATCATTCATCGGAAAAATGGTACCGGTGAACTTGTTTCAGGCGCCAAATCGGCGAATCCGTTCAGGTTGATTTTAGAAACATTTTTTGAGGTCCGATGGAATCTCTTTTTGACCCCCAAATATTCTACCAGTGGTTCGAGACGGCCCGGACGTGGGTGATGGCTCACGTCCTGGTCTGGGAGAATCTTGTTCACATCGCCGTGCAGGTGGCGGTGCTGCTGGCCGTCCGGCTGATCGGAGCCGCCCTCGGCCGCTGGCTTCGGCGGGCCGTTCAAAAACGATGGAGGGATCTGCAGGTTCGGCAGGAATATCTGTAGAACAAACATCAATTTAGGGGACGTTGTATACAAATTATACAAATCAGTATCCCGATCTGTAAGGGAAAAACATGCCGAGAAAAGCCCGTCTAGACGCACCCGGGACCCTTCACCACGCCATCATCAGGGGTATAGAAAAGCGAAGGATCGTTCGAGACAATAGAGACCGCAGGGATTTTGTCCTCAGGATGGGGTCCTTGGCGCAGGAGACTGAAACTCCTATTTATGCCTGGGCGCTGATGACCAATCATGCCCATATCCTCTTGCGGAGCGGAGCATTCGGACTTTCCACGTTCATGCGAAGACTTCTCACCGGCTATGCGGTCAATTTCAATCTGAGGCATCGCAGACACGGACATCTCTTTCAAAACCGGTACAAATCCATCGTTTGCGAGGAAGATCCCTATTTCAAGGAACTGGTGCGCTACATCCACCTGAACCCGCTTCGGGCGGCGCTTGTTCCGACTCTGTCGAGTTTGGACCGATACGAGTGGTGCGGCCACGCCGCCGTTGTGGGGGAACGGGAGCTCTCATGGCAGGACACCGATTACGTTTTGGAATTCTTTGGGGACGGAAAAACGGTCGCCAGAGAAAGATATCGAACATTTGTTGAACAAGGCGCTTCAGAGGGCCGAAGACCGGATCTGGTAGGCGGCGGACTGATCCGGTCGATGGGAGGCTGGTCGGTGGTCAAATCTCTTCGCCGGGGGGAATGCGCGGAAAAAGGAGACGAACGGATTTTGGGAAGCAGCGAATTCGTCGTCCAGCTTCTCCAAGAAGCAGAACCAAAAATTCGCCATCAACTTCCCCGGAGGGAAAAAGAAAGTGCCGCCGCCGACCTCATCGAAAAGACGTGCAAGGAAAAAGACGTCGATCCTGCCGTATTTACTGCTGGCAGCCGATCCCGGGAGCTTTCGACGCTTCGCCACGAACTGGCCTATAGGCTTGTCACCGAATTGGGCCTGCCGTTGGCGGAGGCAGCCAGGAGATTGGGGGTGACAACAGGAGCGATATCCAATGCACTGAGACGAAAGTATAAAAA
>CAYPFH010000196.1:0-2915 GCA_964409825.1 uncultured Desulfobacterales bacterium | reverse complement strand
AAAGTATAAAAAGTATACAACGTCCCCTATTTGATTTGGCTAAGTCCTCAGCCCATCGGGCCTGGGGCAGTTTCGGGGGGACTTTATTCCGGATGGTTGATCAGTTCGGGGACCGCGTTGGCGTGGCAGTCGAAATAGAGGCACCGGCTGCATTCGTTTCGCCGGACGCCGGCGGCAAACCCGGCAGCGGAAAGCGCAAACAGCAGTAAAAGCCCCGGCTCCAAAAACAGCCAATACAGCGGAAAGACCAATACCACGGCTGCCGCACCGATAGAGACGGCCCTGTCCATCATTTGGAGCGGACCGGGTCGAGGGGTGAAAAACTTCGGCAGCCCCCAAAAGAAGATGCAATTCAGACTATTTCCCTCCCGGGTGTAGTGGGGGCAGCGGCTGCAGTAAAATTTCAACAACAGTGCGGCTGCAGCCGCTCCAAGGGCGATGTAGACGATCGCCCAGCCGACAGAATGATTCAGGATCGCCAAAACGGCGGTGAGCACAGGAACGGCCAGAAGGCAGGTGTAGAACAGAAAGTCGGTAAACCGGTAGCGGGACTTCAGCCCTTCCTGAGAATGGATCATGGGGTTCTTCCTTAGGATTTGAGTGCTTCAAGCCCCTCGTACAGGTCCAGGGCGGCCGGGTTGGCCAGGGCGTCCTTGTTGGTGACCGGCTTTCCGTGGATCACGTTTCTGACGGCGAGCTCCACCTTTTTCATGTTGAGCGTGTAAGGGATGTCGTCGATCTCGATGATCTTTGCCGGAACGTGGCGCGGCGAGGTGTTTTCCCGGATGGTTTTTTTGATCCGGACCACGACCTCGTCGGTGAGGGCTTGGCCCTCGGCCATCTTGACGAACAGAATCACCCGCACGTCGGTTTCCCAGTCCTGGCCGACCACCAGCGAGTCTGCGATCTCCGGCAGGGTCTCCACCACCGAATAGATGTCTGCGGTGCCGATGCGAACCCCGCCCGGGTTCAAGGTGGCATCTGAGCGGCCGTAGATGATCACCCCGTTTTGCGGGGTGATCTCGATAAAATCACCATGGCACCACACCCCGGGGAACTTGTCAAAATAAGCCTTGTGGTATTTTTTTCCGTCCGGGTCCTGCCAGAAAAAGATCGGCATGGAGGGCGCGGCCGCCTCGCAGACCAGCTCGCCGGGAACCCCCATTACCTCTTTGCCCTGTTCGTCGTAGGCCTTGACCCGCATGCCGAGCTCGCGGCACTGGAGCTGGCCGGCGTAGACCGGCCCGATCGGGTTTCCGCCGGCAAAGCAGCCGTTGATGTCGGTGCCGCCGGATATGGAGGCCATCTGGAGGTCGCTTTTGATTTCCCGGTAGACGTACTCGAAGCCCTCGACGGGCAGCGGAGACCCCGTGGACAGGACGGCCCGAAGCGGAGACAGGTCGAAGTTCTTGCCGGGGGAGACCCCGGCCTGCTCCAGGGCCGTGATATACCGGGCGCTGGTGCCGAACAGGTTGATTTTTTCATCCTGGGCCAGTTTCCAGAGGGCCTCGGGGCCCGGAGAAAACGGGGAGCCGTCAAAGAGCACGGCGGTGGCGCCCACGCTAAGGGAGCAGACCAGCCAGTTCCACATCATCCAGCCGCAGGTGGTAAAATAAAAAATCGTGTTTTTTCTTTTCAGATCGCAGTGGAGGATGTGTTCCTTGAGCTGGTTGATCAGGATGCCGCCCTGGCTTTGCACCATGCACTTGGGCTTTCCGGTGGTGCCCGAAGAGTACATGATATACAGGGGGTGGTCGAAGGGGACCTGGACAAAGTCGACGGTTTCGGCATTCGAGCCGGCCGTAAAGTCGCCCAGGAGCACGGCCCGGTCGCCGAGTTCCGAGATATCCGGCGTTTCGTTCACATAGGGGACCACGACGACCTTTTCGGTCGCCGGAAGATGGGCAAGGATGCCCGACACCCGCTGGAGGGAGTCGAAGCTTTTCCCGTTGTAAAAGTAGCCGTCGGCGGTGAAGAGCAGCTTCGGCTCGATCTGGCCGAAGCGGTCGAGCACGCCCTTGTGGCCGAAATCCGGGCTGCACGAAGACCAGGCCGCCCCCAGGCTCGCGGCAGACAGCATGGCCACAACGGTTTCGATCATGTTCGGCATGAAACCGGCAACCCGGTCGCCCTTGGTCACCCCGGCGGCCTTCATCGCGCCGGCAAGTTCGGCCACTTTTCGATATAGCTCGGCGTAGGTGATCCGGACCGCGTCCTTGGCTTCGCTTTTGAAGATCAGGGCGGTCTTCTCGTCCCGGTACCGGAGAAGGTTTTCGGCAAAGTTGAGTTCGGCCCCGGAAAACCATTTGGTGCCCGGCATCTTGTAGGGGTCGTCCACGACCTGGTCATAGCCCTTGGAGTGAATGATCTCCACAAAATCCCATACCGCCGCCCAGAAGTCGGTAAACGCTTCCACAGACCATTCCCACAAGGCGTCGTAATCGGCGAAAGACTTGTCGTAGCGCCGGTTGACGAACCGGATAAACCGGGTCATGTTGGCATTTTCGATTTGTTCGGCCGTCGGCTGCCATAGTCGCTCTGCCATGTCGTCTCCTCCTGCTCTTTCTCCCATTCTGGCTGCCGCTGTATTTTACGGCGTCGTCCAACCCCCTGCCGGCGGTGCGAAAATAAAACCGCCGTTGCGATTTTCGTATCCTGCACATACTCAATTCGCTTCGAATTTGCAAGGGTGGTGGGAGGTGCCCAAGGTCCGGAACTGCCCGATGTCCGATGTCCGGGACTGCCAGATGTCAGATGTCCGCGGTCAGATGTCAGAAAGGACCCGGCTTCTTGCAGTTTCTGACCGCTGGCATCTCGTATGAAACTTCATGTTCCCGGTCCGTCATTCCGGGCTTGACCCGGAATCCAGGTTTTTGTGGATCCTCCTTCGACTTCGCTCCCTTCGACTGCGCTCA
>CAYPFH010000195.1:0-7355 GCA_964409825.1 uncultured Desulfobacterales bacterium | reverse complement strand
GGTGGCCAGACGCCGGGTGACGGAGTATCTTGTTATCTTCATTGCCTGTCGCCTTCACTGTCCTGCCTGCTGGATTTATCCTGCCCGCTGTCGCTTTTTGATTGCCGGCTTTCCCCCTCGCTGCTCGTTATCCGGACCGGGGTTCCGTCTTTAAGCCCATCACTGCCTGCCACCACCACTTCGTCACCTGGCTCGATGCCTCTCACAACCTGGACGCGTTGTTTTTGCTCAATACCCACTTCGATGGACCTCTGAACGGCTTTGCTGTCTTCAATCATAAAAACAACCTTGCTGCCGTCCGGCTTCTCAGAAACCGCCTCAACAGGCACGACGACTGCGTTTTCCACGGCCTCCAATTGCAGTACGATGCGGGCGAACTGATGGGGCATCAGGTCCCGGGACCCGGCAAGCTCTGCTTCCACAGTCCGGGTGTGCAGATCATCCTCCAGGGAGGGGTAAACCCGGGATATTTCTCCCTGGAAAGTCTGCCCCGGAAGGGCATCGAGCCGAACTTTGACCGGGAGCCCCGGTTTTACTATGGCTGCATGGGCTTCATTCACGCTGAAACGAACCACGAGCGAACCAGGATCAAACATCTCGATAAGCGGGCTCCGGGGGGTGGCCAGGTCCCCCCGGCGAACATGCACCTTGTCGATAACACCGTCGAAAGGGGCTTTGATCAGGCATTCCTCCAGATGGGCCCGGGCCAGCGCGAGCGCTGCCTCGGCCTCCTCTACATTTGCTTCCTGCACCGCGATTTCAGTTTTGGTAGGACCCGCTTTGAGCATGCGCAACTTCTCCTCGGCGTCCTCCAGCTCGGCCCGGGCCACCTCCATCCTTTCCCGGGTCTGGTCCACGCTCTGCTCGGAAGTGAATTCTTGCGATTGAAGCCGCTTTTGCCTTTCATAAGTCGTGCGTGCCTCTTCCAGCGTGGCCTGCCACTTCCGCACGCCGGCTTTGGCCTGGTCGATCTCTTCGGGGCGAGGGCCCGCCTTCAGGTCGGCCAGTTTCGCCCTGGCAACCTCGAGCTCGGCTTTTGCCTGCCGGGCTTCTGCCTGATACACTTGGCGGTCTATCTCGATGAGTTTTTCTCCTGCTTTCACCTCATCGCCCTCGCGCCACGGGCAGTATGCGATGGGTCCTTCCTTTGTGGCCGAAATGACTACTGACTCAGTGGCAACCACCTCACCGGTCCTTTCCAGGGTCCGGGCTATTTCTTCCTCTTGGGCCACTTTCACCTCGACATTTCGGGGACTGCCACGTTTTTCCCCTTGTGACTCGTTATTCCCGGAGTCGTCACCGGCAATGGACAAGAAGATCAAGGCTCCTGCTATGCCGAGCACAATTGCCACGGCAAAGATCGCTTTTTTGGCACTGACTTTCACTGTCTTTTCTCCTTACCCCTTCCGAAATCGGCGTTGCCTGATGCGGCTTTGGCTACAAGGCTTCGCCCGATGGACCTTTCGAATTCGGCACGCGCCGTGTACCAGTCACCCCGGGCCTGAACCAGCCGGTTACGAGCGGTAGAGAGTGCCGTCTGCGCGTCGATGAGGGCAATGATGGTGCCTGTACCGGCCTTGTATTCCCCTTCAGCCAGGCGGGCGCTCTCCTCGGCGCTGGTTACGAAGCTCCGGGCGGCCTGGATGGCCTCGCCGGCTTCCACGAGTTCCCAATAGGCCGTCCACACCTCGAGTTCCACCCCGCGCAGCCGACCGGCGTAGTCCGAACGGGCCTGATCCAGATTTCTTCGGGCGCGTTCGACCTGGTAGCCGCGCTCGAACCCCGTAAAGAGAGGAAAAGAGAGGCCCAAACCAACGGACCACCGATCGTGGTTCGGGAAAAAAGAGTCATCGGCCCACCCATAGTCCGCGTTTGCGGCGATCTTCGGCCAGTACCGGGCTCTGGCTTCCTGAATATCGGATTCCGCGGATTTGACCTCCGCCACCGCGGCCAGAAGCTCCGGGCGGTTTTTTGCGGCTTCTTCAAGAAGCCGATCCATATTCTCTATCTCATTCTCCACCTCACCCGGATAGGTATCCTCCGGCATATCGGCGACTTCGATCGGGGTAGAAGCCTTAAATCCCATGGCCGAAACGAGGTTTCCCTTAGCAAGCCGCCTCGCCTTCTTCGTCCCGACCAGTTCGAGTTCCGCATCCGCCTTTTCCGTTTCCGCCTTGAGCACATCGGAGCGGGGGACAAGGCCGTTATCAAAACGCGCCTGGGCGAGCCTCACGTGGTATTCGGCGTTTCGCAGGGTTTCTTTTGCCACCTGCAATGACCATCGCGAGGTAAGGAGCGCATAATATGACCGCGCTACCTGGAGTGCGACCTCTTGAAGGGTCGTGTTGTGCTGGAAGCCTAAAGCTTGAAGATCGGTCCGAGCCCGGCTCACCCTGGCGGAGCGCTGGCCGCCGTCAAAGAGGAGATAGCTCAGCCCAAAGAAGGCGTCGAAGAGGTCGTCGGTCTCCGCGGGCTGCCCGGCTTGCAAGTTCTGGGAAGTCACCTGTTTTTGACGGACCGCACCGGCCGAAAGCTCAGCCGAAGGAAGGTAGGCGGATTTTTCTTCACCCACCCGCGCGGCGGCGGACCTGATCGCCGCCCAGGTTGAGCGCGTTTGCGGATTGAACTCAAAGGCGATTCGGATACAGTCGCCAACGGTCAAAACTTTTCCTTTGAATTCAGGCGGATTTTCCCCCTCTGTCAGGGAGTGCTTCCGGCCCTGGATGCTTTCGCCATTCTCGGCGCCCCCCGGCCCTGTGAAGGAAGCGTCCATGGGGTGGTAAGCGGTGGATGAAGAACGCGGAACCCCGGCGGGATCAGAAAGCGTGACCCCGGTGGACGCGCAGCCACTGATGATTACCGGAGCCAGAACCAAACCAAGAATATAGAAGGACATCTTATTCATTGTCACCCTCCCCTGGCCGGCACCTTTCAGACGATCGTATGAGAGGAGGGCGCGCTTGGACACTGCTATCGATACGCTCTTTGACGAGTTGGAAAAAGCGGGTCCGCTGTTCCGGGTTCAGAACAGCGCTTTCCTGAAGCAAATGCTTGATAACCCGATCTTGTATGGCCGCCTGCAGGTGCCGGATTTCTTCCTGCTTCATTTTGATGGCCCGTTCGTCGGGAGACGAAGCCGCCAGATGATCAATAAGTTCCATCTGCTTTTTACCGACCGCTTGCCTCATTTCGCGCATCTCCTCCCTGAACTTGTCCCTGTGGGACTTGAATCGCGCCAGTTGCTCAGCGGTGAGATCAAGCTGAAGAAACAGGGGGTTCATCGGTTCTCCGGCATTTCTGTCCCGGTTGAAGATCGAAATCGTATGAGCGGCAAAAATTCCCATGAACACCACATTCAAAATAAGTGAGAATATGAAAATCAAAGCTGTTGGTTTTGTTTTCATTGGTTTCCGTCTCCTGCGTCATTGGAAGCCAGCATCAGATACGTCGAGCCAAGCGACGCGGGGGGCGTCGGGCTGAACCATTCGAATCCCTCTATGCTTTCTGCTGCTTCGGCCATGGTGGTTTGGTTGCTGCCGAAGAAAAAAACGCTCTGGCCTAGCGCCACGCCGAGAAAAAAGGCCAGGAGTACTGCGGTGCAAGCGGCCACACGCAGGGGTGCTGACGCCATCTTCCACCACTCCAGGGGGTTCCAAACGATCGGCCCTTCGTGGGCTCGGACAGCCCTTGTACGTGCACACGCCATCACCCGGTCCGATAGATCCGCCGGGACCGGAGGGACTTCGTCGTTTCCCAAAAGCGGCGCAAGCCCGCTCAACCCGTCAAGCTCAAGACGGCAGGACGAACAATGAGCCAGATGGCGCTCGACCTTGCGGCGTGTCCGCTCCGGAAGCTCGCCGTCAAGGTAAGCGTTCAAGTGTTTTTGGTGTTTGGCGCATGACCACATAGCTACTCACCTCGTTAATTATTTAAACGAGCGAAGGCGGGAAAACCCCCGGTTCGTAATCAAAAAAAATTTTCTCGACGGCCAAGAGTCTCACGCAACCGCTCCCGGCCACGGGCCAGCAGTCGTTCGGCGGCTTTTACCGATGTATCCATGGCCGAGGCGATGTCTGCATAACCCAGGTTCTCGTAATAGCGCAGCACAATGGCCAAGCGCTGATTGGGCGGCAGGGCGTCAAGGGCGGCACGCACCGTGATGGCGGTTTCCCGCCGCATCATCGTGTACGTGATATCTGGAGAGGGGTCGGGGGGGTCGGAAATCGTTTCGAGGGGCAGCGGCCGCTTTTTTTTCGCCCGGTCCAGGCAGAGGCGGGAGATGATCCGGTAAAAATAGGTCCGGAACTTCGCTTTCGGCCGATAGCGTCCGGATGCGTCCAGAAGACGCAGAAAAGACTCCTGGACGATGTCGGAGGCGTCTTCTGCATTCCCCGTAAAACGCCAGGCGACCCGCCAGGCCCAGGGCTGATGGCGATCTACGATGCGGGAAAAAGCCGCCAGATCGCCTCGGCCGACGGCCTGCAGCAGAAACTCATCGCTATCCGCTGAATCAGCATCTATACAGATAATTTGTCCCACTTCAGAAGCTGGGCCACGATCATCCCGGCGATAAAGCCGGCCGCCAGGTTCGAGGCCAGGGTGATTCCCAGGATCAAGGTGGCGACAAAATAGTCCTTACGCTCTTTCAGGTCCATGATGGTCAGCGCCAACTGCGCACCGGCAAACACCAGCAGAACACCCAAAATGGACATGGGCAGGAGATTGAAAAGCCCGACGATATTGTCTCCGAGAAGCAGCGCCAGCGCTAAGAAAAGCACCCCGATCATCACGTTGGACCCGGCGGTACGCGCCCCGAAGCGGTAATGGGCCGCCAGCCCTCCGGCGCCGTGGCAAAGCGGCATGCCGCCCAAGGAAAAGCTGAAAAAATTGGCCAGGGCCATGCTGATGCAGGCTTTTCGATTGGTGACCTTGACCGACCGCTGCCCGAAATACTCCTTTGACAGATCCGTATAGGCCAGCACCGCATTTCCCAGGGTCATCGGAAGCTGGGGCAGCACCAGAGCGAAAAGGGCAAAAGTGAAATCGGTCTTTCCCGGAAATCCGAACGGAAGCAGCTCGGGGAGCGTAAAGCCAAATCCGCTGCTCATATCGAACCTGGCTCCGAAACCCAAGCCCGTGGCGAGCCCGCCTGCCACAACGATCAGGCCGGCTGGGAATTTTTTGTTGTCCAGCAACAGCAGCGTGACGACGGCGGCGACAGCTCCGATCACCAGGCTGATGGGCAGGATTCCGATGGCCTGGACAGAGAGATGGGGCTCTACCGCCTGCTGGAGCGCCTGGTATTTGGAGGTTCCGATCATGAATTTGACGCCGCCGGAGATCAGCAGCGCCCCGGTGGAAAGCTGCACGCCTCGGATCACGGCATTGGGGGTGAACTTCCGGATGACGTCGATGGCTCCCGTGAGCCCGACGATCAACAAAAATGCGCCCATGAGAAGCGACGAGGCCAGAATCTGATCGGCGCTCATGGCGGTGGCGATGGCGTAGGCCCCGATGACCTTCATCGGTTGCACCGGCACGGTGATGCCAAAATAAACCCCTGAAACAATATAGAAGACACCGATGCTCAAAAACAGCCCCAGCGCGCTGAGGCCGTTAAAAAGAACCATGGCAATGGCAATGGGCAGCAAGGTACCCAGATCGCCCAGGGACCCGGCCAGCTCCATACGATCGAATTTGAACCGTTCGGACATGGGGTTTTCCTCTTAGTTGAAAAAGGCCTGGTGGAAGAGTTTTGCGCAGAGGGCAAAGAGGATGATGCTGAACATGATCCGTATGGTTTTTCCCTTCAGGCGGGAGGTCATGATCCTGGCTCCGGCCTGACCGCCGGCAAAAGAGGCCACAGCCGCCGGCAAAATAAAGAGCCAGTCGATTTTGGCCAGAGAAGCATACCCTAAAAAGCCGCTCAAAGAAGAAAAGCAGACGATAAAGGTCGAGGAAGCAGCGGCGATTTTTGTCGGAGTCTTCAGCAGGTAGATCAAAAGCGGCACGATGAACACGCCCCCACCGATGCCCAGCATCCCGCCGACAAGGCCGATGGCGGCGCCGATGCCGACGCCGCCGATGATTTTCATGGAAGGCGGCATTTCGGTTCGCTTTGCCGCGGTCGGCGGGGGCATCAGCATCCTGACCCCGGCCAGGGCCAGCACGACGGCCATGGCGATCAAAAAGGGCTCCAGGTCTATTTGCAGATTCAAATAGGATCCGATCGGAGCGGCCAGAGTCGATGAAACGATCAGGGGAACGGCAAGGGAAAAATCCACCATCTTTCTTTGCCAGTAGGCAAAGGCGGCGGAGGCGGCGGCAACCAGGTTCAGAAACAGCGAGGCGGACGCAGCCCCGGATTTGGCAATTCCGAGCAGCACGAAAAGGGGTGAGAAAATGAGCCCCCCGCCGAGGCCGACCATCGTCAGCATCAGGGAAATAAAAAAAACGGCAACAATCAGGATCACGGTGACGGTCATGGCCTCGACGGGAATTTTTGGGGTTTATTCTTTTTCAGCGGAGCAATTTTCCGTTGTGCAGGGGTGTCCGCCGCCCTCTCCATGGCACTCCTTGATCTGTTCGGGGGTGCAGGTCTCTGGTTTGTCCTTCAATTTGTCGGGCTGCTGGCAACAGTTCTGACACATCTCGTCCTCCTTTTTTTGAGTGGTGTTTGGCGGAAATTCATTGATCCGCCGGCAAACGGTGTCGAATGTTTTGGGGGTCTGCCCCAGTTTGGTAAGTTCTGCCGCTATTTCCTCGATGGTCCGCCTTTCCACCGCGTAGTGGGTCCAATAGCCGCGCTTTTCCCCCCTCACCAATCCGGCTTTGCGCAAAATCCTGAGGTGCTGGGAAACAGCCGGCTTCGAGATGCCGAGGTGGGATGCCAAAGCACCGACACACAGGTCGCTGCTGAGCAGCAGGGTCAGAATCTTCATGCGGTTATCGTCTGCAATCGCTTTTAACGATCGAACCAGGAGCATGATCATTGTCCATATAAGTAAATAATTATTTGATTCGTATTATGTTAAATTAGACTTGTCAACTGCAGATTCGAGCTTTCTGTCAACTTTTTTCCCAGTCCGTCACATGCCGGACATCGGAATCAGGTCCGGGCAGAGGCCCCGCTCGTATGAAACTAGGCCAAAATGGCACGGTTTCACGGTTGATCAAACTGACCGGCCCGGCGGTCAGAGGCGGGGCTTATGTGAAACTTCGACCGAGGCCGGCGGCAATAACCGACCTGCCCCCGCCTTGGGTTTTGGCGGTTGGAGGGCCACGCTCCGTCGTGGCCGGCATTGGGTCATTGCTGGCAACACGGACTAGACTGCGCGCGTCCCTCCACCGGCAGA
>CAYPFH010000194.1:0-7359 GCA_964409825.1 uncultured Desulfobacterales bacterium | reverse complement strand
GAAGTCTGCGCCGCATCGCAGATGGCCAAGACCCACGGCGTCGTCATCCTGGCCGGGATGGCGGAAAAGCATGCCTCCGGAGCGGTCTACGCCAGCCATCTGGTCCTGACGCCGGACGGCGGCGTCGGCGTGTACCGCAAAGTTCACATCGCACCGCCGGAGCGGGGCATTTTCACCGCCGGCGACAAGGTTCCGGTGTTCGATGCCGCCGGGATCCGTTTCGGCGTTCAGCTCTGCTACGATGCGCATTTTCCCGAGCTGTCGTCTGTCATGACCGCCAAGGGCGCAGAGGTGATCTTCATGCCCCATGCCTCCCCGAGGGGCAATGCCCGTGAAAAGCACGATTCCTGGATGCGTCACCTGCCGGCCAGGGCCTTCGACAACAGCATCTTTATCGTTGCCTGGAACCAGATCGGGGAAAACTGCAAAGGGCTGGCATTCCCGGGAAACATGGTGGTGATCGCCCCTTCCGGGGAAATCATCGCAAAAGACGTGTCCGGGACAGAAAGACTCTTTTTTACGGTTTTGAAGGCAGAACTGTTCGATCAGGTCCGAGGACACGAGATGCGCCACTTCTTTCCCCACCGCCGTCCAAACCTATATAAAAACCACCTGTAACCGTTGACTTGCCCCGGATATCTGCTTCCTCGGCCACTGAACAAAATCGTACACCAAACAGTTGACTTTTTGGTTTGTACCGGTGTATATTTTTTATAAATTCCGTTCATTTTTTAGGTGCATAATCATTTTCCCGGGTGCGCAAACCGGGCCATTGAACGATTCATCGAAACGATACAGGAGGATGGAGCCATGGCGGTCAAACTCAATCACTACTGGACGATTATCCCCCACAAGAATGAAGAGTACAGCCGCTTCATCATCAAAAAGTTCATTCCGGGGGTCAACCGGCTCGGACTGCACACTGTCGCCGGGTGGTCCGTACTGGTCGGGGCCTACAGCGAAATCATCATGGAGACCGTGGCCAGCGACCTCGACCTTCTGGAGAAAGCCTTGAGGAGCAAAGAATACAAGGAACTGAAATCGGAGCTGCTCAACTTCGTCCGAAAATACAAGACGAAAGTGTTGATCCCTTCCCAGAAAGATTCGGCCTACTCCATGGATATTGCCGAAGACGCGGTCAAATTCAATCAGATGTGGGACGTCATCACGTTAAAGGAGGATGACTACCACCGGTTTTCGTCGTACGTGGAAGAAGAATTCTACCCGATACTCGAAAAACTCGGCATTCATGTGGCCGGAGAGTGGGAGGTCCTGATCGGCGAAGGCCCCCGGACGATCTGCGAGGGCAGGGCCAACGATGTCGCCTCTCTGATCACCAACCTGCAGGGCACGGAATTTCGCAGGGCAAAACGGAAGCTCAAACAGTTTGTCGAAAACTACGAAAGCCGGATCCTGTCCTTCCACGTCCAAAAGGTCAAAGGATACAAATCGGCAAGCTACAACCTCATCAAAGACTGACCGGCACCCCCTTTTTGCGGCAATGAAACGGCTGAAGCGAATCATGACGGTAACGAGCCGATGACAGAGAGCACCCAGCGCCGGGTTTCCCGATCTGCGCGATCGTCAAGAGCCGGCAGAAAACGATCCGCCTTTGCAGCGACCTTCCTGATCATGGCTGTCTTCTGGATCATGTTCTCCGGGGAGTTCGATCCGTTTCATCTCTCCATCGGCGGCCTCTCCTGTCTGATCGTGGCCTCCCTTTCCAGCGATCTTCTCTTTCCCCGGGGGGTCGACCGGCGCTTTGCCGGCACGTGGCTGCGTTTTGCGGGCTACATTCCCTGGCTGCTCTTTCAGATCTTCCTGGCCAATCTCCACATCCTGCGCCTCTCTTTTCACCCAAAAATGATGGAGCTCATCGACCCGCACATCATCGAGTTCGACAGCTCCCTGGAAGGAGACATCTCCCGCACGACCTTTGCCAACTCCATCACCCTGACGCCGGGTACGATCACCGTCAGCGTCAATGTCTTGGGCCGCTTTTCCGTCCACTGTATCGACAAGGTCTCGGCAAAACCGCTGCCCGGGAAGATGGAACAACGAATCGAATCGGTTTTCAAAAAGTCATGAACGACGTATTTTTTTATACGGTTCTCTATTTGAGCCTGCTGATGGTTCTGTCTTTGTATCGGGCGGTGAAAGGACCCAGCATTTTGGACCGCCTCATCGGAGTAAACGCCATCGGCAGCAAGACGGTGGTGGTGCTGATCCTCATCGGACTTCTCTACCGGCGGGTCGACATGTTCGTCGACATCGCGCTTGCCTATGCGATGCTCAATTTCATCGCCGTGCTGGCCGCTTCCCGGTATTTTCAGAAAAGAAAAGGCCTCTACGACGAAAGCGACGGGGAATCGGGCGTCAAAGGGAGATCGTAAAGTGTGTATCGTCTGCGTGGCACTGCTGATCGTCGGCCTGGTCTTTTTCACGGGCGGCGCCGTGGGCATTCTCCGGTTTCCGGATTTCTACTCCCGGCTCCATCCGGCAGGCAAACTGGACACCGCCGGGCTGACCACCACCATGGCGGCCCTGGCCCTGTTTACTCTTTTTCCGCTGTCCGGGGCCAACTTGCTGACCTCGATCAAGATCATGCTGATCGCCGTTTTTGCTTTCATCACGAGCCCGACGGCCACCCACGCGATCGTCGACGCCGGGGTCAGGGCCGGCCTTACCCCATGGCAAAAGGGTCCGCAGCGGCCGGTAAAGGAGTAGACGATGGTCTGGGAAGTGCAACTGATCGTGCTGCTGATCGTCGTCGTTTTGGCCGTGGCCGCCATTTCGGTAAGGGATCTGCTGGGCGCCGCAGTCCTTTTCGGCGCATACAGCTTCATGCTGTGCCTCTTGTGGGCTATGACGGGCGCCGTGGATGTTGCGTTCACCGAAGCCGCGGTGGGTGCAGGAGTGAGCACGGTGCTGTTCGTCGCAGCCGTTTTTCGCACCGACAGGAGGACGAAAGATTGAAAGCCGCCATACTTCTTCTGGTCGCAGCCTTCGGCGGGCTGCTGGTCTACTGTTCCTTTGATTTTCCGCCGTGGGGGGATCCCTTGTCTCCGGTCAGCAGCCACGTGTGTCCGTACTATATCGAAAACTGCCTATCCCAGACCCACGTCTCGAACATCGTCACAGCCGTCCTGGCCGACTATCGCGGCTACGACACCATGTTCGAAGTCGTCGTCATCTTTACCGCCGGCATTGCAGCCATTTTTCTGCTCAGGGTCTACCGTTTACATGAGCCGGAAACCCGCGTATACCGGCACATTCCCACCGGAATCACCCTGCGGATCGAAAAAGGCGGCAAGGTTCCCGAAGGCTCGCGCGTGTTCCAACGAATCGATTCGGTCTGGGTGCCCCACGATCCGATCGTACAGACCACCTGCCGGCTGATTGTGCCGTTCATTCAGATCTTCGGGCTTTATGTCATCGGCCACGGTCACCACAGCCCCGGCGGCGGCTTTCAGGGAGGCGTCATCCTGGGCGCGTCCATGATCATTTTCGCCGTTGCGTTCAATCTTCGATCGGCATTGCATCGTCTCGGGGAAAAGTGGACGGCCATGCTGGCCGCCCTTGGTGTATTGATTTATGGCGTTACCGGCGCGATCCCCATGCTGTTTAACATGGACTACCTGGACTACGGCTCGCTGACCCATCTATTGGGGATCGATCCGGTCGCAGCAAGATACTACGGCATTCTGATCGTCGAGATCGGGGTCGGTATCGCCGTCATGGCGGTCATGGTCACCCTGTATTACAACCTGGCCTCGGCCGGAAAGCAGGACGAAGGGTTGTAGCCTTGGACGAGATTTTAGCCCTCTTGGCCTCCCGATTGAATTACTGGGTGTACATCACCCTGATGATGATCGGCCTGTATGCCGTGATGGCAAAAAAAAATCTGGTCAAAAAGATCATCGGCCTCAACATCGTCCAAACGGCCATCATCCTGTTTTTCATCTCCATCAGCGCCAAGAAAGGCGCCACCCTGCCCATCCTCGAACTCGGAGCGGAGCAAGGCTTTGCGGAAGCCGCACGCTATATCAATCCCCTCCCCCACGTGCTGATGCTGACCGCCATCGTGGTCGCCGTCGCCACCCTCGGAGTGGCGCTGGCCCTGGTGGTCCGGATCTATCATCAGCACCAGACACTGGAAGAAGAAGAGATTATCGAAAAACTCCGGAAAGCGTGAAGGAGGCAAGAAAAAGGGGCCGGCGATGATTTCAAAAGAAACGCTCAAAAAAATCGTCATGTTGGGATACCTCACCGATGACATGCTGGATGAGCTGATCCCCATCACCGATTCGTTCGAAACCGAAGAAAACGAATATATCTTTCACCAGGGAGACAGGGCGGATCACCTGTACATGGTGCTGCGGGGCAAAGTTCTCTTGGAGCAGCCTGTCGGTCCGAAGGTCACCCTGACCATGAGCGCCATCAAACCCGGATACACCTTCGGATGGTCGGCCATGCTGGACGAGGAAAATTATACGACGGACGCCATCTGTGACGAGCCAAGCGAGCTTCTTTCGATGGGGTCAAACGATTTGAAGGCCCTTTTCGAAAAGAATCACTCGGTGGGCTACATCATGAGCAAACGGCTTCTTCGGGTCATCAAGAATCGGTACGATATCCGCACAGAACAGCTCATCAAAGCCATTGCGGACCATCCGGACATCGGGTCCCTGCTGTAGAATCGAAAAAATGAATCTGCAATTTCCGGCCGTCATCATCGTCGCACCGCTGATCACCTCGTTTGTCATCTTCGTTTCCAGCTGGTGGCAAAAAAAGCCCGCCTATTACCTGGCGATCATGGGGCTGCTGATCTGCGCGGTCTCTTCGGTGTCGATTCTCGGCACGGTGATCACAGACGGCCACATTCAATACCGGCTGGGAGGATGGGATCCGCCCTGGGGAATCGAATATCGAATCGACCACCTCAATGGAATCATGCTGGTTTTGATTTCGGTGCTGGGTCTTTTGACGGGGATCCACGCAAAAGAAAGCGTCGAGCAGGAGCTTTCTGAAAAAGCAGCGCTGTTTTGGAGTCTTTTTCTTCTCCTGATCACGGGGCTTCTGGGCATCAGTATCACCGCCGACCTGTTTAATCTGTTCGTGCTGCTGGAGGTGGCCTCCCTGTCCGGCTATGCACTGATCGCCATGGGGGAAAAAGGGGCCTTGTATGCCAGCTTTCGCTATCTGATCGTAGGCACCATCGGGGCAAGCTTCTACCTTCTGGGGGTCGGTTATTTGTACACGGCCACCGGAACGTTGAACATGGGCGACCTTTCCCGAATTCTAACCGATCTTTACCCGTCAAAGACGATCGTGGCCGGCGCGGCACTCATCCTGATCGGATTGGGAATCAAGATGGCGCTTTTCCCGATGCACGGCTGGCTGCCGGATGCATACACCTATGCCCCTTCTGCGGTCAGCGCGGCGGTCGCCCCGCTGGTCACGAAGGTGATGGCCTATGTCATGATCCGGATTTTGTTCACCGTTTTCCAGGAAGCGTTTTCCGTCTCCGTTCTGCGGGTGACCGACATCATGGTCTGGTTCGGAACGCTCGCTATCTTGTTCGGCGCAGTCATGGCCTTGTCCCAGGATGATTTCAAGCGGATGCTGTCGTACGTCATTGTTGCCGAAATCGGCTACATCGTCGGAGGGGTGGGGGTGGCCAACACCATCGCGTTAAAAGGCGCGGTGTTTCATATCGTCAACGATGCCCTGATGGTCGCCTGCCTCTTTTTGGTGGCCGGCCAGATCATGCACCGGACCGGCGGCCATCGCATTGCCGACTTTACCGGCATGTTTCGGCGCATGCCGATCACGGCCGCCGTGTTCACCGTCGGCGCGCTTGCGGTGATCGGCGTGCCGCCGACGTGCGGCTTTTTCAGCAAATGGTACCTGCTTTTGGGGGGCATCCAGGCCAAGCAGTGGGGCTTTGTAATCGCCCTGCTCGTGTGCACCCTGATCAACGTCGCCCTCTTTTTCCGCGTGTTCGACAAAGGCTTGTACGTCCACGCGCACGGCGCCGCGCAGGATCACTCCGCCCCTCACGGCAATCCAGGAAGAAATGAGGCGCCGCTGAGCATGCTCATTCCGTCGGTTGTCCTGGCCGTGGTCATCATTTTGGTGGGCTTGTTCAATCAATTGATCCTGAACCAGATGATCGTTTTTACGATTCCTGCCGGACTTTGAACCGGCTTTCCTGATCGAGCCAACGAGGGACATCGATGACTGAAGCGCTTGCCATCACCTACCGCCCTCTGTGGGCGGTCTTTTGGCCCTCCCTTGCCGCGGTGTTGATCCTGTTTTCAGGGAAAAGACCGAACCTGCGCGAGGGCTGGACGCTGGCGGCCGGGGTGTGTCTGTTCGGCACCGTCCTGTCCATGGTGCCAGTGGTATTGAAAAGCGGTCCCATTCGTTTCGAGCTGTTTTCCCTGCTGCCCGGCGTCGGTTTTGCCTTCCGGGTCGATGCCCTTGGCCTGCTGTTCGCCATCACCTCCTCCTGTCTGTGGATCCTGGTCTCGGTATATTCCATCGGCTACATGCGGACGCTGAAAGAACACGCGCAGACACGCTTTTACTTCTCCTTTGCCGTAGCCTTGATGAGCGCCATCGGGATCGCTTTTGCCGCCAATCTCGTTACGCTGTTTGTCTTTTATGAGATTTTGACGATTTCCACCTACCCCCTCGTTGCCCATGAAGAATCGCCTGAAGCCCTGTCGGCAGGCCACAAGTACTTGGCCTATCTCCTCACCGGAGGGGTGTTTTTTTTGGCCGCGATTTTGATGACCTACTTCCTGGCAGATACGACGGACTTCACTTACCAGGGCATCCTGAAACCGGCCATGGAGACGGGATCGCAGCTGACGTTGCAGATCATGTTTTTCTGCTTTCTGATCGGATTTGCCAAAGCCGCCTGGATGCCGCTTCATTCCTGGCTTCCCAGCGCTATGGTGGCGCCGACACCGGTCAGCGCTCTTCTCCATGCGGTGGCCGTCGTCAAAGCCGGGGTTTTCGGGATCATCCGAATCGCATGCCACATCTACGGCATCGAACTGATGCAGGCCCTGTCGCTGGGGCTGGTGCTGGCCGCTATTGCATCGTTTACGATCATAGCAGCCAATTTTTATGCCATCGGTCAGGGCAATTTGAAAAGAATGCTGGCATACTCCACCATCAATCAGCTTTCTTTCATTCTGCTCGGATTGGCGCTGCTCAGTCCCATGTCGGTCACCGGCGCCATGCTCCACATTCCGTTTCACGGCTTTATGAAAATCACCCTGTTTTTATGTGCCGGCGCCATCGCGGCCATCGCCGGCATCAAAACGATCGAAGACCTAAACGGTC
>CAYPFH010000193.1:0-7374 GCA_964409825.1 uncultured Desulfobacterales bacterium | reverse complement strand
CGGTGTCAAGTAAAATCAACATCTTATCAATGGCATGTCAGGTGCCCTGAACTTGGGGCTTCGTTTGAAACGATCGATCTTGCGAAGGAGATGAAAGCATGCGAAGCCGAAGCCGACTCCCAGCACCGGGTCGATGACATGATCGATCCCGCATTTGGCGGCGCGAAACAAAAACCAGCCGGCGCATAAGCATCTTCTGCGACGGCAGCCGGTTTTTCGGTTCGCAGCACGCGACAAAAGCCGATGCTGCGGTCTTATAGCGCCCCTCAGAGAAACAGAACCCCGCCGCCGTCTTTCCGGTGTCAATTCCCGGTGATTTCAGAGCCCATCAGCATCTTTCCGAATACGGCCGATTCGCCGCACCGCCGGTCGATGCGGCAGGAGACGATCCGGTTCTTGAGTGAGTCGGGCCCCTCGATGAGGACGGTTGCGTAGTTTCCGGTGGTCGCCTTGAGCCGACCGGTAGCAGGGTCTTTTTTGGCCTCCACCAGGGCGGACGTCCGGGAGCCGGCCAGCCGGTCCAGAAAGGCCGTCCGTTTGTCCCGGCCCAGCTTCCGGAGACGGCGGGCCCGATCCCGGATCTCCGCAGGAACAACCCGGCCGGGGAAGTCGAACGCCGGGGTGCCGGGCCGTGGAGAAAAGGGAAACACGTGAAGGTAGGTGACCGGCAGTTTTTCAAGGAGCCGAAACGTCCTGTCATGGGAAGCGTCGGTCTCTCCGGGAAACCCGACCAGAACGTCCACCCCGATCGCCGCTTGCCGAATCCGGCTGCGAATGGAAACAACGAGTTCTTCGAACCGTTCTGCGGTATAGGGCCTTTTCATTTTCTTCAGGATGTCGTCGTCGCCGCTTTGAAGCGGAATATGCAAATGGGGGCAGAAGCGGGAGGAGGCGGCGACAAGTTCGACAATGGCCGGGGTCAGTTCCCGGGGCTCGATGGAACTCAGTCGAATCCTTTCGATGGCCGTTTCGTTCTCGATTCTTTTCAGCATTTCATGAAGGTCGGTTCCAGGATCGAGATCTGCCCCGTAGGCTCCCAGATGGATCCCGGAAAGAACCACCTCGTGGAAGCCGGCTGCTTGAAGCTCCCGGATATGGGCTACCACGTCCGCTGCCGGCATGCTCCGGCTCCGGCCCCGGGCGTAGGGTACGATGCAGTACGAGCAGAAACTGTTGCAGCCGTCCTGAATCTTGAGCACCGGCCGGGTTCGATCTCCGTGGGTCGGAACGGAAACCGGTGCAAACGGCTGAGGACCGTCGATGGGAAAGACCGCTGCACCGGAGGGCTCGACATTGGACCGATCGCCGCCGGCTATTTCCGGAATCCGGCTTTTCTCGGTATTGCCGCAGACGATGTCGACCCCGTCGATTTTTCGGATTTCCTCGGGCGCCGCCTGGGCATGACAGCCGGTGACCACGAGCCGGGCTTCGGCATGGTCCCGGCGGATGCGGCGAACGGCCTGTCTCGACTGCATGGCGGCCCGGGCGGTCACCGTGCAGGTGTTTACGATTACCAGGTCAGATTCGGCTCCCGCGGCTGCCTGGGTCCAGCCCTGGTCCTTGAGCTCCTCGGCCAGGGAGTCGGACTCGCACTGGTTGACCCGGCAGCCGAGGGTGACGATGGCAAAGCGCGATGATGTGTTTTGGTCACTCATGACGAAAGGTTAAACGATTTTGTCCATTTGGCAACAATGAGAAGCTGTTTCGCGCTGCTGGGAGGCAAGGAGGCCGGGGAGCTGGGAGGCATGAATCCTAAAACTCGGAGGTCCGAGCTCCGGGATCTCAAAACAATCTGAAGCTACTGTTTTTTCTGACATCTGACATCTATCTTTACTTCCTAGCCTCCCAGCGTCCCAGCAGCGCCGCAGGCGCGTTCCTTCCAGCCTCCCAGCGGCGCGCAGCGCCATGCTTCCCAGCCTCCCAGCTATGAAATGATTCCCGCCCCCGCCACTTCATCGTCCTGGTAGAAGACCGCCCCCTGGCCGGGCGTAACGGCGGCCTGGGGACGGTCGAAAGCGACTTCCACCGTTTCAGCGTCGACGGGGGTTACGGTCGATGCCGCGCCGTCGTGACGGTAGCGGATCCGGGTTCGAGCCCGAAACGGGGCCTCGGGCGGCCTCCCCGGCCACTGGACATTGACGATCCGGCACCGTCCGGCGAAAAGGGCCTCCTTGAATCCAACCACCAGGCGGTTTTGTTCCCTGTCCAGCCGGACCACGTAGTAGGGTTCGGCCGCCGGTAGGTTGATTCCCCGCCGCTGGCCCACGGTAAAGCCGTGAAACCCACAGTGCTCGCCGATCTTCTTTCCGCTCGCATCCACGATCGGCCCGGGAGAAAAGGCCCCCGGATCGCGCTCGGAAAGGAACCGCTTGTAATCGTCTCCCCGGATGAAGCAGACATCCTGGCTCTCTCCGACCGCAGGCACCAGTCCTTTTCTGCGGGCGAGCGCCTTTACTTCCGTTTTTGTCATGGAGCCCAGGGGAAACACCGCGCGACTCAGATGGGCGGGGGTCAGAAACGCCAGGAAATAGGACTGGTCCTTGGTTCGGTCCGCCCCCTTCAGCAGCCGGAGCGAGCCGCCGGCCGCCTTTCCGATGCGGGCATAGTGGCCGGTGGCCAGCTTTTGCGCCCCCATTTCCCGGGCGCTGTCGAACACGGTCTGAAATTTGATTGCCGGGTTGCAGACCAGACAGGGATTGGGCGTCTTTCCTTCCCGGTAGGTTTCGACAAAATAGCGGACCACCCGCTGCTCGAATTCATCCCGGACGTCGACGATGTGAAGCTCGATTCCGAGCCGGTCGACCAGCGGCCGGATTCGATCTGCGGCCGCAGAAGCCGGGTCCGGGCAGGGCGGGGCGGCCGGAGGCGATTCGTATCCGGTGATAAAATGAATGCCGAAGACAGAAAACCCCTGCTCTTTGAGCAGGTATCCCGCCGTGAGCGAGTCGACCCCGCCGCTCAGGGCAACGGCGATTGACATGTGTTTTTTAACCTGTTCTGACATCTATATATCATACTGTCATTGGTCATTGGTCAATGGTCATCGGTTATTCGGATCAGATGAGCGATCATGGCTTTGCTCACAGGATTTTTTAACCGGCCATGAAAAATACCCCGCAGCAGGCTGCGGGGTATCACTTCAAATTAATTCGTGAAGCGAATTTATTTGATTATTCGAAAAACATATTGTTCGTCGGCCGGACCTCCATGGCCCGGGTCGGGCAGGTCGGAATGCAGAGTTCGCAGACGCTGCATTTTTTCTGGTCGAAGAAAACCGTCATTTCCGGTCGTTGCACCGCAAGGGCGCTGGTGGGGCAGACTGCGGTGCATGCGCCGCAGTGAGTGCATCTGTTCTGGTCCCGCCGAATCTCCTGACCCGCGTTCTGTACTTTGATGCCGCAGGATTTGAGATATTTGACCCCTTCCCGGAAGTTCTTGCGGGAGCCGGAAAGCTCGAGCACCATCACGCCCTCTTTCCGGGGGAGCACGGCGGCGTTGAGAATATTGAAGGTCAGGTCGTAGTCCTTGACCAGGTAGCAGACGATCGGTTTTTCGACTTCCGTTTTGGGAAATCGAAGAATCAATATTTTCGAGTACATGACAGTCTCCGGATAAAATCGCTCACGCGATTTTATAAAAGTGTCGCATGCTGCAAAACGCGAAAAAAAATGTCTCTGCCCCGGCCCGGAGTCTTACTAATGGGTACTTTAGGCACCAGAGAGCATCATCGCCGAGGCTCCCAGATCGTGTCGGGCGTGTAAGTTACTCCTGTTAGTAAGATCGGGCACGTCCTTAGGCTCCCCGGAAACGGAGTGCCTTGAGCGCCCGATCCCCCAAGCCTCGGCAGACCGAAAAAAAGCCTAAAATGTTCGAAGTGGAAAGTCAACGGAACTATGTGCCATTTTAAGGATGTGGTCAGGCCTGTGGGGGTCTTTCGGAAAGATTCACACAGGCCTCGGACTGGCCTTAAATTTGTGCATAAACCCGGATGTCAATAACCGCAGCATTCCGGAGAATCTTGAATCTGGAAATTTGAACCCCGCCGCTGCCAGCGGCAGGGCGGACACCGGGACCCATCGAGTCACCGCGCCTGCCTTCGGCCTCATGAGCGCACGGCACGACGCTTGAAGCATTTTTGATTTCGGCATATAGTGGCTGCATGAACGCCTATGCCTACCGGACGACGGGTCTTGCCATCAAGACCCTTTCCTCTTTTCTGCGGGCAAAAGTGCGCATCCACGGAGAAGAGAACCTGCCCTCCGGCTCCTTGATCTTTGTCATCAACCACTTCACGCGGATCGAAACCCTGCTGATGCCCTACCATATTCATCAGCTCATTCGAATGCCGGTGTGGTCTCTTGCCGCGGCCGAGCTTTTCAAGGGTGCGCTGGGGACCTTTCTGGACCAGGTGGGTGCGGTTTCCACGAAAAACCCGGACCGGGACAAGCTGATCGTCCGCAGCCTGCTGACCGGAGAGGCGGCATGGATCATCTTTCCAGAGGGACGGATGGTCAAAAGCCGCAAAATCGTCGAAAAAGGACAGTTTGCCGTTTCATTTGCAGACGGCCGTCGCGCGCCCCACACCGGCGCTGCCGCCCTTGCCTTGAGAACCGAATTTTACCGCCGGCGTCTGGCCAAAATGCAGCAAAGCAACCCGGAAGAAGTAAAACGCCTCCTCGATCGCCTTCGCATCGACTCTATAGAGACGGTGCTCGACAAAAAAACCGTCATCATTCCCGTCAACGTCACCTACTATCCGCTCCGGGCGCGGGAGAACCTGCTCAGCGTCCTGGCCTCCCGTTTCGTCGAAAATATTCCGGAGCGGGCCCTGGAAGAGTTGATGACCGAAGGGGCCATGCTTCTGTTCGGTGTGGACGTGGATATCCGCATCGGTGCTCCCATCGAGGTCGCCCCGTATCTGCAAAATCGTATCATCGAAAAGGACATCGGCACCGTTCGGCCCATCGATTTCGACGAGGCGATCCCTTCGATCCAGGCCATGCGGCGGGCGGCGCTGAGGCTCATGAAGCGGTACATGACTGCCATCTACGCCATGACCACCGTGAACTTCGACCACCTGTTTGCCGCCATGATCCGGGAGCGTCCCGTGGACAGAATCGCCGAAGCGGATTTTCTGCGGCGGGCGCTTTACGTGATTGGCTCCGGCATGAAAACGGCCGGCGTTTACCGTCATGACTCCCTCGAAGAAAGCCCGTTTCATCTGGTCACCGACGATCGGCATCAGCGATATCGCGATTTTTTCGAACTGGCCGAGGAAAAGGGCGTCGTGAAAAAAGAGGGCGGCTTTCTGGTACGAAACCGATCCCGGTTCGATTCGGTGTTCGATTTCCATCGGGTGCGCATCGACAACCCGGTGGCGGTCATGGCAAACGAAATCGAACCCCTGACGCGCCTGCTCAAGCGGATTCGCCGTGCGGCCTGGCTGCCGGGATTCTGGGTGCGCCGACGCCTTTCCCGGATGCTCATCGGAGAGGCGCTGGCCGAATTCGACGCCGACTACCGAACCCATTTTCTGCCCGATGAGAGCAAGCCGGTTCGAATCGGCACGCCGCTGCTGGTCCGGGGAAGGTTTCGCGGCACCGGGGTGCTGCTGATTCACGGGTACATGGCGGCGCCGGCCGAGGTCCGGGAGCTTGCCCTGTTTTTGGGAAGACTTGGATACTGGGTCTACACCCCCCGGCTGCGGGGGCACGGAACCGCCCCTGAGGACTTGGCGCAGCGAAGCTACAAAGAGTGGATCGATTCCGTGGAGCGGGGATATGCGGTGATCAGCGGTATCTGCAAAAACGTGGTCGTCGGCGGCTTTTCCACCGGCGCCGGCCTGGCCTTGGACCTGGCCACCCGGGTGCCGCAAATAAAGGCGGTGTTTGCGGTGGCGCCCCCGCTGCGCCTTCAGCACATGTCTACCCGATTCGTTCCGGCCGTAGATGCCTGGAACCGGATCATGAAAAGAGCCAGGATGGCCGGCGCCCAGATGGAGTTTGTCGAAAACCGGCCGGAAAACCCCCACATCAACTACCTGAGAAATCCGGTATCCGGGGTAAGAGAGATCGAGCGGCTGATGGAGTCATTGGAGCCGCGGTTGGCCGATCTGAAGATTCCCGCGCTCGTAGTCCAGGCCAGCGACGATCCGGTGGTCGATCCGAAGGGATCCCGGCGGATATTCGATCTGCTCGGCTCCGAAGACAAGCGCTACATGCTGCTTCATTGCGACCGGCACGGCATTTTGCTGGGACCGCAGTCGAACAGCGTGCACCGGAGCATCGCGGATTTCATTCAGAGTGTGGAAGGAAGATGATTTTTCGGCCGGTTTTCGAGCGAGGGGTTCGACTCCCGGGGAATAACGCGCCCCTGGAGTGGGTGATGGCCGCCCATCCGCACCCCAGAGGCCTGATTTTTGCGCCGCCGCTGATCGGAGGCGCGGCCGCCCAGCAGGTTCGGATCTATCGGCCGTTGATCCGGGACGGGTACGACCTTTTCAGCTTCAGCTATACCGGCCACGGCATCACGCCGGGCCGCTTCTCTCTTGCCGCTTCGATTCACGATACCCGCCAGGCCCTCTTTCATGCCGCTGCAGAATCCCGGCGCCGGAGAATCCCGCTCTTTGCGGTGGCCACTTCCTATTCGGCCATCCCTCTGCTCAGCGCGGCGCCGACGGCGCCGAACCCCATTTCCAAGCTGGCGTTGGTCAATCCTCTGACCCGGATGGACCTGCTTCCGGTCCTGCGATCTTTTTGGGTTTTTTGCCGGCGCCAGTCCCACGGCGCTTCTGATGACGCCAAAAGGCCGAACCGGCTAAAGTCCTATCTGGATTTTCTGTTTCCCCAGATCGGCAGGGGACCCGGACATTTCGGGGTCCTCCGACGAAGCCGCACCCGTCTTTTTAGAATCCTGGCAGAAATGATGATGCCCAACCCGCTTTCCGGCGTGGTCCTTTCCGAAACGCCCTCCCTTTGCCTGTATGGACGGCAAGACGAGGTTCTTCGGATTTTCCACCGGGAAATGGGTAAGGACTACGAACCGGCCATCCGGCGCATATGCCCCAACGCCCGTTTCCAGGTCTTTCCGGGCGGGCACTTTCTCCGCTGCCCCAAGGTTCGGACCGCCGTCGGCGAGGCGATCCTGGCTTTTCTCAACCCCGGAGAATGCCGCACATGAGCGCCGCCGCTGACCGCGGCGGGATTCAAAATTCCAGATTCCAGGTTCAGGATTCTCCGGCGGAAGATTTATGAGAAGCTTTTGGTCTCGACCGGCCAGTTTGATCAAACCTGAAACTGATGTCGGAGCCCCTGCCGTTGGAGGAACGCGCGCAGTCTAGTCCGTGTTGCCGGCAATGACCCAATACCGGCCACG
>CAYPFH010000192.1:0-7443 GCA_964409825.1 uncultured Desulfobacterales bacterium | reverse complement strand
GAGCCGATTTTATACGTTTCGGTCTGGTATGCCTGCGCTGCGGTCGTGCTGACCAGCGTCACCTTCTCCCTTGGAAACGTGATCTGGAAACCGGACACCGGCGCGCTGACCGGAATTCCGGACGCGATCCTCCTCTGGTTTTACGGGCACAACATCTTCGGGCTGCTGCTCACGCCCCTGTCCGCCGGGGTGGCCTATTACGTGATTCCGCGGGTGGTCAAATCGCCGCTCTACAGCCACACCCTTTCGTTGTTGGGATTCTGGTCGCTGATCGTGATCTACACCCACATCGGCACCCACCACCTGCTCCAGGTGCCGGTCCCCACCTGGCTCAAGGTGATATCGATCGTCGACAGCGTGGCCATGGTCATCCCGGTGATGGCCTTTCTGATCAACATCTGGTACACGGCCAAGGGCAAACTGGGCGCGATCCACGAAGATATCGGTGCAAAGTTCGTCTTCACCGGGACGATCATGTACTTTTTCGTCAGCATCCAGGGATCCATGATGGCCCTGCCGGTGGTCCAGCGCATCACCCATTTCAACAATTGGGTGGTGGCCCACGCCCACATCGGCGTTCTCGGCTTTGCCGGCATGATCGCCCTGGGCGGGATGTACTACATTCTGCCCAGAGTCAGCGGAAAACCCCTGTACAGCCGGCTGCTGGCGGACCTCCAATACTGGATGGTACTCATCGGGATGGTCGGCTTTACCGTTGTGTTGACCATCGTCGGGCTCATTCAGGGAAATGCCTGGTACAATGGTGAAACCGTCTACCGGGTGCTTCCCGAACTGCACTATTACTACGTTACCCGGGCGATGCTCGGACTGCTCATTTTCAGCTCCGCCGTCATCGGCCTTTACAATGGAGTGCGGACGCTCCTTTCCAAACCGGGAGAAGCCGTTTCATGAAAATGACCCCCGCCGCCGTGATCATCGGAAGTCTTCTGCTGCTGGCCGCGATCGTGCTGGTGGTGGTCTATGTTCCGTGGGCCACCCGCCACGATACGCCTTCGGAGACTTTCCGCACCCGATCGGCCCTGGAGGCCGAAGGCCGCCTCATCTACATCGCCAACGGCTGCGTCTACTGCCACAGCCAGTCGATCCGGACCATCGACTGGGGACACGGCGCAGAACGGATTGCCCAGGCCGGGGACTACGTTTCGGACCAGCCGATTCTGCTCGGCTCCCAGCGGACCGGACCCGATCTTTCCCAGGAAGGCGGAGAGCACCCCGACGACTGGCACATCGCCCACTTCATCAATCCGCGCTACACCCGGCCCAACTCGATCATGCCGGAGGTGGCCTTTTTGGGAGAGGACAAGCTTCAGGCGCTGACCGCTTACATCCAGAGCCTCGGCATGGCCGATGCAGACCAGCGGATGCAGCGACAGAACTACTGGAAGAAGGAGGCTGCGGCCGCTTACGAGGCCGGGCCGGATGAAAACGTCAAATGGTTGAGCGAAAGCATTCCGCAGGGCTGGCGGGACCTGCCGAATCCGTACCCGACCACCGACGCCGGACTCGCCCGCGGCCGCCTGATCTATCAGCAGTTCTGCATCGGCTGCCACGGCCCGGTGGGAGACGGCATGGGACCGGCCCAGCCCTGGCTCTACCCGCCGCCGCTGAACTTCACCATTTTAAAGAATCGGGAAATTTCCGGCGGGATTCTCTACTACCAGATCATGAACGGCATCACCGGAACGGCCATGCCCTATTTCAAGCGGGAACTGGAGTCTGAAAAAATCTGGGATGTGGGCAACTACGTGGCGGTCTATTTCATCGACGACAGCGATGCCAATACCGAACCGCGCGGCATCGATGCGGCTAACGAGCCCGGCGAGGTGAATCGTTGACGGGTTGAAGGGTCGATTGGGAACCAAAGGGGTATGGCATCGGCCGTAATTTTATTGCCCGATACGACCCATCCGCCCGATCGGACGGATCCGACGGGTTCAACCAATCAACCAATCAACCAGTCAAACAATCAACCAATGTACTTTCCCTACTTTATCACATACATCGTCGTCGGGCTGGCCATCACCCTGGCGGTTTTTTTCTGGGCGCTGAAAAACGGCCAGTTCAGAGACCAGCAGCGGGCCCGGTACCTGCCGCTGCAGGGCGATTCCGACACGACGTCGCCGCCGCCGTCGTCGGCCTTCCGCCGGATCGAGATCTACGGCCTTTTTCTGCTTGCCATTGCCGGCCTGGCCGCTTCTGCGGCGGTGCTGGTGTTTGCGATCATTCACGGGGGCGGGTGATGCCTTTTGGCATCGGACCGCTCGGGACCTGTTGGAACGAGTGAGGGAAAAGCAGAAAGATCCTGGATCCTGGATCCTGGATCCTGGATCCTCGATCCTGGATTCTTGAAAAAACCGGTATAGGACTTATCTGAATCCAGGATCCGGTATCCAGCATCCAGGATCTGCAAAAAAAGCCATGGAAGGCAGTATGGCCAGGAGAGCGTGACATGCATTTCTTCCCATTGCGCAATCTGCAGGACGTTTTCCTGTATCTGTTGCCGACCCTTGTTTTTTTGATTATCTTCGGCCTTTTTCTGGGCTACATCTATTACCACGGAAAGGGTTCCGACGAGCGGAGCCGTCAGATCATCTACCGGTTTCCCGGCGGTCTCGAGGATCGGGACGCTCCTTTCCCGGTGGCCATGACCCTTACCATCGTCGGCACCGTGGTGTGGGGCTTTTTTTACATTCTGTTCCACGGTCTGCTGGGAGTGAAAATATGAACGAAGATCATCTGCTTCCAAGAGAGTCGATTCTTACCCCACCCAGAGAATCCGCGCTCAGGACCTGGATCGTCATTTTTCTGATGATCGCCCTGATTCTGGCCAAGGGAGCATATGCATTCTACGTGGTCGGGGATCGCGGCATGCCGGACTGGGATTTTCCCGTCGTAGCCGACGTGCCCGCCGAATCCCCGCATGCGGTGTATCCGCTGCTGCCCCATCCCCAGCACGTCCGGGGCGCAAGGGGGGAGTAGATGAAGAAAAAGCTGGTCATTTTGCTGCTGCCCATTGTCGTGCTCGTGGGGGCCCATTATGCCCTCACCCTGGTCGACAACGTGCTGAAGGTGGGCAGAATGTGGGAGACGCCGGGCGTCCGGCCCCATGAACAGCCGATGCTGGTCATGCAGACCGGCACTGTCCCGGCCTCCGGCGGCGAGGCTCTGTACCGTTCGGCATCTGCTGCCTTGCTGGAATTTCCGGAAGGTGCAGAAAGCGAGGCTGGAATCGCCGGGGGCAAGAAAGGATATTTTGCCTACTGCGCCCAGTGCCACGGAAACCACCACGACGGCAACGGCACCGTGGGTCAGAGTTTTGCCCCTTTGCCCACCGATCTTCGGAGCGTCAAGGCGCAGGCGCTTTCCCCCGGGGCTATGTTCAAGGAAATCAGCTACGGCATTCCCGGCGGGCGCCAGCCTCCTTTGGCCACCACCATTGAGTTGAACGAGCGATGGATGATCGTGGCGTACGTCAAATCCCTCGGCGTCCGCAAATGAGATGAAATCCCCCCCCGGCGCCTGCGATCTTTGCGGCCTTTCCCTGCAATACGGTACTTATTTTCTTTCCACCCGCCAAGGCGATCGGCATTTTTGCTGCCTGGGCTGCCGGCAGGTCTTCGTCATGCTGATGGAAGCTTCCGGGGCCGGCGATCCGGCCCAATTCCGCCGCACGGAAATCTACCGGCGCTGCGTGGAGGCGGGCATCATCCCCGGCGACGAAGACGATCTGGCCGCACGAAGCCGCGGCGGGCCGCCTCCGGTCGAGGAAAGCCGGCCTGTGGAGAAAGGCGCAGCACCCGGCCTGTCCCTGCACCTGCAGATCGAAGGGATGTGGTGTCCGGCCTGCGCCTGGGTGATCGAAGAGATGCTCCACCGGCAGGACGGCGTTTTCGAGGCAGCCTGCCATTTTTCCACCGACCGCCTGCGGGCGGTTTACGACCCGGTGCGCACCTCTCCGGAACGGATCCGGCAAGTCGTTCACCGGCTCGGATACCGCACGACGCTGCCCGACGAGTCGCCGGCCAGTCGCCGGGGCCGGGCCGAGTTCGTACGCTTTGCCGTTTCGGCCTTTTTGTCCATGAACGTGATGATGCTCTCTTTTGCCCTTTACTCGGGCTTTTTCACCGAGCTGCCGGAAGAATCGGTCCGCTACCTGTCCTGGCCGATTTTTCTGATGTCCACGGTGGTCATGGCCTATGGAGGGCTGCCCATTTTCAGCCGGGCGGCCCTTTCGATTCCGACCGGTGCCTTTGGAATGGAGACCCTGGTCGGCGCCGGGGCGGCCAGCGCCTATTTGTTTTCGATGTATAATTTCGCATCGGGCAGTCTTCATCTCTATTTCGACACCGCCAGCATGCTGATCACACTGGTCCTTTTGGGAAAGCTGCTGGAGCGGCGGGCCAAGGACCGGGTGCAGGAGGACCTGACCGCCGTTTTTACCCTGCGGCCGGCAAAGGTGCGAATCTGTGCGGAGAACGACCCAAAGGGCCGGTATCTTCCCGCAGAACTGCTGGCCGCCGGGGACCGCTTCCGGATCGAATCAGGCGAAGTGGCTGCGGCAGACGGCCTCGTTCTGGAAGGGTCCGGCATCGTGGACGAGTCGTCTCTCACGGGCGAGGCGGCGGGCATCCGCAAGCAAGCCGGAGACAGGATCGTCAGCGGAAGCCGGGTTCACGACGGGCGCCTGCTGGTCCGGGCCGAAGCGGTTGGCCCCGAATCGGTGCTCGGCCAGATGATACGGATCATGGAAACCGCTCTGGAAGAAAAGACCCCCTTGGAGACCCGCACCGACCGTGCCCTTCGGTTTCTGGTCCCCCTGGTTCTTTTGCTGGCCGCCGCCACCGCCGCCGTCTGCCTGCTGAGGGGCGCGGCAGCGGAAACCGCCGTGATCCGGGCGGTGACCGTAATGGTGATTTCCTGTCCCTGCGCCCTGGGAATCGCCATCCCCCTTGCCCGGGTGGCGGGGATCTCGCTGGCCGGACGAAAGGGGATTCTGGTGCCGGCCTTTACCGCCTTTGAGGAGGCCGAAGCCGTCGATGCAGTGGTGTTCGACAAGACCGGCACCCTAACGACAGGCCGGTGGGAGTTGCGCGAAATCCTTCCCCTGGAGGGCCGGACAGAAACGGAACTGCTGGCGCTGGCGGCCGGCCTCGAAGCTGATGCAGAGCACGCGGTCGGCCGGGAAATTCTTCGCCAGGCCCAGAAAAGAGGCATTGCCCCGGCGCCGGTAGCGGCGCGAAAAAAAGATCCGCAGGGGGTTTCCGGAAGCTGGAACCAAGAGCCGGTGCGCATCGGCAGCCCGGGGTTTGCCGATCCGGGCAACTGCTTTCCCGTGCTGGATGAAAAATCGGTATCTACCGTTGATTCGCTTCGGTCCATGGTTTATATGACTGTCGGCGGGCGGCCGGCCGGAGTTCTCGTGTTCGGCGACCGGATCCGAGACGGAAGCGCTGCGGCGGTCCGGCAGCTGACGGCAGGCGGATACCGGCTGTCGGTGGTTTCCGGAGACGGGGCCGGTGCAACGGCGGCGGTCGCCGGGCAATTGGGGGTGTCCGACGCATCCGGAGACATGACCCCGGCGGAAAAGGCCCGGCATGTGCAGGAACTGCGCCGAAGCGGATACCGGGTGGCGATGGTCGGCGACGGGATCAACGACGCCCCGGCCCTTGCCAGCGCAGATCTTGGCGTCGCTGTTCACGGCGGCGGCGCCGTCGGAGCCGAGGCCGCCCAGGTCACCCTGATGAAGAGCGATCTGCGGCAGCTATTGGGTTTTTTTGGCCTGGCCGGCCGGGTCAACCGCAAGATTCACCAGAACCTGGCCTTTTCGTTCCTGTACAACGCGATCGCCATCCCGGTGGCCATGGCCGGACTGCTTTCTCCGCTGGTGGCCGTCACGGCGATGCTCTGCAGCAGCCTGAGCGTGATCGGAAACACGCTGCTGCTGATCAAATCTCAGCACCGATAAGGTCGGGGGTGCGATTTAATGAAAGTTTCGCGTTCCGCGAAACGATACAAAAGACCAGTTATAGGCGGCCAACAGGCTGCGCCGATCGACTCGCGCAGTTTGGCGCTTCCGGTTGAGCCGAACCTTCAAGGTAAGAAAAGATGACCATTTCAGATCATTTTCAGCCCCGGGAGCTTTTAATCCTGGTGGCCGGGGCGAAGGGGGCTATCGGAAGCTCCCTGGCCGCCGCCGCTGAAGCGTTGAAAACAAAACCGGCTTCGGTCAGACCGGGACTGACCACCGGAGATCTTTTCACCGACATCCTTCCGCTGGACGCCATCCGGGTGGCCGGCTGGGATCCCTGCGACACCCCCTTGAATCAGTGCCTGCTGGAGCACCGGATTCTGCCGGAAGCTGTGGAAAGGCGGTACGGTGAGGCGCTGGCGCAGGTGCCGATTATCTGCCCGGAGAAGACGGCCGAAGAGATCGGCGGCCAGGTGGAACAGATTCTGGCGGACATCGAACACTTCAAGGCCCACTGGCCGGAAAGCCTTCCGGTGATGGTCAATCTGCTGCCCGCCGCTGCGGTCCCTGCGCCTGCCGAGGGACTCAATCTCGGCCGGCTATACGCCGACATCCGCTGGGAGACTTTTCCCGATCTGGCCTATGCCATTGCCGCCATTCGGGCCGGTATCCCGGTGGTCAATTTCACGCCGAATCGGATCGAGCTGCCGGCGGTGGTCGACCTTGCCGAGGAAATCGGCGTTCCGATGGCAGGAAGGGATGGAAAGACCGGCCAGACCTATTTTAAAATCGTTCTGGCCGAAGCCCTTCGGGTGCGGGGGCTTTACGTGGACGGCTGGTACAGCCTCAACATCCTGGGAAACGAGGACGGGCGAAACCTCATGGATCCGGACCGTGCCCGGGGAAAGCTCGCCAACAAGACCGACATCCTCGATCGGGTGCTGGGCTACCCGGTGGGGGAACGCTACGGCCAGCCGACCCACCAGGTTCGGATCGATTACTATCCGCCCCGGGGGGATGCCAAGGAGGCCTGGGACGTGGTCGATTTTCTCGGTATTTTCGACATGCCCATGTCGATCCGGCTCGATTTACAGGGCCGGGATTCGATTCTGGCCGCCCCGATGGTCTTGGACCTTGCCCGGTGGATGGCCGTTCTGGGGTCCCTGGGGCGCAAAGGACCGGTGCCGGAGCTCGGCTTTTTTTTCAAGCACCCCGTGGGCGAAAACCCCCCTGAGCGGTTTTCCGAACAGCTTGCGGCAATGGAGAGGCTCAAGGAGGAGGTGGCAGCACGGTTGTCATAGTACTGGATTCTGGTCTCTGGATCCTTGATCCTGGATAAGGAGAGACCGAATGAAAGATCTTGCCTGCAGAGGACCGGTGGAAAAAACGGAGCACTACCATCCAGTATCCAGTATCCAGTATCCAGTATCCAGGATCCAGTATCCAGTATCCAG
>CAYPFH010000191.1:0-7454 GCA_964409825.1 uncultured Desulfobacterales bacterium | reverse complement strand
ACCTCCGGGGGGCTTGGGTCTGTAATCTCCTGATGAAAGTGAAATATCCGATTTATCTGTTCCCGGATAATTCCTGAATCACGTGCAAGACGTCTTTCAATCCGAATTGCTGAGAATCAAGAGCGGCCTCTTTTTGAATTTCTTCCCCGCTGTTGATCCCGACCATGATTTTCATCATGCGGATAACGTCGGCCAAATCTGCATCTCCATCGCTATCGATATCACCCAGGGTTACGGATATATCGTAGACGGCAATGCTGGCCTGACTCGCCGCCGAATCGGTTAGAAATGCGACGGCCGAAAGGGTCGTTGGTGTGCTTAGCCGTATCGGACCGCTGTAAAGGGTGGAACTCAGATCAGGTTGGTTTCCATCAAGGGTGTACCGGATGACGGTCCCTTCTGTCTCGCAGGTGATCACCACCTGCTGGCTCGAAGGATAGGTGCCCGGCGGCGGTGTGAAAACCGGGGCGGCAACACTTCCTGTGATGGTAAACACCGCCGTAGTTATTTCGCTTTCCTCCATGCCGGGTACGTAGGCTCTTGCACTGAGCGTCATCGAGCGGTCGATTTCGATAAGACCCGTGTACTGGCCGGATGTCGCGTCCGGTTCAGTCCCGTCCGTGGTGTACCGAATGACGGCTTCTGCCGTCGAACAGGTGATGATCGCCGTTTGAGCAGTCGTATACAGCCCTCCGGATGGGGAAATGACCGGCGCTTCCACCTGCATCGAATCCATGGCGATCGGAGATATGGTTTTTACTCCGCCAGATGGGACGCCGATATTGGATTTCGTAACTGGAAAATATCCGGTGGCCTGGACCGTCAGGTCATAGGTTCCGGCGGATAGGTATGTCAGAAATTCACCCCTGGAATCGGCAATCGCAGTTCCGACACCATCGATCACCACAGTGGCATTCGGGATGACTTCGCTGGTCAGCACATCGTAGACGGATCCCTTCAAAAATCCGGGGTACAGCGGGTTGGTGTTGTCGGTATGAAAAGACCCCACCTCGCTTTCGCTCACCGCACCGGCTTCGTCTACAGCCAAAATTTTCCAGTAATAGGTGCTGAGATCCTCGATGCCGTCTTCCTCACCCAGCAGAGCGTGGCTGTGAATCAGAAATTCAATCGAGATTGGATCGGAAAAGGCAGGATCGGCCTTTGAGATCAAGAGCGTATAGGTTAACAGGTCGTCGTCAGGGTCGGTGGTATCCTCCCAGTCGAAAAACACCTGGGTAAGCGTTTCTCTGTCCTTAATCGGTTCGATCAGAGCTGCCGCGCCGGGCGCCTGGTTGGAGGCCTCCGCCTTGTACACTCGGGTCTGCATCATTTGCGACACGTTGCCGGTGTTGTTGTCTTTTGCGAAATAAAAGATCTGGTAGGTTCCAGGCGCATCGAAACCGGAAAGGCTCCATTCATAGCGGCCCGTATCAGAGTTCCAGGCGCCAACGGTTTTTGCCAAATCCATCTCCACCTGACCGGAACCTCCGGCATCCACCGGGTCGTAGTCGGGGGGCTTCACTTCCGCCCAAATCGACTGGACCCGGCTGTTGTTGTCCACCTGGGCCCATAGAACCCTCGAATTTTGCTCTTCGGAAAGGTAAATCGTATCCGCCACTGCAGTAATCGCAACGTCCTCAGGATCGTTCCCGGTAATCGTGCTCACGCCGATAAACAGTCCTTTACCCACCACACCGTCGCCATTTTCCTGGAAAAGAATGTGGCTTCCGTGGCCATCGGAGTTGTCGTCCAAAAGAGGGTGCTGCCGAGAGAAATCGAAAAACGGTCCATTGACCGATCCCCAGCTGCGTTTGGTGAATTCCCGAATTCGCCGGGCGGCCAGGGTAAAGCACTCGCTGACCGGTCTTCCGACCGAAGCAGACTTGAAAAACTCCGAAACAAAGTACTCTCCGTCCCGGATTCCGTCAGAGTCCTTCGGCCCTTTGTAGGAGGACTCGCCCGGAGCCGCGCTGGCAATCACCAGCCGGTGCGGTCCGGAAAGATTTTCGATGAAGCTTCCCGAGCGGCAGAAGCCGAGCAGTGTGATGATTTCCTGATTTGCCGCCTGCCCGGTGAGGCTCGCCTGAAGCGCGCCCAGCCATCCATCCAGCTCGGCAGCAGTGATAGTGTCGGGATAGATGAAAAATGCGTCGTCCAGCCCGTGATCCACCATGATGAGATAAAGATTGGCCGGCTGGCCGTTCATTTTATCCCTTGCCCACTCCGTGATCGCGGTCTCAACGGCCGCCTTCTCCGGGGCGGCGTCCACGCCGGTGCGCCATGTCTGGTAGTTAAAATACTGGATGTCTTCATCCAGAAGACCGCGTTCCTTGAGCTTCCGGTAGACAAAGTCGGTGGTTTTGCTGTGGGAGTCGATTCCTTCCTGGCTCTGGATTTTCCCCTGGACGATGATCGCGTATCCGGCGGTCTCCAGAACCTTGACGATGACCGGCTCCGAGGACGATGCCGTATAGCCGACGTCTTCGGCAAAATCGGCCTGGATCGTCCACTGCCCCAATAAATTCAATCCGTCGATGTCTTCGAGGAGAAAATGGCCCCAGGGATCGTTTGTTTCCACCCTCTGAACCATCTGCGTGCCGTCCGGGCCGGTCAGGATCAAATCGATCTGCCGTCCTTCAAGCCCGCCGCTGCAGTCCGGCTCGGCCGTGAATTTACCGGTGAGGGTGACCAAGTCCCCAAGCTTGACCGCATTCGAAGTGGCGTGGAGGCTCACCCGGCTGCCGGCTTTGGTAACATTGAAGGTTCGCTCCGGACTGGTAGCGCCGTGCAGAGCTTCGTCTCCGTTCCATGTAGCCCTCGCCGTCCACTGCCCTGCCTGGTTCACAAGACCGCAGGGCAGTTGGTAGGCAAACGCCCCAAGCACATTGGCAATTACCGAATTATGGTAGGCCACGCCGCCTGAAGGTATGATCTCCACATCGACAAACGCTCCGGCTTGCGTGGGCCCCGGAGTGATCTGCCCGGTCACCGAAAGCGGCTGTCCGACAATCAGATCCGTGTCTGACAGATTGCAAGTAATCGAAGACGCTTGCATTTCTCCGGTAAAATCGAACACGGCGTGGATCGAATGATCGGCAATGATGTCAATAAATGAATGAGTTTCGATGGAGCCTGCGAAAAGTCCGTCGATGTATACCGCCTGAATGGTAAAGCCCGGGGCCGGGGTGATGGTAAAGGTCCGGTCGGTCCCCCGGTCTGTCTGGATGCTGCCGGAGGGGCTGATGCTGCCACCCGCCCCGCTCGTTGCAGTAATGGTGTAGGCGTCCAGAATGATGCTAAATTCGGCCATGATGGTGTGGCTCCCCTGAACGTTTGTGAAGGTGTACGAATCGGTTGGGCCGATGCGGGACCCGTCTATCAATACCTCGGCGACGAAATAACCGGGAGAAGCGCTGATGGCGAACTGTTGCGTGCCTCCCTGAGTTACGGCAATGTTGCCCGATGGAAAGATGCTGCCTCCGGTTCCCGCGCTGGCCGCAAGCGTAAATGAGGACAACTCTCCGACGAAGAACTCATCTGCCCCGATATCGAAGACTCCGGCCTGTGGTCGCATATCTTCTTCGAAGTCATTATCCAGGTTGACAAAGGTTCCTGCATCGATGTTCCGGGACTCGGCCGACAGCCGGTAGTCGTCGATGCTGTAAAGTTTGCCGCCGCCCAACAGATCCACGGATTCCAGATTGCCTTTTACCATGATCTGCGTGGCCGTGTTTCCAACGATCTTGAAATGAATGCGGCGGGCTGTCGTGTCGGTCACGTTCACAAACGCCCCGGACCACTGGCCTTCGATCCATGCTTTTGCGATGTCCGTCAGTACCGTCCAGTTGTTGACCGGATCGTAGACCGGACCTTCCGTCCACTGGCCGGTGTCCAGATCCTCCCCTGTGACTCCAGACGACCAATCGCTGTTGTCGCTGGCATTGTCGACCATCATATCGACAAAAAATGCCTCCGATCCCCACTCGTTGTTGTTGCGAATCAAGATATTGGTAAGGTCCGAAAAATTGTTGTGCGACAAGATCGGATTCTGTTCTCCCTCTTCATAGATGGCCGTGTGAAGATTTGAAAAAAGGTTGTTCTTGATTACCGAATGGGCACCATACTCATGATCCAAATAGACCCCGTAGGCCGGAGCATCGGTAGCGTTTCCATAAAATGTATTGTTCACCATCGTCACCGCTGAATATGCATATATGCCGGCTCCTAAATTCATATCGAAATCAGGGTTTGAGCTGCCGTTATAAAGCCAAAAATTGTTGGAAATGACCGTCTTGGATGGATCAATATTTTCTCCATATGTATAAAAAGCGCTACCCGTATTTCCCGATAGAATATTTCCTTCAACAGATCCTGTAATCACCTCAGCATAAATGCCTGCTCCCTGGTTTGAAACAAATAGGTTGTTCGATATATCGCCAGAAAAAGAAGAAAGATAAATACCGACGCCAGAAATCTCATTATTTTCTAATTGATTTCTAAAAAAGGTATTTCCCATTATTGTCCCGGATGAACCGGATCCTCCGATGTAAACTCCTCCGCCAAGACTCCATCCGGAATTATCAATAAAAGTATTGTCCAACAATTCTAAAGAAAGGCCGACATCAAAACAAACTCCGCCTCCTGCACTACCGTTGGGGCTCCATCCAGAGGTATTCTGGTAAAATAGCGTGTTTTTTATCTTCCATGGTCCTCCGGATATCCAAGCGCCTCCGCCCCTGCCTGCGTCATTGTTTTCGATGCGGCACCCTGTGATTTCACCATAACTGTCGATCAGCTCTGCGCCGCCGCCATTGCCGGAACCTCGGTTATTGTCTCGCAGCATCAAGTTCTTTAGGCTCACATTGTCGACATCTTGCCCGCGAATCAGTGCCGATTGGCTGTTTGCTGCATATGCCCCGCTGATAATGCAGGAATCTGCTCCATCTTCTCCTATAATGGTCATTCCATCACGCAGCTCGATGGGAAACATCTCCCGCTCGTTGGCTGGCTTGGAAGGATCCGAATCGTACACCCCCGCCTTCACGTGCACTACCCATGGCCCCGGCAAACCACGGTACTCCGACGCCCCCAACGCATACGTGATCGACTTGTAAGGATAGGCAGGTGTGCCAGACTCCTGTGGATGGTTAAAGCCGCTGGCCTGATCGACATGGATGTGAATTTCTTTTGCGGTAGACAATAATGAGAATTCGGCGAATATGGTATGCCCGGATGAAAGTACATTGGAAAAGGTGTAACTGCTAACAGGCCCAACGGATTGCCCATCCACCCGAACATCCACGATCTTATAGTTGGGATTGGGATTGATTGTGAACGTCTGACTTTGTCCCGTATTGATCGTTACCTTTCCTGAAGGCGAAATTAAGCCGTTCGGCCCGGCACTGGTATAAATAACGGGATTAACCGGGACTCCTTCACCCGTCTTCTCATCTGCCCCGATATCGAAGGTTCCATTCTGTGGTCGCATATCTTCTTCGAAGTCATTATCCAGGTTGACAAAGGTTCCTGCATCGATGTTCCGGGACTCGGCCGACAGCCGGTAGTCGTCGATGCTGTAAAGTTTGCCGCCGCCCAACAGATCCACGGATTCCAGATTGCCTTTTACCATGATCTGCGTGGCCGTGTTTCCAACGATCTTGAAATGAATGCGGCGGGCTGTCGTGTCGGTCACGTTCACAAACGCCCCGGACCACTGGCCTTCGATCCATGCTTTTGCGATGTCCGTCAGTACCGTCCAGTTGTTGACCGGATCGTAGACCGGACCTTCCGTCCACTGGCCGGTGTCCAGATCCTCCCCTGTGACTCCAGACGACCAATCGCTGTTGTCGCTGGCATTGTCGACCATCATATCGACAAAAAATGCCTCCGATCCCCACTCGTTGTTGTTGCGAATCAAGATATTGGTAAGGTCCGAAAAATTGTTGTGCGACAAGATCGGATTCTGTTCTCCCTCTTCATAGATGGCCGTGTGAAGATTTGAAAAAAGGTTGTTCTTGATTACCGAATGGGCACCATACTCATGATCCAAATAGACCCCGTAGGCCGGAGCATCGGTAGCGTTTCCATAAAATGTATTGTTCACCATCGTCACCGCTGAATATGCATATATGCCGGCTCCTAAATTCATATCGAAATCAGGGTTTGAGCTGCCGTTATAAAGCCAAAAATTGTTGGAAATGACCGTCTTGGATGGATCAATATTTTCTCCATATGTATAAAAAGCGCTACCCGTATTTCCCGATAGAATATTTCCTTCAACAGATCCTGTAATCACCTCAGCATAAATGCCTGCTCCCTGGTTTGAAACAAATAGGTTGTTCGATATATCGCCAGAAAAAGAAGAAAGATAAATACCGACGCCAGAAATCTCATTATTTTCTAATTGATTTCTAAAAAAGGTATTTCCCATTATTGTCCCGGATGAACCGGATCCTCCGATGTAAACTCCTCCGCCAAGACTCCATCCGGAATTATCAATAAAAGTATTGTCCAACAATTCTAAAGAAAGGCCGACATCAAAACAAACTCCGCCTCCTGCACTACCGTTGGGGCTCCATCCAGAGGTATTCTGGTAAAATAGCGTGTTTTTTATCTTCCATGGTCCTCCGGATATCCAAGCGCCTCCGCCCCTGCCTGCGTCATTGTTTTCGATGCGGCACCCTGTGATTTCACCATAACTGTCGATCAGCTCTGCGCCGCCGCCATTGCCGGAACCTCGGTTATTGTCTCGCAGCATCAAGTTCTTTAGGCTCACATTGTCGACATCTTGCCCGCGAATCAGTGCCGATTGGCTGTTTGCTGCATATGCCCCGCTGATAATGCAGGAATCTGCTCCATCTTCTCCTATAATGGTCATTCCATCACGCAGCTCGATGGGAAACATCTCCCGCTCGTTGGCTGGCTTGGAAGGATCCGAATCGTACACCCCCGCCTTCACGTGCACTACCCATGGCCCCGGCAAACCACGGTACTCCGACGCCCCCAACGCATACGTGATCGACTTGTAAGGATCGGCAACCGAACCGGTGGTACCGCTACTGTTGACCCCGTTTGCCTGATCCACATAGATATGCTCTGCAGCGGAAACGGATAGAGGAAGTACCAAAAAGGAAAACAGGCAGCCAAAAACCACACAAGGAAATATAATTCTACGGATAAACAAAACCCTTCCGATACCTCGCATGTTTCACCTCCGGCGTATAGGACCGGTTATTCCCTGATGCAATTGACACCACGATAGGGTGTCTCTTTCGTGTCCATAGCAAACTTTTTAGCAACATTTCGGAAAAGAGAAGAAAGGTAAGTTTTCATATAATCCTCCTTCAGAAAATGGATAGCAGGGAATCGGACAGGAGGAGAATTCAGGCGAGGAAAGGAGAATCGTGCATCGGCTGCCCGACTCAAACGTAAGTTTACGATATACACAACCGACT
>CAYPFH010000190.1:0-7474 GCA_964409825.1 uncultured Desulfobacterales bacterium | reverse complement strand
TGCTGGATGCTGGTTGCTGGATGCGGGATGCTGGTTGCTGGATGCGGGATGCTGGTTGCTGGATGCGGGATACTGGAAGGTAGCACAACATAAGAGAAAAGCCCCGATCGACGAATGGGCCCCAGGTTCAACGCCGGCCGGGGCTTTGGTGCGTCGGTTGGATCGCAAATTGGCACTGCGGCTGTCTGAAACGGCAGGCGCCGGCAACACCGGTGCCGGACCCGATTGAATGCAGTCTCACAATCCTGGTCCTCAGGGCCCGGATCTTTACTTTTAAACCGGTTTCGCGGGACGCGAAACTCAAATAAAACCGCGGCAGCGATTTTATCCGGGGAGAAACATTGAAAAAATTTTCTTGGCGATGGGTTCTGATTCTGGCGGTCGTCATCGCCGCCTTTGTCTATGTCGCCCCGACGTTCAAGCAGGGTCTCTGGCCCGGCACGCAGATCAACCTGGGGCTGGACCTGCAGGGCGGGATGCACCTGGTGCTCGAAGTCGAAACCGACAAGGCGGTGGAAAGCACCCTGGAGCGGTACCTGCAGGAGATTCGTTTTTCGGCCCGCCGGGAACGGATCCGGCTGGCGGCCGTAGACATGGCCGACGGAAACCGGATTCACCTGGAAGTTCGGGGGCAAACCAACATCGAGGCGTTTGAAAAGCTGCTCGACGATGAATTTGCCGATCTTCGAATCGCCGACCGCAGCGCCGGGGCCGATACCCTCCAGATGGTCCTGGATCTTCCCGACCAAGAGGCGGCGCACATCAAGCAACTGGCCACCGGCCAGGCGCTGGAGACCATCCGGAACCGGATCGACCAGTTCGGCGTCAGCGAGCCGGACATCCGACGGCAGGGCGAAAAACGAATTCTCATCCAGCTGCCGGGCATCAGCGACACCGAACGGGCCAAGGAACTCATCGGCCGGACCGCGCTTTTGGAGTTCAAGCTGGTGGACGAAAGCCTCGATCCCAGGGAGGCTGAAAATGGCAGGATCCCTGCCGGAACCGAACTGCTCTATGAAACCCGGCAGGACCCGGCCACAAACCGGGAAACCAAGATCCCCTATCTGGTGGAAGAACGCACCCGCCTGACCGGCGCCTATTTGACCGACGCCCGGGTCCAGATCGATTCCCAATACAATGAACCCTACGTCTCGATAACCTTCGACAACAAAGGGGCCCGGCTCTTCGAACAGATCACCGAAGAAAACGTCAAAGAGCGGCTGGCCATCGTGCTGGACGGCAACATCTACTCGGCGCCGGTGATCCAGGAGAAGATCTCCGGGGGCGAGGCCCGAATCACCGGCAACTTCACCATGGAAGAAGCCCGGGATCTGGCCATTGTGCTAAGAGCCGGCGCCCTGCCGGCTCCGGTGGAGATCATCGAGGAGCGGACCGTTGGGCCGTCTTTGGGGACCGACTCCATCCGCAAGGGGCTGCTTTCCATGATGGTGGGCGGCATCTTCGTGGTGATTTTCATGGTCATCTACTACCGGGGGGCCGGATTGATCGCCGACACGGCCCTGATCCTCAACATCGTCCTGATCGCAGGCGGGCTTGCCGGCTTCGGCGCCACCCTGACGCTGCCCGGCATCGCCGGCATCATCCTGACCATCGGCATGGCCGTGGATGCCAACGTGCTCATCTTCGAGCGAATCCGGGAGGAGATGAACGTGGGCAAAACGCCGAGAGCGGCGGTGGAGGCCGGTTTTTCCCGGGCAACCCTGACCATTTTAGATGCCAACGTCACCACCCTGATCGCGGCCCTGGTGCTATTCCAGTTCGGCACCGGGCCGGTGAAAGGATTTGCCGTCACCCTGAGCCTGGGGGTCGTCTCCAGCCTGTTTACGGCGCTGATCCTCTCCCGGTCGATCTTCGACTACCTGCTCTTCAAGAGGAAGGTCAAGGCGCTGAGCATATGAGCGCGGTGCGCTCATATGCTCAGCGACGCTGGGATGCTGGAAGGCTGGGATGCTGGGAAGCATGGCGCTGCGCGCCGCTGGGAAGCAAAAAGCCAGATGTCGGAGGTCAGATGTCGGAGGTCGGAAAACAATGGGATTTAATCAATTTTCCGTCCTCTGTCGTCTGTCGTCTGTCATCTGTCATCTGTGGATTTTTAACGGCCAAATTTTTGCAACTGCGGATGAGAAATCAAGATTAGGAAAAACTACATGCAACTACTCAAACCGGACATCAACATCGATTTCATCGGCAAAAGAAAGTTGGCCTACACCCTGTCGGCCCTGATGATTCTGATCACCCTGGCATCGCTGGCGATTCACAAGGGGATCAACTACGGCATCGATTTTGCCGGAGGCACCCTGATCCAGGTCCGATTCTCTGCGCCGATTCGAATCGCTGATGTCAAAGACGGGTTAAAGGACGTTGATCTCCAAGCCTCGTCGGTGCAGAGCTTCGGTGAAGAAGGAGAACACGAAGTGCTCATCCGCACCGATGCCTCCACGTCCGTGGGCTCCGGATTCACATCCCGGCTGGCCGAGGCGATGAAATCGGCCACCGGCGCCGCCGCCGAAATCCGACGGGTGGAAATGGTGGGTCCCCAGGTCGGAAAAGATCTTCGTGAAAAAGCCCTGTTTGCCATGTTTTACGCCCTGCTGTTTATCACCATTTACATCTCGGGACGGTTCGAACTGAAGTGGATGATCAGCGGCATCATGGCCGCGGCCCTGGCAGGCGCCGTCTACCTGCTGTCGATTTTCCAGGTCAGCGTACCGTTTTTGATGCTCTCGGCACTGCTGGTGGCCATCGCCCTTTTCTGGTTTCTCGAACTGAAATACGCCATGGGCGCCATTGTGGCCCTGATCCACGACGTATCCATCACGGTGGGGATTTTCAGTATCTTCGGCAAGGAATTTACGCTGCCGATCATCGCCGCCTTGTTGACCATCATCGGCTACTCTTTGAACGACACCATCATCGTCTTTGACCGGATCCGGGAAAACCTGAAAAAACACCATCGAAAACCGCTGGGTTGGATTATCAACCGGAGCGTGAACGAAACCCTGAGCCGGACCCTGCTCACCTCCGGCACCACCCTGGCGGTGGTCATCTCCCTGCTCATTTTAGGCGGCGGCATCATCCACGATTTTGCCTTTGCCATGACCGTGGGCGTGATCGTCGGCACCTACTCTTCGGTCTACGTGGCCAGCCCGATCCTGCTCGCCTGGCAGGCGAGGAAGAAGTAGCAGGGCTGCTTAGCTGCGGAGCTGATGAGCAGCAGATGACAGAGAGGTCAGAGGTCAGAGGTCAGAGGTCGGAGGTCAGAAAGGGAAAAAGCCTTCCTAAAAGATTTTTGTGAAGTTTCATCCTTGATCAAATCCCGTTGCAAACGGGACGGCGCGGCAGCCTCCGTCATTCGCAGTCCTCTGTCATCCGTCGTCTGTCATCTTGTTTTCTGACCTCTGACCTCTGATATCTGACCTCTGGCCGTTATTTTTTGACCTCTGACATCCGACCTCCGACATCTGACATCGGGTTCTTTCTTAGCGGCTCAGCAGCTTAAGGGCCAAGCATCTAAACGAGATCTCCATGAACGACAAGGAACGTCTTCTTCCCTGGTTTACCTTGCAAAGCGTGCCGGGAGTGGGCAGCCTCTTGTTCAAGCGGCTCATGGACGCCTTTGGATCGCCGGAGGCCGTTTTGGCTGCCGCGCCAAGGTCGCTGGCGGCGGTCGACGGCATCTCGGGAAAATTGGCCGAAACCATCGCCGCCCATCGAATTTCGACGTCGGCCAAACAGGACCTGGACCGGGCTCTTGCCGCCGGCTACGGCGTGGTGACGATAAACGACGCCGCATATCCTCCCCTTTTGCGGCAGATTCCCGACCCGCCCGCATATCTTTACGTCGCCGGCCGCCTCGATGCAGCAGACAACTGCATCGCCGTGGTCGGATCCCGCCATCCTACAGACTACGGCGTGCGGACCGCACGCCGCTTGAGCCGGGACCTAACCCTGCAAGGCTTTACCGTGGTCAGCGGAATGGCCCTGGGCATCGATACCGCTGCCCATGAGGGCGCCCTGGACGGCGGCGGCAAAACCGTGGCGGTTCTCGGCAGCGGACTGGACAGAATCTATCCGAACGAAAACAGGCGGCTATCCGAACGTATCGCCGCTTCCGGGGCCGTAGTCTCCGAATTCCCGCCGGGTGCCGGCCCGGACGGGCACCATTTTCCGATCCGAAACCGGATCATCAGCGGGATGTGTCTGGGCACGATGATCGCAGAGGCCACGCTTCGAAGCGGATCGCTGATCACAGCCCGGCTGGCGGCCGACCAAGGCCGGGAAGTGTTCGCCGTACCCGGAAGCATCCATTCCCACAAGAGCACCGGGACCCACACCCTGATCAAGCAGGGAGCCAAGCTGGTGGAGAACGCCGGCGACGTCATCGAGGAACTTGCGCCGATGCTGGACGCCGCAATCGAACGCCGGGCCGCAGCTCCTGCACCGGCGGCACCGGCCCTGACCGACGAAGAGGCCGCCGTTTGTGCCGTATTGAGCCCCTACCCCATTCACATCGACGAGCTGGGCCGACGCGTTTCCATGGACCCGGCACGCCTTTCGGGCCTGCTGCTGGGCTTGGAGCTCAAAGGCCGGGTCCGGCAGCTTCCCGGAAAATTGTTCGTCTGCGAAGAAGACGGCCCCGGCCCAGGTTGACGAACCGGGAAAAGACTGATAGGCAGAGCGCCGCTTCTATGCCGGGAGGCTGGGAGGCTGGGAGGCTGGGAGGCTAAAATACAGATGTCAGAGGTCAGAAGGACAAAAAAATCACAAGCACCAAGCACCAAATTCCAAACAAGCACCAAGCACCAATTCTCAAATCCCAAACAAAATAAAAGCCACACTGCCCAGAGATGAACATCTACAAAGGGCTTTAAATTCCCTTGTTTGAAAATTGGGATTTGGAATTTGGAATTTGTTTGGTCATTGTGATTTGAGATTTGATCATTTTTTTGCTTTAGCCTTGAACCTGGAATTTTAAACTTTGAACCCTGAACCCCGGGACCCCTGAACCCTGAACCCTGGAACCTCTGAACCCTTAAACCCCTGAACCCTGAACCTTTCCACCTGGAGAACTCTGTGAGCGCGAAACCCCTCGTTGTGGTCGAGTCGCCGACCAAGGTGCGGACCATCAAAAAATATCTCGGAGCCGACTTTGACGTGGCCGCTACCATGGGGCACATCAAGGACCTGCCGCCCAAGGAAATCGGCATCGATATCGAAAACGGCTTCAAACCGAGCTACCGAACCATTGCCGGCAAACAAAAGGTGATCACCTCCTTGAAGCGCGCCGCCGGAGACGCCGAAGACATCTATCTGGCACCGGACCCGGACCGGGAAGGCGAAGCCATCGCCTGGCACACCTCAGAAGTGCTCAAGAAAAAAGGGCGGCGGTTTCACCGGGTTCTTTTCCACGAGCTGACCAAAAACGCCATCCGCAAGGCGATTCAATCCCCCACCGCCCTCGATCGGAACAAGTTCGAAGCCCAACAGGCACGGCGCATTCTCGACCGGCTGGTCGGCTACCAGATTTCGCCCCTGCTCTGGCGGAAAGTCAAAAGCGGGCTTTCGGCCGGCCGGGTCCAATCGGTGGCGGTGCGGATCATCTGCGATCGGGAGCGCGCCATCCAGGCGTTCGAAGCAGAAGAGTACTGGTCGATCACCGCACACCTGGAAGGATCCCAGCCTCCAGCCTTCGAGGCAAAGCTCGTTCGAAAGGACGGCAAAAAGCTTCGCATCGAAAACCAGGAGGCCGCAGACCGGATCCTTTCCGACCTGGACGGCCTGCCGTTCATCGTCGACAAGGTGCTCAAAAAGACCCGGCGAAGAAACCCGCTGCCCCCCTTTACCACCAGCAAGCTGCAGCAGGACGCCATTCGACGGCTGCGGTTTTCGGCCAAAAAAACCATGACCATCGCCCAGCAGCTCTACGAGGGGATCGATCTCGGACCGGGGGAGCCGGTCGGACTGATCACCTACATGCGGACCGATTCGATGCGGATCGCCGCCGAGGCGGCAGACGAAGCCCTGCAATATGTTCGAAAAACCCTGGGTGCAGACTACGCCGAGCAAAAGCCGCGTTTTTTCAAAAACAAGAACAAGGCCCAGGACGCCCACGAAGCAATCCGTCCCACGTCGGTCTTCAACACCCCGGAAAAGATCGAGCCTCATCTTTCGCCGGATCAGGCGGCGCTGTACCGGCTGATCTGGCAGCGATTCGTCGCCTCTCAGATGAAGCCGGCCCTCATCGACCAGAACACGGTTTCCATCCTGGCCGGGCCGTACCAGTTCACCGCGACCGGTTCGGTGGTCACCTTCCCCGGTTTCATGGCGCTGTACCAGTGGACGGACCCGGAAAACGGAGAGGAGAAAAAAGACGGTCTTCCGGATCTGGCGGAAAAAAGCGAGCTCAAACTCGAAAAGCTGCTTCCCCAGCAGCATTTTACCCAGCCGCCGCCGCGGTTTTCCGAGGCCTCCCTGGTCAAGGAGCTGGAAGAAAACGGCATCGGGCGTCCGAGCACGTATGCCGCCATCCTGTCCACGATCCGGGACAAGGGATATGTGGATCTGATCAAGGGATATTTTCGTCCAAGCGAACTGGGCTTTATCGTCAACGACCTGGTGGTGGCCAGTTTTCCGGAAATCTTCGATGTGGAATTTACCGCCCGGATGGAAAATGACCTGGACCGCATCGAATCCGACGAGGCCGAAGCCCTGGAGGTGCTGAACCGGTTTTACGCCTCCTTTGAAAAAAAGCTGGAAGAAGCCGCCGAAGCCATGATCAGCGTCAAGGGCGTGGGCCTGCCCACCGGCCTGTCCTGTCCGAAGTGCGGAAAAGAGCTGCGCATCAAGATGGGCAAAAACGGCCATTTTCTTGCCTGCAGCGGGTATCCGGAATGCCAGTACTCCCGGGATTATATCCGCACGGAAAAGGGGGAAATCGAGCCGGTGGAGCCGGCCGAAGACGAGCCGACCGACGAGACCTGCGAAAAATGCGGCCGGCCCATGATTTTAAAGCAGGGAAAATACGGCTCCTTTCTGGCCTGCAGCGGATATCCGGAGTGTAAAAACACCCGGTCGGCCGGGGCCAGCGATCCGAACCGCCAAACCGGCGTGGCCTGCCCGGTGGAAGGATGCACCGGACAGATCGTGGAAAAACGCTCCAAGCGGGGAAAAATCTTTTACGGATGCGACCGCTTCCCGCAATGCGACTACGCCCTCTGGGACAAGCCCGTCCCCGGCCCCTGCCCCCGGTGCGGCGCCCCTTTTTTGGCGGAAAAGACCACCAAAAAGGACGGGACGTTTTTGAAGTGCATTACGAAGGGGTGCAACTACAAAGAGACGCCGTAGGGCTGGGAGGCAGAAGTAGAATTTAGAATTTTAAAAAAGACAGAGGTCAGAGGACAGAGGTCAGAGGACAGAGGACAGAGGTCAGAGGTCAGAGGTCAGAGGACAGAGG
>CAYPFH010000189.1:0-7532 GCA_964409825.1 uncultured Desulfobacterales bacterium | reverse complement strand
TGAACCCTGAACCTTGAACCTCTGAACCTCTGAACCTTGGAACCCTGAACCCTGGAACCCTGAACCCTGAACCTTGGAACCCTGAACCTCTGAACGGAGACCGCCCATGCGCAGCGACCGGATGAAGAAGGGAATCGAACGAGCGCCTCACCGCAGCCTGCTCAAGGCCATCGGCTACACGGATGAAGAAATCCGGCGCCCGCTGATCGGGGTGGCCAACTCGGTCAATACCGCCATCCCCGGCCACGTCCACCTGGACAAGATCGCAGAAGCGGTCAAGACCGGCATCTACATGGCCGGAGGAACCCCCGTGGAGTTCGGCACCATCGGGGTGTGCGACGGACTGGCCATGAACCACATCGGCATGAAATACTCCCTTGCCAGCCGGGAACTGATCGCCGACTCGGTGGAAGTCATGGCCCACGCCCATGCTTTTGACGGTCTGGTCCTGGTGCCCAACTGCGACAAGATCGTGCCGGGAATGCTCATGGCCGCCGCCCGCCTCGATCTTCCGACCGTCGTTGTCAGCGGCGGCCCCATGCTCGCCGGCGAACGCCCCGGCGGCGCAGCCGGCGAAAAGGTGGATCTGATCACGGTGTTCGAGGCCGTCGGCGCGGTCCGGGCCGGAAAAATGACCCGGGAGGCACTGGCCGAAATGGAAGATGCCGCCTGCCCCACCTGCGGCTCCTGCGCGGGCATGTTCACGGCAAACTCCATGAACTGCCTCACCGAGGCCGTGGGAATGGCCCTTCCCGGAAACGGCACGATTCCGGCGGTGATGTCGGCAAGGATTCGCCTGGCAAAGGAGTCCGGGATGCAGGCGGTCAAACTGGTGGAGACCGGACTCACGGCCCGGCAGGTGATGACCGAAAAAGCCTTTGAAAATGCGCTGGCCGTCGACATGGCCCTGGGCTGCTCCACCAATACCGTGCTGCACCTGGCGGCCATCGCCGCAGAAGCCGGCATCGTTTTGAACCTGGACAAGATCAACCGGATCAGCGAAAAAACGCCGCACCTGTGCTCCTTGAGCCCGGCCGGCCCCCACCATCTCCAGGACCTGAACCGGGCGGGCGGCGTCTATGCCGTCATGAGCCGCCTGTCCTCCATCGGACGCATCCGGCCGGACTGTATCACCGTGTCGAACAGAACCGTTGCCGAACTGATGTCCATCGCCGCAGTCCGGGATCCGGAAGTCATCCGGACGGCGGATGCGCCCTACCATGTAAAGGGCGGCCTTGCGGCGCTGTTCGGCAACCTGGCCCCGAGGGGCTGCGTGGTGAAGCAGTCCGCCGTGGTGGAGCAGATGCTCGAACACGAGGGGCCGGCTCGGGTGTTCGACGCCGAGGAGGCCGCCACAGAAGCCATCCTCAAAGGAAAGATCAAGAAAGGAGACGTGGTCGTGATCCGCTACGAAGGCCCCAGGGGCGGACCGGGTATGCGGGAGATGCTCACTCCCACATCGGCCATCGCCGGAATGGGCATGGACGCCGATGTGGCCCTGATCACAGACGGCCGGTTTTCCGGCGGCACCCGGGGGGCTTCCATCGGCCATGTTTCTCCGGAGGCTGCGCAAAAAGGCCCCATCGCCGCGGTGCGGGAAGGAGACCGGATCGCCATCGACATTGCCGGCAAAAGGATCGAACTGAAAGTCTCCGATGAAGAGATCCAGAGGCGGCTGGCCGAATGGGCACCGCCGGAACCGAAGATCAAGGAAGGCTACCTGGCCCGGTATGCGAAGCTGGTGTCGTCGGCGGACGAAGGGGCGATTTTGAAAAGCTGAGGTTTTGGAGCAGATGGTCTTGGAAATAAATTCAAAATTCGGATACCGAAATTCGAAACAATATCGAAATTCAAATGACCAAATGATCAAAACAGGACCGAAAAATGTTTAAAGCGCAGAGAATTTTTTCTCCCTATAAAATTGCGGAGCAATTTTATCGCGCAGCGATGACAGTTTTTTGCCGCGTCATCGCTGGCAGTCGGCAAGACAAGGATGAATTGCCCAAGTCCGATGGCATGCAACCACCACCAATCTAAGAGGCAAAAAACTATGGAACTGACCGGAGCACAGATACTGATGACGGTCCTGGAAGAAGAAGGGGTGGAAACCATCTTCGGCTATCCGGGAGGCGCCGTTATCGACATCTACGATGCGTTGATGAAAAGCGGCCTGCGCCACGTGCTGGTCCGCCATGAACAGGGGGCCGTGCATGCCGCAGACGGATATGCGCGAGCCGGCGGCAAGGTCGGGGTATGCCTGGTCACTTCGGGACCGGGGGCCACCAACACCGTGACCGGGATCGCATCGGCCTATATGGATTCGATCCCGGTGGTGGTCTTCACCGGCCAGGTGCCCACGGGCCTGATCGGCAACGACGCCTTCCAGGAGGTCGATATCGTGGGCATCACCCGCCCCTGCACCAAGCACAACTATCTGGTCAAAAGCGTGGACGACATGGCCCGGGTGGTCAAGGAGGCGTTTTACCTGGCCCGTTCCGGCCGACCAGGTCCGGTGCTGGTGGACATCCCCAAGGACGTCGCATCGGCGCGCACCCGATACAAGCCGATCAGGGAGCTGCGCATGCGCTCCTACAACCCCACCTACAAGCCCTATCCGAAGCAGTTGAAAAAAGTGGTCAAGATGGTGGCCAAGGCCAAGCGCCCGATGATATTCGCCGGCGGGGGAATCATCCTCTCCAAATCGGCCGACGAACTGACCCGGTTTGCCCGACGGGCGAAGATTCCGGTAACCACTTCGCTGATGGGGCTGGGCGCGTTTCCGGGCAGCGATCCGCTCTGGCTGGGAATGATCGGGATGCACGGCACTTACCGGGCCAACATGGCCACCAGCCGGTGCGATCTGATGCTGGCCGTGGGCGTTCGCTTCGACGACCGGGTCACCGGAAAGACCGACGCTTTTGCCGCCCAGGCCCAGATCGTCCATATCGACATCGACCCCACATCGATCCGGAAAAACATCCCGGTCACGGTGCCGGTGGTCGGAGACTGCCGCTTTACCCTGGAGCAGCTAAACCGCCTGCTGGAAGAAGAAGATCTGAAAGACCTGGAAGAAAAAAGAAAGCCCTGGATCGAGCAGATCGACGTCTGGAAAAATGAGGCGCGCCTGGCCTACGACCAAAAAGAGATCATCAAACCCCAGTATGTCATCGAAAAGCTCTACGAACTGACCGGCGGCAGTGCGATCATCACCACCGAGGTGGGCCAGAACCAGATGTGGGCCGCCCAATTCTACCACTTCGACAAGCCGGGGCATTTTATCACTTCCGGCGGGCTGGGAGTCATGGGATTCGGATTTCCGGCGGCCATCGGCGCCCAGATGGCCCAACCGGACAAGCTGGTGGTGGACGTGGCCGGCGACGGCAGCATCCAGATGAACATCCAGGAGCTGGCCACCGCCGTGCAGAACCGGCTCCCGATCAAGGTGGTGATTCTCAACAACGGTTACCTGGGCATGGTGCGACAGTGGCAGCAGCTGTTCTACGAAAAGCGCTACGCCTGCACCTGCATGGATTGCGCGCCGGACTTTGTCAAACTGGCCGAGGCATACGGCGCCGTCGGACTGAGGGCGACCCGCCCGGATGAAGTGGAGACCGTCCTGGCCGAGGGATTGAAATCGGACCGCACCGTCATCATGGACTTTCTGGTGGAAAAAGAAGAGTGCGTCTATCCGATGGTTCCGGCCGGCGCACCGATTACGGAGATGCTGTTGGTGTAGGCGCCGGAGGCGCCGCATGGCGCATAGGGCATGGGGCATGGGGCAGAGGGCAGAGGGCATGGGGCAAAGGGGCAAAAGCAAGGACTAAAAAGGGCGCGATTGCAGTAGGCTTTTACCGGCAAAAACAACCAAAAACCTTCATCAGCATTATCGTTTTTTACCCTATGCTCCATGCTCTATGCTCCATGCGGTTTTCCCCCTATGCTCTATGCCCTATGCGCTATGCGCTCTAAAGGACCCACAACAAAACGACAGGTGAGCAGGAGAAAAAATGATCGAAGAAAAGCACGTCCTGACCATGCTGGTGGACAACGAGCCCGGGGTGTTGAGCCGGGTGGTGGGCCTGTTTTCAGGCCGCGGCTACAACATCGAAAGCCTTTGCGTGGCAGAAACCGTCGAACCGAATGTGTCGCGGATCACGATCACCACCAAGGCCAACGAGATCCTGATCGAGCAGATCATCAAGCAGCTTCGAAAGCTGGTCAACGTCATCAAGCTGAGGGACCTGACCGGCAAGCTGTCGGTGAAACGGGAAATGGCCCTGATCTGTGTCCGGGCAAAGCCCGAGCACCGGGCGGAGATACTGCGGATCGTGGATATCTTCCGATGCAAGGTGGTCGACGTGGGCCAGGAGCATTACATCCTCGAAGTGACCGGAGACGAGGGCAAGCTCACCGCCCTGATCAACCTGCTCGCGCCGATGGGAATCAAGAAGATCGCCCGGTCCGGGACCCTGGCCCTGTTTCGAGAGCCCAAGTAAATGCGCAATAAAGCGCTGCGCATTTACAGGAGGCGGCTGGCGCCGCCTGGAAGAAATTGACATGAAATCCGAAGCACGAAATCCGGATTTAGAATGAAAGTAGACCATTAATATATTCAAACCTCTCACAGTAGAAAGGAACGACATGGCACGAATCGATTTTGGCGGCATCGAGGAAGACGTGGTGACAGCAGACGAGTTTTCCCTGGAAAAGGCCCGGGAGGTGCTCAAAGACGAGACTGTAGCCGTTCTCGGATACGGCGTGCAGGGCCCCGGACAGGCCCTGAACATGCGCGACAACGGTATCCGCATCATCGTCGGCCAGCGGGAGGACAGCCCCTCCTGGCAGCGGGCGGTGGACGACGGCTTTGTTCCGGGAAAAACCCTTTTTCCGATCGAAGAGGCCGCACAGCAGGCTACGGTAGTCCAGTACCTTCTTTCCGACGCCGGACAGATGGCGCTCTGGCCGAAGGTCAAGCAGTGCCTGAACGAAGGCGACGCCCTGTACTTCTCCCACGGGTTTTCGGTGGTCTTCAAAGATCAGACCGGCGTGATTCCCCCCAAGAACGTAGACGTGATTCTGGTGGCCCCCAAGGGCTCGGGCCGAACGGTGCGGACAAACTTTTTAGACGGCAGCGGCATCAATTCGAGTTTTGGCGTGCACCAGGACTTTACGGGCCGCGCCCATGAGCGGACCCTTGCCCTGGGAATCGCCATCGGCTCCGGGTACCTGTTTCCGACCACCTTCCAGAACGAGGTCTTCAGCGACATGACCGGCGAGCGCGGGGTGCTGATGGGATGCCTGGCCGGGGTCATGGAAGCGCAGTACAATCTGTTCCGAAAGCACGGCCACAGCCCGAGCGAGGCCTTCAACGAAACGGTGGAAGAGCTGACCCAGAGCCTGATTCGCCTGGTGGCCGAAAAAGGAATGGACTGGATGTTTGCCAACTGCAGCACCACGGCCCAGCGCGGCGCGCTGGACTGGGCGCCGAAGTTCAAAGACGCCGTGGCGCCGGTCTTCGACGAGCTCTACGAACGGGTCACCTCAGGCGAGGAAACCCGCCGGGTCCTGGAATCAAACAGCGCGCCGGACTACCGGCAGCAGCTGGACAAGGAGCTAAAAGTACTTCGCGACTCGGAAATGTGGCGGACCGGCGCCGCCGTTCGGTCGCTGAGACCGGAAAACAGATAGGCCGCAGAAAAAACGGATGACAGACGACAGAAAAAAGCAAAGAACATTCCAAACCGAAGGCGCTGTCATCTGTCATCCGTCATCTGTCATCTGTCATCTGACAAGAAAGAAGGAAAAAAAACGGGGAAATAAATCGATGGAAGAGATCCTACTGTACGACACGACGCTGCGGGACGGAACCCAGGGGGAGAACATCAACTTCACCGCCCTGGAGAAAATCAAGATCGCCCAGCGCCTCGACGACATCGGCATCCATTACATCGAAGGCGGCTGGCCCGGGTCCAATCCCAGAGACCGGGAGTTTTTCGAGCTGGCCAAGCGCACGGAACTTTGCAACAGCCGGCTTACCGCTTTCGGCTCCACCCGCAGGCCCGGAATCCCGGTGCACAAGGATCCCAATCTGCAGGCCCTGCTGGAAGCAGAAACTCCGACGGTGGCGCTCTTTGGAAAGAGCTGGGATCTGCATGTGACCCGGATCATGGAAAATACGCCGGAAGAAAACCTGGCCATGATCGCAGAAAGCGTCGCCTACATGAAGCAAGCCGGCCGGGAGGTGGTCTATGACGCCGAGCACTTCTACGACGGATTTGCCGAAAACCCGGACTATGCCCTCGAGACCCTGAAGGCCGCAGCCGATGCCGGGGCGGACGCCATCGTGCTTTGCGACACCAACGGGGGGAGCCTCCCCCGGCAGATCGAAGCAGCCACCCGGAAGACGATCGATTCGCTTTTACTTTCCGAAGCCGTCCGCATCGGGATTCACGCCCACAACGACTGCAACCTGGGAGTGGCCAACACGATCATCGCCGTCGAGACCGGCGCCTCCCTGGTTCAGGGAACGATCAACGGCTACGGGGAGCGCTGCGGGAACGCCGATCTGACCTCGATCATCCCGATTCTGGCATTGAAGATGAACCGGCGGTGCATGAGCGAGGCCAACCTGGCCAAGCTGCGCAAACTCTCCCGTTTCGCAAGCGAAACCGCCAATCTGGTGCCGCTCAATTCCCGTCCCTTCGTGGGCAGAAGCGCATTTGCCCACAAAGGAGGGATTCACGTCAGCGCCATCGGCAAAGAACCCAGGGCTTACGAGCACATGGCCCCGGAAGTGGTCGGCAACCGTCGGCGCGTGCTGGTCTCGGATCTGGCCGGCAAAAGCAATGTCGAATACAAGGCAAAAGAGCTTGGCATCGATCTGAACAACAACGGCAAAGACGGCCGCATGCTGGTGGAAAAGATCAAGCAGCTCGAGCAGGATGGCTACCAGTACGATGTGGCCGAAGGATCGCTGAAAATTCTGATGGAAAAATTCACCGAGCAGTTCCAGCCGCTTTTCGAGCTGGAATCGTTCCGGGTGACCATCGAAAAGGACAAGGAACAGCCATGCAGCGCACACGCCACCATCAAGATCGCGGTGGGGGGCCAGAAGGAAATCACCGCCGCCGAAGGACACGGTCCGGTCAGCGCCCTGGACAACGCGCTTCGCAAGGCCCTGGACAAGTTCTATCCGGACCTGGATCTGATGCAGCTGGTCGACTTCAAGGTCCGGGTCATGGACGGCCGGGCGGGCACCGCCGCCAGGGTGCGCGTCTACATCGAATCCCGGGATCAGAACGACATCTGGAGCACCATCGGGGTCTCTTCGGACATCATCGAGGCCAGCTGGCAGGCCCTGGCCGACAGCTTCCACTACCGGCTTTCCCGGAAAACCGAAGACAGGGAAGATCCCCTGTTTTGCGCGCAGGAAACTCGCTGACGCGATCTTCCTACGCGCAAAACAGTATGGAAGACACAACGATGCTGAGAAAAAACCGGATGCCGGAGGTCGGCCCAGCCGTCCCATTCCC
>CAYPFH010000188.1:0-7566 GCA_964409825.1 uncultured Desulfobacterales bacterium | reverse complement strand
CTTCGAGAATGCTCCGGTCCATGTAGGCCCCGGGGTCGCCCTCGTCGGCGTTGCAGATGATGTAACGGTTCCCGCTGTGCTTGGCGCAGGTTGTCCACTTGATGCCGGTTGGAAATCCACCGCCGCCCCGGCCGCGCAGCCCCGACGCCGTGATCGCTTCGATGATCTCTTCGGGTTTCATATCGTGGAGGCATTTTAAAAAGGCCTCGTAGCCTCTTTTGGCGATGTATTCTTCGATGGCGTCCGGATCGATGTACCCGCAGTTGCGCATCGCGATCTTGACCTGCTTGCTGTAAAACGGGATTTCCTCCACAAACGGCAGGTCTTCGATCGGTTTGACTCCGGCGAGCGGGTTTTGCCGATCGTCTTCCAGCAGTGTGCGCGGGTCTTTGAGCTGGCCCAGGAGCCACTTTTTATTTTTGAAATCTTCGGCCTGATAGCTCTCGACGGCCTCCAGGACCCGGTCTGCGGTGATGTTCTGGTATATTACCCGGGGTTTGCCCGCGGCAAAAATCTCCACCAGGGGCTCCTGCTCGCAGAATCCGATGCAGCCGGTCTGGTTGATTTTAATCCCGTTGTCGCCGGGGTACTGTTCGAGGGCCTTTTTCAGCGCAGCCTGGGCGCCGGCGGCAATGCCGCAGGAGGCCATTCCGATATTGACCTTGACCCCTTCCGGAGAAAAAAGCCGTCCCTCGGTTTCCCGGCGGATATGTGCTAAATCATCGATCGACTGAATTTTCATGTCTTGTGCCTCTTGTCGTTAAACGTCGCTATTCGTATTGATCCAGAACCTTTTCGATCTGGTCCGATCCGATCCGCCCGTGCATGTCTTCGTTGATTTTCACCACGGGCCCGAGGCTGCAGCACCCGATGCAGCGGACCGACTCGAGGGTATACCGCCGGTCTTCGGTGGTTCCGCCGTCGGCGATGTCGAGCAGTTCTTCGATCCGCTGTTCGACAACTTTGCCGCCGCGCACATGGCATGCCGTGCCGAGGCACACGGAGATGATGTTCCTCCCCCGGGGCTCCAGGCTGAAGGTGCTGTAAAAAGTGGCTACCCCGTAGATCCGGCTCACGGGCACCCCGATCTTGGTCGACAGGTATGCGATTGCCGGCTTCGGCAGGTAGTTGTATTGGCGCTGCATCGCCTGCAGGATCATGATCAGGTTTTCCGGATCGTTTCCGAAGTCCTCTTCGATGATGCGGTCCAGTTCCATGTAGTCGATCTGATCGGCTTCCCCTGTTTCCATGGGCTGTGGTTGCGTCATTGGTAAAGATTCTCCTGCTGTCTGGTTTCCGAGATCTGATATTCTTGCCGCTCTTTGTTCTTTTATGGCGCAGTCGTTGGTGGGCAAATTCTTGCCCGTATCGGTCACCATGAGCCGTCGAGGCCCCTGAGTCCATTCATGTAAAGCCTTCCGCACGCGACAAACATGGAGTCTTCGGTCAGGAGTATCGGCAGGTCGAAAGAGCGGGCCAACTCCAGGGCGCTTTCCTCGGGTTGCTTGCCCCGGACAAAGACCAGGCAGGCAACACCGGCCACCTTTGCTGTTCGGATCACATCGTCTGTGGTCAACCCGGTCAGCAGCACCGCCCCTCTGGCAACGGCGGCCAGGATGTCTTCCATCAGATCCGCGCCGCCGCCGCCTGAAATCTCCTCGTCGAGATGCTCCTCTCCTACAAGAATTTCGGCCTTGAGCGCGTCCTGGATTTCAGAAATTTTCATAGTCCACCGTTTCTTTGCCCGAGGCCCATCGCTGAAGGCATCGATGGCCTTGTCCGGGGAAACGCCGCCATGGGTGAAGGCCTCGCCTGCCACCGTCGCCGAGACCGTCCCGTCTCCTGGCTGATGTCTGCCTTGCAAATGATTGTCTATGGGTTTTTTGCTTTTCCTGCCGGCATCCTCATGTTGGCGATCTCAACAAGGCACCGTCCGGTGCAACATTTCATAAACCCAACCGGTTGTCAACGGCTGGGTCGGCCTCAAAAAGGCTCCGGGGAAGGTCTTGACGGATGGGGCGGGCTGATCTAAGATACGGACTTCCTTGCGTTTCCCGGGAGGCCGTCTCCGCCGCGGCCGCACAGAAAGGAGCGACGGTGAAAGAGCAGAGACAAAAGGCCGCAGCGTGTGCGGCTTTTATCCGGCGCCGGATCGGCCAGGCGCCCGAGATCGGTGTATTGACCGGAACCGGACTTGGCGATGCGGCGGCTGCCCTTCAGCAGGAAGCGGATTTCCCCTACGACCTGCTGCCTCATTTTCCGATAGCCACGGTGCAAAGCCATTCCGGAAGGCTTCTTTTCGGGAAGATGGCCGGAAAGCCGACGGCGCTTTTGCAGGGGCGGATCCATCTTTACGAGGGATATGGCCCCAAAGAGGTCACGTTTCCGGTCCGGGTGCTCCAGGAGCTCGGCGTCGGTACGGTTTTAATCAGCAACGCTGCAGGCGGCCTCAATCCCGGATTTGCACCGGGAGAGATCATGACGCTGTCCGACCACCTCAACCTGACCGGTGAAAATCCACTGGCTGGTGCCAATGAAGACCCATGGGGTCCTCGCTTTCCGGATATGAGCGCGGCCTACGATCCGGCGCTGGTCAGCCTTGCCGAGGCGGCGGCGGCAGCGCGCGGCCTTCGCATTCAAAAAGGGGTTTATGCAGGCTTGAAGGGCCCGTCGTTGGAAACCCCGGCCGAGGTCCGGTTTCTTCGATCCGCCGGCGCCGATGCTGTGGGGTTTTCCACCGTCCAGGAAGTGATTGCGGCGGTTCACGGCGGAATCCGCGTGCTGGGGCTTTCGATCATCACCAATGTCCACGATCCGGACCACCCCGAGCCGGCCTCCGTCGAAGAGATCATCGAGGTGGCGGGCAGGGCCGCCGGAGACCTGGCGGCGGTGATGGAAGGGGTGGTGGAAAGGCTCGAAAAAGACTGAACCGGAAAAATTCGAAGCACGAAATCCGAAATTCGAAACAAGCACGAATGACCGAAATTCCAATGACCGAAACGGTGACAAAAACGATCGACGGTTCCGGCGGCACGGACCGTTTTGAGCCTTCGGTCATTCGAATTTATACTCCTCTTTGCAAAAAACGCGCAACCGACCATTCCGGATGTGGATCATCGTGAATCACTCCCAATCCCCTATCGACCTGATCGTCGCCCACGGCACCATTCTCACCATGGATCCGGCGCAGCCCCGGATCGACGACGGTGCCGTGGCGATTTCAGAAGGCCGGATCGTCGAAGTCGGCCCCGCCGCCGGTTTTACCGGCCGGCCGGCCGGCCGGCGCATCGACGCCCGCGGCGGCATCATCATGCCCGGACTGGTCAACTGCCACACCCACGCGGCCATGACCTGCTTCCGGGGCATTGCCGACGATCTGCCCCTGGAGGCCTGGCTCAACGAGCACATCTTTCCGGCCGAGGCCGAGCTCGATGCCGAGGCGGTCTACTGGGGGACGCTTCTGGCCTGTGCCGAGATGATCCGCTCCGGCACCACCTGCTTTTGTGACATGTACCTGTTTGAGGAGTCGGTGGCCCGGGCGGCAAAGGACGCCTGCATCCGCGCCGTGGTCGGCGAGGTCCTCTACGATTTTCCATCCCCCAACTATGGCCCCATCGCAGAGGGGTTTGCCTATACCAGGCAGATGGCGGCCCGGTGGAAGGACGATCCGCTGGTGTCGGTGGCGATCGAACCCCACTCTCCATACCTGTGCAGCCCGTCTCTGCTGGAGGAAGCCGCAGGTATTTCGGCAGAGGCCGGCATTCCGATGATCGTTCACGTAGCCGAGACCCGGGCCGAGGTGGATCGGAGCCTTTCCGAGCGGGGACTGACGCCGGTGCAGTACCTGGCCGATATCGGAGTCCTGTCGGAGCGTCTCCTGGCCTGCCATTGTGTCTGGCTCGATGAGCGGGACATCGAACTGCTCTGCGAGTTCGAAGTCAAGGTCGCCCACAACCCGGAAAGCAACATGAAGCTGGCCTCCGGGATCGCACCGGTGCCGGAGATGCTCGATGCCGGCCTATGCGTGGGGCTGGGAACCGACGGCTGCGCCAGCAACAACGACCTGGACCTCTTCGGCGAGATGGACACCGCCGCCAAGCTCCACAAGGTGAACACCCTGGACCCGATCGTGGTCGATGCGGAAACGGTCCTGAAAATGGCGACCTGCGACGGAGCCCGGGCCCTGGGTCTTTCGGCGGTGACCGGATCGCTGGTGCCGGGCAAAAGAGCCGATCTCATCGTGGTCGATACCGACCGCCCCCATCTGACGCCGATGTACAACCCGGTTTCCCACCTGGTCTACGCGGCCCGGGGAAGCGACGTTTCTACCGTCGTCATCGACGGTGCACCGGTGATGGAAAACAGGCGCCTGCTGACCCTGGACCTGGAAGAGATCCGAAAGGCGGTCTCTGCCGTTGCCCGCCGGGTGAGGAGGCGATGATGTTCGATGTGCTGTTTCACCATGCCCGGCTGGTCAACCCGGCAACGGATATGTCCGAGACCGGAATCGTCGAAGACGGCATCGTGGGGGTACGCGGCGGAAGAATTGCCGAGGTGGGTCCGAGAACTGCCGGCGATCGCCTTCCTGCGGCTGTGGAAACCGTCGATGCCGGAGGCGGGATTCTGATGCCCGGTCTGGTCAATACCCACACCCACCTTCCCATGGCGCTGTTTCGGGGGCTGGCCGACGATCTGCCCCTCCGCACCTGGCTCAACGAGCACATTTTTCCGGCAGAGGCGCGGCATGTCGATCCCGAATCGGTTCGACTCGGGGCGATGCTCGCCTGCGCGGAACTGCTCCTCTCCGGCACCACCACCTGCTGTGACGGGTATTTTCTGGAAGCATTCGTCGCCGAGGCGGCGGCCGAGGCCGGGATCCGGGCGGTGCTGGGGCAGGGGATCATCGATTTTCCGGCACCGGGGGCGCCGGATCCCGCCCGAAACGTTTCCATCGCCGAGGACTTCGTCGGAAAATGGGTCGGCGTCCATGACCGGATTCGTCCCTCGGTTTTCTGCCATGCGCCATACACCTGCTCGAAAAAAACCCTCATATCGGCCAAGGACGCGGCCCGAAGACACGGGGTGCTGTTTCAGATCCATGCGGCGGAAACCCGATCCGAGGTCGAACAGATGCGTGATGAGCATGGGCTGTCGCCGGTTGCGTATCTTGACCGGCTTGGGATTCTGGATGAAGATACCCTGGTGGTCCACGGCGTCTGGGTCGACGAAGACGACATCCGGGTTCTGGCAAAAAGGGGATGCCCGGTCTCCCACAACCCCCAGAGCAACATGAAGCTGGCCTCAGGCATCGCCCCGGTGCCGAAGATGCTCGATGCCGGCATTTGCGTGGGGCTGGGAACCGACGGCTGCGCCAGCAACAACGACCTGGACCTGTTTTCCGAGATGGACACCGCCGCCAAGCTCCACAAGGTCAGCACCCTGGATCCGACCGTTCTTAACGCAGACCAGGTCCTGAAGATGGCCACCATTGAAGGCGCAAAGGCCCTGGGCCTCGCTGACGAGATCGGGTCTCTGGCAATCGGAAAACGGGCCGACCTGGTGGTGGTCGACACGAATTCGCCGCACCTGATTCCGCTGTACCGGGCCGTGTCGCACCTGGTCTATGCGGCCAGGGGCTCGGATGTGAAGGATGTCATGGTCGACGGGCGGTTCGCGGTGCGGGATCGAAGGCTTCTTACCGTCGATCTGGAAGATCTCATGGATCGGGTTTCCGCCCGGTGCCGAGGCATCGGCGGGTGAAGAAGAAAGGCGGACGATGAACAATCAGCTTCGGAAGCTGATCGAAACGGCCCGGGGGGACCGGCCTGCGGATCGAGTTCTGGCTGGCGGCCGGATCGTCGACGTGTTCACACGGAAGGTTTTTGAAGGGGACGTTGCGATCGCCGGCGATGTCATTGCCGGTATCGGCCGATACCAGGGAAAAGAACGCATCGACCTGAAAGGGCGGTTCGTTGCCCCTGGTCTCATCGATGCCCACGTGCACATCGAAAGCGGTATGGTATCGGTGTCCGGCTTTGCGCAGGCTGTGGCGCCCTGCGGTACCACCCAGGTGGTGGCTGATCCTCACGAGATCGCCAATGTGCTCGGAGTCGCCGGCATCGAATACATGCTTGCGGCTGCAGAGGGCCAGCCGATCCGGATCGACTACATGGTTCCGTCCTGCGTTCCTGCCACCGGGCTTGAAACCGCCGGCGCAGCGCTGTCGGCGGCGGATCTGGCGCCGCTTTTAGACCGAAATGGGGTTCTGGGCCTCGGAGAGATGATGAATTTTCCCGGGGTGGTTTCCGCGGATCCGGAGATTCTGGACAAGATAGACTGCTGCCGGGCCAGGGGAAAACCGATGGACGGCCATGCGCCCGGGCTTTCCGGCCGGGCGCTTCAGGCGTACCTGTCGGCCGGCATCGGCACGGACCACGAATGCATCGGCGTCAAAGAGGCCGCTGAAAAACTCCGGTTCGGCATGTATGTTCTGGTTCGCGAGGGAACCGGCGCCAAGAACCTGGAAGATCTGCTGCCTTTGGTCGACGAGCGGACCTGCCGCCGGATGATGTGGTGCACCGATGACCGGCACCCCCATGATTTGATGGATGATGGTCATGTGGACGCCCTGGTCCGAAAGGCGGTTTCCTTAGGTCTCGATCCCCTGGTGGCCCTGCAGATGGCGACCTTGAACCCGGCCGAGGCATTCGGTTTGAAGACGGCCGGCGCTGTGGCGCCCGGCAAAAAGGCCGATCTGGTGGTCTTCTCGGACCTTAAAAACCCGCGGATGGAAATGGTGTTCTGCAGCGGCGAACTCGTTGCCGAAAACGGCCGGATGCGCGAAGGGGTTGAAATACCGCCGCTGCCAAAATTGCCGCGGATCATGAACCTCGATCCGGGAACGGTGAGCTTTGCGGCGCCGGCCGCGGGCGGCACCATTCGGGTCATTGTACTGGTTCCCGGGCAGTTGACGACCGGCAGCGTGTCGGTAAAAGCCCATATCGTAAACGGGCGGGCCGAGGCCGATGCGGCAAAGGATCTTCTGAAGCTGGCCGTGGTGGAAAGATACAGCGGCACAGGCGGGACCGGGATCGGCTTCGTTCGCGGGTTCGGGCTCAAAAAAGGCGCGCTTGCCTCCAGCGTGGCCCACGACTCCCATAACGTTATCGTCGTCGGCGCCGGCGATGCGGACATGAAGGCCGCCGTAGCCGAAATTGCGCGGCTGGGCGGCGGGTTGGCGGTTGCCGCCGACGGCGCGGTGAAAGCGTCGCTGGCGTTGCCCATCGCCGGGCTCATGTCCCCCGAACCGATGCCGTCGGTTCGGCGGCGGCTCGATGAATTGACGGCGGCGGCCCGGGCGCTGGGCGCCGCGCCGGACGATCCGTTCATGGCACTGTCTTTTCTGGCGCTGCCGGTCATCCCGGAGCTGAAGCTGACCGACCGCGGCCTGGTGGACGTCGTTGCGTTTCGTCCGGTGCCGCTCTTTGTATAAGCATTCACCGCCGAGGCGCAGATTGGAAATGCCTAAAATGCCTAAAATGAGCTTAAATGCCTAAAATTATGGAA
>CAYPFH010000187.1:0-7636 GCA_964409825.1 uncultured Desulfobacterales bacterium | reverse complement strand
ATACTTGCATTATCCTTGAGTCACCGTGCAATCAAGGATTCGGACGGTATGTTTGACAGCACGGAATACGGATCAGCGAGGAACGCTGCCAATAGTCTTCAATCAACGTCGGGCCGCATCAACCGCACACTATTACCATCTAGTGCCCGATTTTATGTAAAAATACCACCCCCAAGAGGCATCGGTGGTTCAACAGGATATTTGTGCGGGAATTTTGATGCAAAAATTGAGACGGTTAGGAAGCTCGGATTCCGGCCACTATCCAACCATCGGACCCATGAACTCTAAAACCGGGGCCGGCCGGTCCGGATCGGTCAGTGCTTCGATCAGGACCTCGATATTTGAGATCTCTGGCAAACTTTTCCGTTGAGCGGTCAGGTGGGCGGCGGCCCGGGCGGCCAGCGTTTCAGCCGCTCGGCCGGCGCCCCGCTGCCGGTGGACATAGACGCCGGCGGCCTGAATCCATCCGCGCAATGCTTCTTTCCGCCACCGCTCTTCATCGTTCCAGACGCTTTCCATGATTTCATGTACCTCGAAAAAAAGCCCCTCGTTCCACAGCACGACCGCCTGATGGATCGGGTCGGCGATTTTTTCTTCCCGAATCCTTTTGAATGAAGGGCGATACAAATTCATCCGGTCGTTTACGAAGGCGCTGTAGACCCGGCCGGTTTCGGGCGGGCAGATCTTTTCAGCCGCCGATACCAGGCCGTCAAAGTCGCTTTTCCGAATGGCCCGGACGAAGGCCACCGACAGGCGGTTTCGAATGTCCCGGGCCGTACGGTCTTCGTAGGGATCGAATACGGAGGAAGCGGTTGGCATGGTTTTCCTTCTATCCTTCAAGCAGATCGATGTTCGATATTGCAGCCCTCCAGCCGGTTCAGCTCAACCAGCAAAATCTCTCAGGTCTTCCTATTCGAAAGCCATAGGCGATGATCCGTGCACGATTCACCCAAATGTCTCTTTTAATGCTTCAGCTTTGATCGCCCGGTGAATCGACTTGTTCATAAGAAATCAGGATTGGTGAGCTGAGTATTCATCCAAGAGTCTTCGGATCATTTTCTGATATTGCGTGTTGTATTTCTTTGCCTCTTTCTTAAAAAATTCGACGCTGCTTTTGCTTAAGGCGATCGTCACCTTCACGGTCTCCTCCTTCAGCGCTAGCTCCTCAGGGGAAGGGAGAAAATCAGAAAGCACCTTCACCTTTCCCATCGGCTCATCCGTGTATTTTACTTTCTCTTTCATATATTTTCTTTCCTTTCCGCCAATATCCGGCGCCGATGATTCGGATTTTATTTGATCTGTATGTGAATCGCACCGTCATGATGCCCCCGGCGATCCTCCCGAGGCAGTAGAACCGCTTTTCAGAGTCACTGTGATCCAGATCTTCCAGTATGACACGATGCGGATCCAGGAACGCAAGCTGGGCCAAGTAAAATGAGACGCCATGCTTATCCTGATTCATCAAGTCCTTTGCCGAGTCCCATTCGAAGTCAGATTTCTTTTTCATTTGGAATGATACACCAGGATAGCTAATATATCAATATTTTTATATGGCTTTATGTATGGGAAAGCGACGTTCGGACTGCTTGCATTGGGCATTGTTAGCAATCGCGCAGGAAAAAGGCATGGCAGTTTCCGGAAAACCGAGCTCGGCAGCGATCCGCTGCATATCGCCGGCGGCGGGAAGGCTTTCGCCTGCGAGGTTGCCACCGTCTATACGGTTTGTAAAGGTGGTCAGCTAGTGAAGAGATCCTGTTTTCATGGCAATGATTCCGTTTCCGCCCCGGCCAATCTGGAGGCAGCTCTTTGGCACTGTTCTGTGACCGGGAGCTCCGGTCCCGGTTCAGGGGGATAAAGGTTCTCACCCCTTACCGTGAACGCTGAACCTACGCGCGGATGTAGTAGTTGCGCATCATACCCATCCCCCCGCCGGTGTTGTCAAACTCCCAGAGTTCCTTCGTTCCGATCCGGACGACCTCGTCGTCTGCGACCTCCTCCATCCGAAAGGTCCGGCCGTTGATCGTCCACTGCATGTGTCGCATGGTGAGGAAAAACCGCCGGGGCCGGTCGATGTTGACCGCCTCTTCGGGGTTGATCGGCGGAATTTCCGAAAGCCGCCTGTCTGTTTTCTCTAAGGAGTCGGGCCCGATTCTTTGCAGCGGGGTGGGTTCGACAGCCACGGCGCTTCAGGATAGGTCTCCCGTCTCCAGCGCCACCCCAGATCGACGATTTCCCCCGGTGTTTTACTCGTGGACAATACCTCCAGTGTTTTACCCAGCACGGCCGCCTGCTGGTTGACGTTGCCGGGTTCGCCGAAGGGATGGCCGAAGGGCCAGCGCAGATAGACCGCCCGGGGAGGCTTGACCTTTTCTGTGTACTCGCGGACGATCGATACGCTGACGGTGGGGATGCCGGCCTGCTCGATGGCCCTTTGGATCAATCCCACGGATTGATTGCAGATCCCTCAGGCGGGTGTCAGCAAGACGGCCTCCACCTTGTCTTCTTTGAGCAGCTTCGCCGCCTTCGGGGCCGTTTCATGAATCAGCTTTTGCACGTAGGGCCCGTCGATGTGCCCCATGAAGGAAATGTGGCGGTCTGCTATCGCTCCGATGCATCCGGCGTCAGCCATTTCTTTGAGCCGGGCGATTGGAAAAACCACGTTCAGGTCCTTTTCGGCGTCTTTGTGGTCGTAATAGTCGTGGGTGATCGTGTAGTCGGCTTCGATTGTTTCCGCATCGAGGATCCGAAGCGAAGGGTCGCCGTTGCCGTCTTCCATATCAAAGGGCGGCTGTTCTCTATGGTGTACGCCGGCGGTGGTGACAATGGCGAATTTGCTATTCTCGATCGGCTTGGCGACCTCTGTCCAGGGAACGCCGTCGGATTCCATCGGGCGAAAGGAATCGACGAGCTTGTCGGCCAGTGCGGGAATGCGGGCGGCCAGAAACGAGATGCCACGGTGAATCGCTCTTTTCAACACTGCGTTCGCCCTCCTTTTGCCGGCGCTGGTGTCCGGCGTGTAAGTAAATGCTGGTGGAATTATTATGACGGTTGTCTCGCCGCTGAGTCGCTGAGAACGCAGAGAGCATAAGCGGAGAAGATTTTAAGGGTTTCTCTGCGCCCTCCGCGTTTCGTATATTCGTTGACCTACAATACGTCACCGCAATTATGCTATTGAGCACCGCGGTATCCATTTGTGAAATCGAACCCACGTAAAACTATAATACAAGAGCGACGATGCGCCAATACGGTTCGACGCGCCAGGCCGGATATACAGGCACCAGGAACCCCGAATGAGGCAAATCCTGTATGGAAACAGTCGTTGTCGCCGCCGGCCGTGCTGCTGGGATCACGAGGACAGCTCCCTGCGCATCTGCTCGTACTGGCCGCGGTCGATCTCCCCCCTGGCGTAACGGGTCTTGAGAATGTCCAGAGCGTCGCATGCGCTTCCTCCGTCTTTTTCGTTCCGGGTGGCGGCAAGAATCCAGTTGATCATCAGGATCAAACCGAACAGGACCAGGCCCCAGAAGACCAGCATCATGCCTCCCATACCCCATCCGCCCATGCCGCCCATCATGTGGCCGCCGTAGCCGTAGCCGCCGCCGGGGACAAATTCCCGGTACAGGAACATACCGGCCAGAAACAGGACGGCTACGACGAGAATGATGGTTCCGGTGCGCTTGGTAGAATTCATGGTCTATCTCCTTTTTACGCCGCAGGGCAGTGGTTTTTGTGAAACTTCGACCGAGGCCGGCGGCAATAACCGACTTGCCCCCGCCTTGAACCTTGAACCCTGAACCTGGAACGCCGCGCCAGGGGCGGGGCTCGTATGGGGCGCCCCGGATCGGGACGCCCCGTTGTCGGACCGGGGAATTAGCGCCAGCAATACCCGGCGCCCGGGCCGTAGCTGCCTCTGCCGGCAAAACCGCCCTCGAATTCAGGGACGATGTCTCTCACTTCCAGTTGATAATCGAGCTGCTTTTGGTCCAGTTCGCTTTCCAGCTTGGAGATTTCTTTTTGGAGACCCTGGATCCGGTTGCGGTCCGGGGTTTCCTTGGAAAACTCCCGGCGAATCTGTGTGGAGCGATCGTAGATTTGATTTCGCAGATCGCGGGTTTCCTGGTAGAAGGATTCGCGAGCGGATTCGAGCCGGTCGGCCTGTTCCCGGGTCAGACCGGCGCCTTCACGGTCCCATCCCCATCCCATGTGGTGATCATAGCCTCCCATACCGTGGCCTCCTCCCATATGGGGGCCATATCCCGGTTCCATCATGTGGCCGCCGGATCTATAACCGCCGAATCCTCCGTGGGCAAAGGCGAGGCCGGCCGTGCCGACTGCGATGATGAATGCGAAGATGGAAAGCTTTTTTACGATTCCAGTCATTGGTGTTCCTCCTTTGATAAGTGGTTGGTGATGGTTTCCGACCCCTTTGCAGGGGCCGAATTCGATGTTCGCCATTCATGTTCGCACAGATCATGCCACGTTGTGGTACCTATGGGCGTAAAAGAATAGATAGTCCAGAATTTATTGGTAAAAAAAGATTCTTGGTAATTCTTGCACAGGTGTGAAAGACGGAAATGGAGGCGGGAGAGAAGAAAACTGTGTAAAAACTACCCGGCCTTGGGAGGCTCTGCCGCAGGTATCGTGTTCAATTTACCCGGTTGCAGAAGAGGGGCCTGGGGACTTGCCTGTCCACATCTCCACCAGGATCAGGATGGACTCGAAGGCAAATACGACGGCAAAGAGCATTCCGCCGGGGACATGAAGCCAGAAAAAGGCCGGGTGGACGAAAATTTTCAGCCACACTGACGCCAGGTCGACGAGGATGCCGGCAAAGGGGAGAACGATGAGCCAGGTGCGCAAGGCGGCGGAGCGGTCCAGAAAAAACGCCAGAGCCCCCATCACGATGAAGATGCCGCTCATCCCGAATATGTGGATGTGGGTGAATTTGAGGGCGAAGATGAACTCTTCGGTTTCGTAGAAGGCCTGTTCGGGCGCCTGTTCCCGTGCGGAGGCAAACAGGTCTCCCCGATCGGGGGCGGCAGACGCCTCTGGCATCTCCATGGCATGGCTGTCCCCGGCGGTCTCCTTCTTGAAGAAGGTCGGGATGATGTCGTGAACGATAATCTGGCCCAATGCGCCCATCATGCCGATGCCGAGCATGATCACGATCGCCGTTGCCAGTGCCTTTGCCGGGGCGGGCCAGCGGCCCAGCACCGGTCTATACGAATCCGTGCGCCGGTTTCTTTCAGGAGCCATGGGGCGGATTTCCTCTCTACAGGGCGGTCGGCTGTTTACCGGATGGCTTTCACTACGGGGCTCACTCCCCGGTAAAATTCGATCCGGAGTATTCCCCGTTTTTGTCGAAGAAAATATACAGGCTTTCCGGTTCGCCTTCCATCCGGGAAAAAGAGACCACGGTTTCGTCTCCCTGCTTTTCGATTTCCACCCGCTTCAGGCCGGTTTCCCAGGACTCTTCGATTTTTCCGGAGGCCACCAGCTTGTCGTAAAGCGCCACCCCCTTGTCCAGGGCCTTCAGGGCGGTGAAAGACGACTCTCCATGGCCGCCCGGGCCGTGGGCCAAGGCGGGTCCTACAAAAAAAAGCGCAAGGGCGGCTGCACAGAAAACCGCCACGATGCAAATCAATGCAAATATTCTTACTGGGCTCATTGACGCCTCCCATCGTCAATTGGCCTCTTCATCGCTGCATCCACCAGTCCGGCTGCAAGCCGAGGCCGTTGAACCAAAACAAAATATCGTCACTTTTTATAGACACACCATAACGCAGGATCGAAGGGCTGCAAGGAACGTCCGTGTTTCACCCTCGGCGGCGATCGAGTATTTTCTACCCATCACGGGCTATCGGTTCCTGCCCCTGGAATGAAAAATATACGTGATTAAGGTAAGTTTATAGAACTGCCACAATGTGGCACAATTTGTGCCTCTGATGAAAAGCCGAACGGCCTCGATCGGAAATTACGGTGAGTCCAGCCCGGCCGCTGACCGGCGGGATTCAAAATTCCGAATTCTAGATTCAAGATTCTCCGGCGGGAGATTTATCCGAATCTTTTGGTCTTAAGCGGCCAGTTTGATCAAGGGGGAAACTTCCCCCGAAGCCTCTGCCGATGTAGGGAACGGCCTCCGTGCCGTTCCGAAAGGCACACCACAGAGGTCGTGCCCTACAAAAACCGCCGGCTTCGACCGAAGTTTCACATGAGTACCTCAGGAAAGGCGGTGCAAAAATGACGGAAAGAATCGGAATGGTGGTCAGCGTCTTTGACAATCACACCGCAGAGGTGATGACGGACAAGAAAAGCGCCTGCGGCGGATGCGCAGACACCCGAAGCTGCAAGTCATGTTTGTCGGGGGGCGACAAGGTGATTGCGGTGGTTCGAAACGAACTTCAGGCCGATGCCGGCGATATCGTGGTGGTCGAGCACACCAAAGGCGCGCTTTGGGGGGGCGCTGCGCTGTTTTATCTGCTGCCGGTCCTCGGCCTGATGGCCGGCGCCATTGCCGGTCTGGCGGTTGCCGGAGGGTGGGGCCTCGACGAGTCAAACGGCGCTGTGCTCTTCGGACTGGCCGGGCTTGCCGCCGGCTTGCTGGCCGTATTTTACGTTTCCCGGTCGGCGTATGCAAAAGACCGCCTGGTACCACGGATCATCAGGATCGCCGAGCGCGGAGACGGCCGGACCCAGGCCGTCGTGCAGCTGGCGTCGGCAGCGCCCACCCGGTCCTGCTGCGGCTGAGACGCTGAAAGAAATGCGGGCAGAAGAAAGAGAGTCTTTCATGGTTGAAACGCCAAACAATCCGCTGTTTTCCACCGGCAGCGTCATCGACGGAAAATGGATCCTGATGGAGCGGATCGGCAAGGGAGGCATGGGAGAGGTTTACCGCGCCCATCAGCTCAACTTGAAGCGGGATGTCACCATCAAGATCATCTCCAAGCGGATCGACGACATCGTTCGCAAGGCCACCGCCGAAAAACCAGGCGACCGCTACCAGACGATTTCTGAGATGCGCGCTGCCCTGATCGACGGTGCAAACGAAAACGGCGGAAAAGACAACATCACCGCCGTGGTCGTTATTTTATGAGGGTCTGCCGCTTCAATAGACCGAGCGCATCAAGCCGGTTTGCTTGTCGACCTGCATCTTGTCGACCAAGTCCCCGCCTTTGGTCAGGATGTCGATCTCAAAGGACCCTTCTTTTTCCTGGATGTCGCCCACCTTCAGGTTGGGATTTCTGCTCCGCTCCAGCATGGTTTTTACCTGTTCCTCGGCGTTTTCCTTTTTCAGCGGTTCCCGGTATTCAAGAAACCGCTCGTCGTCAGGATAGCGGTAGCCGGGGCCCATTCCAGGACCCATGCCATGTCTGCCGTAGCCGGGACCCATCATTCCGGGACCCATGCGGTATTGGCCTCTGCCACGGTAATCGGGATGCGGATCGTAGCCGGGGCCCATGCCGTAGCCGCGACGATCATCAAAGCGTCCTCCGCAATAGGGGCAGTAGCTCCAGCCTTGGTCCGGACCATAGCCCTGGCCGCCTCCCCACATGCCGTGGTGCATGCCGTAGCCCCGCTGGGCTTGGCCCTGCGACGGAATAACAAAGCCGGCGATACCGGCTACCAACGCCAATGC
>CAYPFH010000186.1:0-7654 GCA_964409825.1 uncultured Desulfobacterales bacterium | reverse complement strand
GACCGCCCCGGGGTCAGCGGCGGGGCTTATGTGAAACTTCGGTCGAAGCCGGCGGCAAAAACCGACCTGCCCCCGCCTTGGGTTTTGGAGGTTGGAGGGCCACGCTCCGTCGTGGCCGGTATTGGGTCATTGCTGGCAACACGGACTAGACTGCGCGCGTCCCTCCACCGGCTCCGGCTTGAGGTTGCTTGAGCTTTATAGAGAACCGCAAAAAACAATTTCACCATGACATGAAGAGCATGAAGAAAGAAATTTATATAGGACTGGCCAGAGAGGCCTTCCCTTCAAGCGCTTTATCGCCTCCGGTGAACCCTCAACCTACCGCGAAGCCCCTGAAGGTGCAAAAACCAAGTTCAAGAACCTAATTGCTTTTGCTTCATGCTCTTCATGTTCTTCATGCTCTCATGGTTCAATCTTTTCTTGTTTCTGACATTGGATATCAAACATCCGACCTGTGGTATCGAGTAGTTACTCAGTTCCGCTCAGACCTTTTTCTCTGACCTCTGACCTCTGACCCCTGACCTCTGACCCCTGACCTCGGCCATCCGACCTCTGACCTCTGACATCTGGTATTTTTAGGCCTCCGACCTCGGACATCTGCCATCGGGCATTTCCGGACTTTTTTCGACAAGCATTCTAGGGTAGAATCAACCGGTCTGCCGCGTGAAGCCTCTGACACGCGCGCCGGGCAGGACCGTAATTTTCCAAGGAGTTCCCATGACTGAATACCACAGTCCGCTGGCCGAAGAGGTGCTGACCGACGTGGCCCAAACGTTTTTCGGAGCCCGCAGGAAGCTCGACGACATGATCGATATCCTGAAAGAGTATGCCGAAGTGTTGGAACAGAAGGCCGCTGTGGTGATCCGGAGGGCCGGCACCCTAAACTATCTGCTGGTTGAAGAGAACCGGAGTCTGGAGTTCTACGAAGCCGTCGGCGTCGCCGATCCGGGAGAGCTTCCCCGATGCGATCCGCCCGACCCCCTGCCTTATCTTTCGCCAGGGTTTTTCCTCACCGGCCGGGGGCGGTTTGTCAAAACGGTGGTTCGCCAATATGAGCGGCTCTGGAAGGCCTGCCGGGAATATCGGTGCTCCAGCGCCGAACCCCTGGCCGATGCCCAGAAGGCCGAACATGCCTGCGTCGACCTTCGGCTCGTCAAGACGATGTGGGAGATTGTCAACGGCAAGATTCGACAGATCAACGAAGAGACCTCACCGTCGGCCGTGCTCCAGTATGCGAAAGGATTCGACACCCGGAGGGAAAAACAATCGAAGGTGGCCGGCGCCACGGCCGGTCAATACAGCGGGCTGGACAGGAAGTTCGTTTACCGACCGATTCCGATCGAAGAGGTGCACCTGCACGACTTTCCCGAACTGCCGGAGCCCAACGCCAGTCGCAACCGGGTTGAAGGGGTTGCCAAGAAGATTTATCCGGTCATCCGCAACCACGCCGACCGAAGGCTGGCCCGTTTGGCCATGAAACCGCCGCGGTGACTCCCGCCGGGATCAACAGATGATGTAACGGCCGCCGTCTTCTGCATCCAGCTTGAAATAGCGGTGGTCCGGGGCCAGCCAGCGGTCGACGATCCGCACGACATGGGCCATCCGCTCTCCCATCTTGATCCGGCGCGGCGTCTCTTCACCCCGATGGCCAGCGTAGCAGAAGACTTCGATGGGAAGGGGGACGGTCATGGCAACCGGCAAACTGATTTTGATATCGACTTAAAACAACCCCAGCTCGCGCAGGATATGGTTAATCCCGAGCTTGGCGGCTTTGAGTCTTAGGAATTCGGAGATGGTCGGCTGATAGGGCCGGGATCTCAGGTACATCCGGGCTTCGTTTGGGGTGCGGTTTCCCTTTTTTGCGTTGCACCGTCGGCAGGCGCTGACGCAGTTTTCAAAACTGGTCCTCCCTCCGCGGGATTTGGGAATGATATGGTCGATGGTCAGCCTTCCGGTCTCGTGGCCGCAGTAGGCGCAACGGAATCCGTCGCGCACCAGGACGTTGCGCTTGCTGAAAGGGACCCGGTTCCGGTAAAGGACCCGGATGAGCTTGATCAGCTTCAACACGGCGGGAATTTTGAAAATCGTGCCCTCGGCGCATCGAACGAATCGATCCGAATACCGGAGCACCTGGACTTTTCCCTTGGCCACCATGCACATGGCCCGTTTCCAGTCGACAACGTTGAGAAAGGAAAAATCCGCGTTCAACAGCACACAGTGCGCCATGGACTCCTCCCAGGATAATTCGCCTTTCCATAGCAGCATTTGGCCCGGAAGGGTAGTCCATTTTCCGGGAAACCGGGAAAATTTGCCTTTACCCGCTGATACGGTTTTTGATCGATCGTTTCGCGGTTTTTAGCTCATGGGGATTGGCCGGGGGCCCAGCACATGAGTTTCCGGCCCATCTATCCAATGCGGGAGGTGTGCAACCCGGAGTGGAAATCGGCGATTCCCCATAACTGTACGTTAACGTTCGTATTTCATGGTTCCCGGGCAGAAAAATAGACTTGAAGTCGCCCCTGAAATCTTCTAAAGAAGAGTTCAATCAGAGCCGGGCAAGCGTGGTGGGGTGCTGTTTGTTCAACCTTCGGGGAGCCGTTGCCGGGGCCTCGGATTTCTAAAACGAGTCGAATCTTTGCTGGAGACAGAAGGGGAGCAATATGAAGGTACTGGTCAGCGACAACTTGGCAGATGTGGGAATTTCCATGTTTCAAGACGAAGAAGGAATCGAGGTGGACGTCAAAACCGGCCTTCCTGCCGAAGAACTCAGGAAAATCATCGGCGGCTACGACGCGCTGGTGATCCGAAGCGCCACCAAGGTAACCGAAGACCTGCTTAAGGCCGCTCATCGGCTCAAGGTGGTGGGGCGGGCCGGCATCGGCCTTGATAATGTGGATATCGCCGCCGCCACCAAGCTCGGCGTCATTGTGATGAACACGCCCGGCGGCAACGTCATCACCACCGCCGAGCACGCCATTGCCATGATGCTTTCTTTGTCGCGCAATATTCCCCGGGGGACATCCAGCCTGAAGTCCGGCCGATGGGACAAGAAAATGCTCCAGGGCCGAGAGATTTACAACAAGATCCTGGGTGTCATCGGCTTCGGCAAGATCGGGTCCATCGTCGCCGACCGGGCCCGGGGGCTCAAGATGCAGGTGATCGTGCACGACCCCAACGTCACCCCGGAAAAGATCGAAAAGGCCGGCTTTGAAAGCGTCACCCTTGAAGCCCTTTTCCAGCGGTCGGACTACATCTCGGTTCACGTCCCGAAGCTGAAGACCACCCAGAACCTGCTCAACAAGGAGGCTTTTGCGCAGATGAAGGACGGGGTGATGATCATCAACTGCGCCCGAGGCGGAATCGTCAATGAAAACGACCTGTTTGCGGCCATCGAGGAGGGGAAGGTGGCCGGCGCCGCACTGGACGTCTTCGAAACCGAGCCGCCGGGGGAATGCCGCCTCTTCGAGCTGGACCGGTTGATTTGCACCCCCCATCTGGGGGCGTCCACCGCCGAGGCCCAGACTAACGTGGCCGTCCAGGTGGCCGACCAGATCATCCAGTATCTGAAAAACGGGACCATCATCAATGCCGTCAACGTTCCGTCGGTGACCGGCGAGCTGCTCAACCGGCTCGGACCGTTTCTGCGTCTGGCCGAAAAGATGGGAAGCCTGCAGGCGCAGCTGGCCAAGGGGCCGGTCAAGGAGGTCAGGGTCGAGTATGCCGGCGATTTCGGCGATCTCGATCTTTCCCCGGTATCCACCGCGCTGCTCAAAGGGCTTCTGGAGCATGTGGTCAAAGACGACGTCAACTGGATCAACGCCGGGGTTTTGGCCAAAGAGCGGGGAATCACGGTCACCGAATCGACCAGCCCGGAGGCCGATCATTTCGTCAATCTGATTGCGGCAACGGTTTTTTCCGATGAAACCGCCGTGGTGTCGGGAACCATATACGGAAAGAGCGATCCGCGAATCGTCAAAATCAATAATTTTGGTTTGGAGCTGATTCCCGAGGGGCATCTGGCGCTGATCTACAACTCCGACAAGCCCGGGGCCATCGGCAGCATCGGCACCACCTTGGGAAAGCACGGCATCAACATCGCCCGGATGTCGGTGGGGCAGGACGAAGACGGGGAAAACAACATCATCTTCATGAAAACCGACACTTCGATTCCGGAAAAGGTCATCGAGGAGCTCTGCGGGCTGCCGATGGTCAAGACAGTTACCCCGCTGGAATTCTAAGTTTTTACCCATGGAAAAGGATCGACCGGATTGCATTTCGGGCAGAAATGATTAAATAAACAGGTTGAAACAATGTGCGTCTGCGGTGCCCGGAGGCAGATCCAAAGAAAGTTTGGACTTCTTATACTTTTTAAAAATCACGGGGCGGTGTTTTCCCCGCGATTTTTGGAGGTGACAATGGCAGAGGAAGAAAAGGGGTTTACCGTAAGGGATCGCAGATTTTTTTCCGAGACATCCGACGAGGAAAAGACCAAGGCCGCGTCCGGCGAAGAAGAGGCCAGGGCCGCGTCCGAACCTGAGTCGCCTCGGCCGGAAGCCGGCGCCGCCGAAAATGGAGCAGAGGCCGGCGGAGGTTCCGAAGCGGAGGCCGCAGACGCCGGTTCGACGTTTCCCAAGATCGATTTTTCGACGTTTGTGTTTTCCCTCAATTCGTCCGCCTTGGTTCATCTGGGCGTACTCGAGGAGCCCGGCTCCGGCGAGAAGGTCAAAAACCTTCCCCTTGCCAAGCAGACCATCGACCTGCTGGGAATGCTGGAAGAAAAGACCCGGGGCAACTTGACCAAGGACGAGGAAAACCTGCTCAAGAGCATGCTCCACGATTTGCGGCTGATGTATGTGAGGGAAAAGAAATAACCCTGCCCGGACAAGGATGGCTTCGGTGTCTACGCGGTTGTCAACCGACGATTGATGGTTACTTTTCGGCCCGTTCGACCGGCTCCGCCGTCCCCACCCAGGCATCGAACCATTTGGACCCAAAAAGGGAGCAACGATATGACGGCCAAGTACGATTTGATTTCTCACTGTAAACTCAGGAAAACCATTTTCCCTTTGGCGTTTTTTGCCGCTGCCTTGATGCTGCTTGCGGGGGCGGGAGTCGCCGATTCGGGGGCCTCCAGGCCCGATCCGGTGCCCATGGTGCCGGAATCGTTCACGGAATTGGCGGACATGATCGGTCCGGCCGTTGTCAATATCCGGACCGTAAAGACAGTGCAGGGGGGCGGCCGCGTGTTCCGGCACTTTCAGCGCGGTCCCTTCGGAGACCAGGACCAATTTCGGGAGTTTTTCGAAAAGTTTTTTGGAGGCGAGGAGCCGCATCGCGACTTCAAGCAGCGGAGCCTCGGATCCGGATTCATCATCGATCCGGAGGGCTTCATCGTCACGAACAACCATGTCATCGAGGGCGCCGACGAAATCCGGGTGATTCTCAAAGACGAAAAAGAATACGAGGCCGAGATCGTCGGCCGGGACCCGAACACGGATCTTGCCCTGATCAAGATCAAGCCCGGAAAAGATTTTCCTGTAATGCCGCTGGGCGATTCGGATGCCTTGAGGGTCGGCCAGTGGGTGGTGGCCATCGGAAGCCCCTTCGGTCTGGAGCAGACGGTCACCGCCGGAATCGTCAGCGCCAAGGGGCGCGTGATCGGCTCCGGACCATACGACGATTTCATCCAGACCGACGCCTCCATCAATCCGGGCAACAGCGGCGGCCCGCTGCTGAACATGAGAGGGGAGGTCGTGGGGATCAACACCGCCATCATCGCCAGCGGGCAGGGAATCGGATTTGCCATTCCGATCAACCTGGCAAAGGGTATTATCGACCAGCTCAAGGAGACCGGAGAAGTCACCCGGGGGTGGCTCGGGGTCGGCATCCAACCGCTGAGCCAGGAAATGAGGGAGTACTACGGCCTCGAAGACGGCCAGGGGGTTCTGGTCAGTCAGGTTTTTCCCGGCGATCCGGCGGACAAGGCCGGCATCAAGACCAAGGACATCATCGTGGCGGTCAACGGGGAAAAAATACGGGATGCCCGGGACCTTACCGGCAAAATCGCCGCCCTGCCGGTGGGGACCACCGCAAAAATCCGCCTCATCCGAGACGGCAAGGAAAAAACCGTCAACGTCACCATCGCCAAACGGGAAGATGAGCGCATCGCCTCCAGAGGACGGCAGGGGCCAAAAGAGGACGCCTCCCTGGGCATCCGGGTTTCGGAGATCACTCCGGAGATTTCCCGGCGGTTCAACCTGGGCGAGGAGGACGGGATCATCGTCGTCGATGTGACCGCGGGAAGCAAGGCCGAACAAGCCGGCCTGCAGCCCGGAGACATCATCAAGGAGGTCAATCGGAAAGATGTCCGGTCGGTAAAAGACTTTGAAGCCGCCGTCAAGGCGGTCGAATCCGGCCAGCCCATCCAGATGTTCATCCGCCGGGGAAACATGGGCTTCCTGGTGGTGAAGATGACAAAATAAGAAATCCAGAAGTCAGGAGTCAGCAGACAGTAGAAGCGTGCTGTTCTCCTTTCTCCTGTCTTCTGCCTTTATGGAAATTTTATCCCCCGCCAAGATCAATCTCTACCTGGAGGTCGTTGCCAAGCGGGCCGACGGCTACCACGACATCCGCAGCTTGATGTGTCTGGTGAGCCTGTACGATACGGTCCGGATCCACATGGGCGGAGAATCGATCACGCTGCGCTGTGACGCCCCGGGCGTTCCGGAAGATGAAAGCAACCTTGCCTGGCGCGCTGCCGATGCGTTTTCAAACGCCCTGCGGCGCACAGGACGGGCACCGTCGGCAATGGCCATCGAGCTGGAAAAACGAATTCCGGTCGGAGGAGGGCTCGGCGGTGGAAGCAGCAATGCGGCTTCCGTGCTGCTGGCCTTGAACCGCCATTGGGACCATCCATTTAGCCCGGAAAAACTTGCCCGCATGGGTCTTGAGCTCGGCGCCGACGTTCCCTTTTTCTTGCTCGGAAAGCCGGCCCTGGCCTCCGGCGTCGGCGACCGGCTCGAACCCTTCGACAGCCTCACCGCGCGCCCCGTTTTGATCGTGGCTCCCGGTTTCTCCATTTCAACCTCAGCAGTCTACGGCGCCCTGAATTTGGCATTGACAAAGTGCCGCAAAAGACATAAAAATTCTCGCTTTAGGGAGCGGAAATTCGAAGCGCCCGGCGATCTTTGCAACGACTTGGAAACGGTTGTAGAACCCCGGTATCCGGTCATCGCATCGGTGAAAAGGGCCCTGATGGACTGCGGCGCGCAAGGCGCTCTCATGTCCGGCAGCGGGTCCTGCGTTTTCGGCCTGTTTGCAGACGTCGCCGATGCACGGCGTGCTTTTGCGCATTTTACGCACTCCCGCAAGTGGCGGTCATACTTGGTCGACATGATCGTGTAAATGGCATTTCGCCTCCGCAAAAAGGACGGAATGCCATTGAATTTGTATTTCCCCGCGCGGTATGATCAAAAAGGCGGGGAAATGGCTATTTCCGTCGGAAAGAGTTTGTTTTTTTGAAAATAAGCGGCGCAGCCGCTTCTTCTAAAATCGCGGAGCGATTTTATTGCGGAGCGATTTTATGGGGCGTCGTCAAGTGGTAAGACACAGGATTTTGGTTCCTGCATTCGGAGGTTCGAATCCTCCCGCCCCA
>CAYPFH010000185.1:1421-7671 GCA_964409825.1 uncultured Desulfobacterales bacterium | reverse complement strand
TCCGTTGCGCGGACTTTGGCCGAGCCCTGGGCGGCGAGGGCTTGCCCTTTTCTGCCTGGCTGGTATAAGTCTCGAATTATCTGGTGCGCCGTTATGGGAATTGCCAGAATTCCGTTCTGTTCCGGCTGTCACGGCTTGCCCAAGGAACTGGCCCCCCTGGGCCTCTAGAAAGCCTGTATGACAATCCCCATAAAAGATAGGATCCGTGGCCCAAAATAGCTGATAGTAGAGCCGCCGGAGCTTTTCCCTGCAACCGGGATCAATCCTTTTGCAAAGAGAGCGTTTCCCATGAGCCGATCGGAAACCGATGATCTGCAAGACCTGCTCGACATCGTAAAAGATATCTATGAAAAACGGATTCCCTTCGATCGCGTTCTTGGCATGAAGGTCGAATCCCTGACCATGGAAAAGGCGGTGGTCGGTTTTGAGATGAAGCCCGAGCTGGTGGGAAACTACGTGTTGGGATCGCTTCACGGCGGGGTGATCTCGGCCGTGCTCGACGCCCTGGGCGGGATGACCGCCTCCACCGGCGTGGTCAAGCGGATGGCCGGAAGGCCGGCGGAGGAGATTGCAGCGGCCCTTACCCGGATGGGGACCATCGATCTTCGCATCGATTACCTGCGGCCCGGAAAAGGCGCCTCTTTCAAGGCGACCGGCACGATCATGCGGGCCGGGAAAAAAGTCGCCGTCACCCGGATGGAACTCCACAATGACAAAGGGGTGTTGATCGCGGTGGGAACGGGAACGTATTTGGTGGGGTGAACCATCGCGGATCGAGCGGGCGAAAAAGGTCGGAATATTCACCAAACCCATCGCGACAAATTCGAAGCACGAAATTCGAAATCCGAAACAAATTCGAAATTCGAATTTTCAAAACAATAAAAACCGATTTTTTGTGTCCAATTTCCAACTTCGGAAAAGAATCGGGAGGTCATGTTTCGGTCATTCGGATTTTGGACTTTTGAAATTGTTTCGGATTTCGTGCTTCGAATTTCGAATTTGAGCTGATACCCTCTTTTCATCTATTTTTCGAGAGTACCGCTTCCCCTGCCAGGTATCCAGCTCCTCCAGCCGGGCCCGGATCTTTGCCAGCGTCGCTGCCTTGTCAAGAGCCCACGCCGGGGCCACGAGCTCTTCTCTGTGGGGATCGCCGGTGAGGCGTTGGACGACCATCTCACGGGGGAGCCGCTCGAGAAACTCGCACACCAAAGAGACATACTCGCTTTGTCCGAGGCAGCGGTAGTCGCCTTTCCGATGCAGGCGCTCCAGTTCAGTGCCCCGGACGACATAAAGCAGGTGAATCTTGACGCCGTCGATGCCCGATCTTGCAAGGAAGTCCGCGGTTTTCATCATCTTGTGCCGGTCCTCACCGGGCAGCCCAAGGATCACATGGGCGCAGGCCAGGATGCCCCGGCCCCGGGCCGCGCACACCGCCGCGGAAAAACAGGCGGCGGTGTGCCCGCGGTTGATCCGGTCCAGGGTGTCGTCTGCGGCGGACTGAAGACCGTATTCGATCCAGATCATCCGATCGGCGGCATAGCTTTCGAGCAGGTCGAGGACCGGTTCGTCGGCGCAGTCCGGCCGGGTGCCGATGGAAAGACCGACGACGTCTTTTACAGCGAGGGCCTCCTCATATAAGGCGCGAAGGCGGGGCAGCGGCGCGTAGGTGTTGGAAAAAGACTGAAAGTAGGCGATGAACTTTTTGGCCTTGTAGCGCCGGAAAAGCGCCTCTTTTCCCCGTTCGAGCTGTTCGGTGATGGAAAGGCCCAATTCATGGGCGCCGGTTCCGGAGCCCCGGGCGTTGCAGAAAATGCAGCCCTGGTGGGAAAGCGTTCCGTCCCGGTTGGGGCAGGACATTCCGGCATCGACGGTGATTTTCTGGACCCTGCATCCGAAAGCGGCTCTCAGGTAGCCGCTCAGTTCCGTATAGCGGTTTTCCAAAATCGTCTCCAGCTTGACCTTGCCGCAGCCTGTCACTATAAATAAATGCGCATATCCGGAATCCTCCAGCTTGAGCATCCTTGAGCTTCATAGATAACCGGATAAACAAAATCGCTTGCGCGATTTTATAAACGTTTCATCCCGCGAAACAAGTACGAAAATGGTTGTACTATACAAATCACTCGACTTTCCATGAGCACAGCAACTCAAACATACGATGTCATCGTGGTAGGGGCCGGGCACGCCGGATGCGAAGCGGCCCTGGCTTCCGGCCGGATGGGCTGTTCCACGCTATTGCTGGCCATCGATTTGGACAAGCTTGCCGCCATGCCGTGCAGCCCGTCCATCGGCGGGATGGCCAAGGGGCAGCTCGTCCGGGAGATCGACGCCCTGGGCGGCGAGATGGCCAAAATTACCGACCAGTCCGCCATCCAGTACCGGACGTTGAACACGAAAAAGGGCCCGGCCGTGCATTCTTCCCGGACCCAGAACGACAAAGTCCGATACCATGTGGCCATGAAAGCGGCGGTGGAGAGGACGCCGAACCTTGACCTGAAGCAGGCCCTGGTGGAGCGGCTGGTGGTCGAAGGAGGCCGGGTCGTCGGCGTGCAGGATCACACCGGGTTCGGCTATCAGGCAAGATGCGTGGTCCTGGCCACCGGCACCTTTCTTTCCGGGTTGGTTCATATCGGGTTTTCTTCGATCCGTGCCGGAAGGGCGGGCGAGTTTGCCTCCTATGGGCTGCCTGCCCACTTGCAGGAACTCGGCTTTTCCCTGGGACGGATGAAGACCGGAACCCCGCCGCGGCTGAAAAGAGACAGCATCGATTTTTCGATGTTTACCCGTCAGGATGCTGACCCCAACCCGCGGCCGTTTTCCGTTTTTTCAGAAGCGGTCACCATCCCCCAGCTGCCGAGCTACATCGGAAAAACCAATGTCGACGCCCATCGGATCGTTTCGGAAAACCTTTCGCGATCTGCGTTATACGGCGGAAGGATCCACGGCATCTCCGCGCGATACTGCCCGTCGCTGGAAGACAAGATCGTCAAGTTCGGTCATCGGGAAAGCCATCAGGTCATTCTCGAACCCGAAGGCTTGGACACCGAGGAAATCTATGCCAGCGGGCTTGGCAACAGCCTGCCCTTGGAAGTTCAGATCGCGCTGGTCAGATCCGTACGGGGGCTCGAACAGGCGGAAATCATGAGGCCGGCCTATGCCATCGAGTACGATTACGTCGATCCGCTGCAGCTAAGGCCGACGCTGGAGACAAAAGCGGTAGAGGGGCTGTATCTGGCAGGGCAGATCAACGGCACCTCCGGGTACGAAGAAGCCGCCGCCCAGGGGCTGTGGGCCGGCATCAACGCCGCCTGCCGCGTGCAGGGCCGGGCCGCTTTCGTGCTGGACCGCTCCCAGGCATACATGGGGGTCATGGTCGACGATCTGGTCACCTTAGGAACCCGGGAGCCTTACCGGATGTTTACCTCCCGCGCCGAATACCGCCTGATGTTGCGGGAGGACAATGCCGATCTTCGCCTGATGGAGATCGGTCATGAACTGGGGTTGATCGATCCGGAAAGCTGCGCCCGCATCCGCGAACGAAAACGGGAAATCGCAGAGGAGATTGCCCGAATCAAAAAGAAGGTGATCAAGCCGTCGGCGGAAATCAACCGCTACCTGGCCGAGCACGACAGCCCTCCCATCGGAACCGGTGTCGGTCTCGAACAGCTTCTCAAAAGAAAGGAGCTGGACTACGAAGCAGTAAGGGTCTTGGGCGGCCCACCGCCCGCGCCCGTATCTGAAGAGGCGTCCCGGCAGGTCGAGGTCGAGATCAAGTATGAGGGGTACATTCAAAAGCAGCTCCGCGAAATTGAAAAATTCAAGGGGCTGGAAAAGCAGGCCATCCCGGAACAGTTCGACTACCGAAGCGTGCATGGGCTTTCCAACGAGCTCAAGGAAAAGCTGTCCGACGTGAGACCCGCCTCCCTGGGGCAGGCATCGCGGATCGCGGGGATCACTCCGGCGGCTATTTCAGTGCTGATGGTTGCGCTAAAAGCCCGGCAAGACACCGCAAAGAGCAGACTTGCCGATTGATGTCTTTATTCTTGGCGGAGCCGCTTGACAGGCAAGGGCGGGGTTATTATAGTTAACATCGTGAAATTGTAGAATATTGAATGAAGTTGCTGCCTCGATTGCATGCGCCATAGCCGCCGATTCTAATCGGGGTCAAGGCGAAAAGGAGGGAGAGCAAGGGGCGTATGGCCGATAAAGATTACTATAAGATTTTGGGCGTCGACAAAAACGCTTCCGAAAGCGAAATCAAAAAAGCGTACCGGAAGCTGGCGATGAAATATCATCCCGACCATGCCAAGGGTGACAAAGGGTCGGAAGAAAAGTTCAAGCAGATCAGCGAAGCCTACGCGGTGCTCAGTGATCCTGAAAAGCGCAAGGAATATGATCAATTCGGAAGTTCGGGATTCCGCCAGCGCTACAGCCAGGAAGACATTTTCAAGGGATTCGACTTTTCCGACATCCTAAGGGAGTTTGGCATCGGCGGCAGCGTATTTGGTGGGGGCAGGCGGGGAGGAAACCGGTTTTCCTTCGGTGGTTCGCCTTTTGGCGGGGCTTCCTTTGGCGGAGGGGGGCAGCAGGCCCAGCAGATCAAGGGATCGGACCTGGTGTACGAGATGCCCCTGACCGTCCGAGAGGTGGTGCTGGGGGCGGAAAAGGCCGTCAATTTTCAGCACGGCGGAAGAACCGAAAGTCTGACGGTCAAGATTCCCAGGGGAATGACCTCGGGGAAAAAGCTTCGCCTGTCCGGAAAAGGAGAGCAAAGCCCTTACGGCGGACCTGCCGGAGACCTGTTCATTCAGGCCAAGGTGCTCGATGACCCCGTTTACAGCATCGACGGAAAGGACTTGATCGTCAACCGGGAGATCAAATTTACCGAAGCCCTTCTTGGCACAACGATCGAAGTACCACTGTTTGAGGGAAAATCCCTGAGCATGAAAATCCCGCCGGGTACACGTCACCAAACCAAAATGCGCATTCCCCGCCGCGGAATTCCGCACATGAAAGGCAGCGGCAGGGGAGATCTCTACGTCCGTGTTCTTGTCAGCATGCCGAAAAAACTCACAGAGCAGCAGAAAGAATTGATCGCGCAACTGGCTGAAACAGGCCTGTAAGAGATTAATTTTATTGACAAGTGATCTCATCCGGGGTAGCTTGGCCCGAAATGGAGGCCATGCACGGAGGGGATTTTGCTCGATACCGCTTCCACGCGCTGTTTGGTGACGATGGCTGAACTCATTTCCGTTCTCAGTAAAGAAGATATAGAAAGATCGATTGCCGGAATCGCTGAGCAAATTTCTGCGGACTACCGGGGTCGAAAGCCGATTCTTGTCGGGGTGCTCAAGGGTGCATTCGTGTTTCTCTCCGACCTGATCCGGCAATTGACGATTCCGGTGAAAATCGATTTTATCCGGACGGCTTCATACGGAGACGAAACGTCTTCTTCCGGCACCGTCAGTTTGACCAAAGCACTGGAAATCGATATCGATGGAGAAGATGTCCTGGTTGTGGAAGACATCGTCGATTCGGGAGTAACGCTGCGGCGGATTCTGGACTATCTGGAGGGGCTAGGGCCTTCATCGGTGAGGATTTGTGCGCTGGTCGACAAACGCGAAAGGCGCCAGATCGATGTTCATGTCGATTATGCCTGCCATGTCGTGCAGGAAGGATTTCTGGTCGGCTACGGGCTTGACTACGCAGAAGATTTCAGGCATTTGCCGGCGGTATACCACCTGAAAAAGTAATCAGCGAGGGTGTAACATGATCATTACCTGCGAGCAGTGCAAAACGGCCTTCAATTTGGATGAAAGTCTTTTAAAGCCGGCCGGGTCCAAAGTCCGTTGCTCAAAATGCCAGCACATTTTCACGGCATTTCCGCCGGCGTCTGCTCAGGCGCCGACCGCGGAACCGACCGAAGATATTTCCGCTTCGGCTGAAGCGGCGCCCTCGCTTTCTGAAGAAACCGGACCGGGCCCAAGCGGCTTTGAAGAGGAAGACGCAGGGCCGGAAGGCGGAAAAAAAGAAGATGATTTGGATATCGGATTCGATGTCGGTGAAGAAGAAACAGGAGAAGAGGACCTCGATCCGGGGGACCTGGATCTGGGCGGCGAAGCCGAGGAAGAATCGCCGGCAGAGGCGGTAGAAGATGCCGGCGGCGAAGACGAGCTGGATCTGGGAGACCTGGATCTGGATCTGGGCGGCGAAGCCGAGGAAGAATCGCCGGCAGAGGCGGTAGAAGATG
>CAYPFH010000185.1:0-1321 GCA_964409825.1 uncultured Desulfobacterales bacterium | reverse complement strand
CTGGGCGGCGAAGAAGAAAAACCTGCGGCAGAGGCTGCCGAAGACGAGATCGACGTTTCCGAGCTTGAAAGCGTTCTCGATTCCGAAGAACCGGAATCGGAGGAGGACTTGGGCGACCTTGAGCTTGACTTCGAGCTTGAACCGGAGGAGGAAACCGCCGGAGCCGATATGAATTTGGATGTCGGCGAAGAAGAAATCGATCTGTCCGATATCGAAACGATGCTCGGGGATGAAGAGGAGGAAGAGGGCGCTGCCGAAATGCCTTCCCAGCAGTTCGGCCTCGACATGGACTTGGACCTGGAGGAAGAGCCCGAGGCTGTATCGGAGGAAAAATCAGAGGAGATGGAGCTCGACCTTCATACTGAAGATCTGGATATCGATTTCGGCGACGAGGAAATCGAGGGAATCGAGGATGTCGAGGAATTGGAAGAGATCGACGCCTCCACCGGGCAAGCGCCGGCGACTTTTGCCGAAACCATCGACATGGAGACCTTGGAGCGCGAGGAGGCTGCCCTCGAAGAGCTCGATGAGGAGGCTGCCCCCCTCGATAAAAAAGCCAGAAAAAAAGCGGAGAAGGAAGCCAAGAAAAAGGCCAAAATGGAGGCCAAGGCGGCCAAGAAGACCATCTCCAAGGCCCCCAAAAAGACCTCCAAAGCGGTGGTCGTTCTATTCCTGCTGGTGGTTCTGCTCGGTGGAGGCTATTATGCAGTCGACACCATGGGAATCCGGATTCCCTATATAAGCGATCTGATCAGCTCGGAACCGGAAGACGTCGATAGAATCGATGTGATACAGGCAACGGTGCGCAGCAAGTTCGTGGAAAACGACAAGGCCGGCAAATTGTTCGTCATCACGGGGCAGGTTCGCAACAACCACGCAGACGCGCGCAATTTCATCTCCGTTTCGGGCAGGCTGTTTGCCGGCGGAAAGGTGGCGCAAACCAAGAACGTATTTGCCGGCAACGTCCTGACGGGCGTGCAGCTTTCCAATATGGACATGGAAGAGATCTCCAAGGCGCTTGGCAACCGGGCCGGAGAGAAAAAGTCGAATATGAACGTAGCACCGAACCAGACACTGCCCTTCATGATCGTTTTCAACGACCTTCCTGGAAACCTGGAAGAATTTGTCGTGGAGCCGGGGACATCGTTTTCCGCCCAGTAATCGCTTGACGAGACGGCAAACAATTGCTAATAAATCCGGCTTGCATCTTTCTTCGAGCGGGCTGCCGGTCGCTCGGATTTAAGTGGCGATGTAGCTCAGTTGGTCAGAGCATGCGGCTCATATCCGCAGCGTCCGGGGTTCAAATCCCTGCACCGCCACC
>CAYPFH010000184.1:0-7674 GCA_964409825.1 uncultured Desulfobacterales bacterium | reverse complement strand
CGGCGATGCGGGCTTCGGGCTCGGACTGCAGCACCGCCTGGACGATGTTCATGGCTGATCCGGTTCCGATGACGATCAGGTCGTATTTTTTCATGGCACTCCTTTTTGTCGATGCGAGTCGAAAGCGGCGACGGGTCCGCCGACCCTGTTTCGGGGGTAGGAGATCATTTCCCCGTTGACTGACGCCCCACCCTGCTCAATGATACAAGAAAGGAACGGCGGGAGCCATCGGGGCCACGGAAAGGCGCCGCCGGAACGTTGACGAAAGATCGAATCCGACGGGTCGGGTCGATCTCGATCCCCGGGGAGAGGTTGTGCCGAAATTGAAGCACCCCCTTTTTTTTCGAGAGCCGCTGAAGGTTGATCGTGCCGCTTTCCGCCCGGCTGCCGCGGCGATGTGGCTCCTTGTTTGCCTGATGCCGCTGCTGGCGGCGGTTTGTGCCGATGCGGAATTTTACCGCTATGTCGATCCGGACGGGCACACGGTGTTCGTGGACGATCTGGGTAAAGTGCCCCCCGAATTCCGTCCGGAGGCAAAGCGGTACAGCGATGTCCCACAGGATCCGGAACGGCGGTCGGATCCGAACCCTGACCCCATGGATTCGGACGCCAGGCAGGGCGGAGAGATCGCCGAAGCGTTCACCCCCGTTTCCATCCGGCGCAATCGTGTGCTGGTTCCGGTCACACTCGGCTACGGTGTTGTCGAGACGACAGCCCTTCTGGTACTCGACACCGGGGCGTCGGTGACAACCCTCTACCGGGATGCGGCAGAGCGGCTTTTCATGAGGGGGCTGGACCGCACCGTCGGCCGCACCGCCGGCGGCAATGTCATCAGGGTCGAATTGGCCACCCTCGATTATATCCAGGCGGGGCCCCATCGGAAAGAACGGCACCGGATCGGCATTGTCGATCCGGAAGGACCCCCGCCGGCATACGACGGTCTTCTCGGAATGGATTTTCTGGCCGGCATCGACTTCAACATCGATTTTCAACGGAAGGTCCTGATCTGGCGATAAAACGGCTCCGCCCTAAAAGTTTTTTTATTCGCAGGGGCGACGCCCCTGCGAATAAAAAACCTTGGCTTTACATTCATCCAGAGGGGGAAGTGTTGTAAACCATACCCGCTGCCCGGGCTACCGGGGCCAGTGGACCCCGGTCAGCTCCTCACTGACGGCCCACAGCCGCTCCCGGACGCCACGATCCAGGGTGATCGGCGCAGATGTGGACAGGGTGCGGTTGACGAAATATTGGCCGCTGTAGGCGGCAGCCTCCGGCGCCGCCGCCAGGAAAACCGGCGTTTTGGCGCCTTCGGAAACCGACTCGCCCCCGGACCAGGAGGCCCGAAGCAGCTTGGTGTTGATCACGCCCGGATGGAGGCAGTTGGCGGTAACGCCCGTGTTTTTCAGGCGTTCGGCCAATGCGTAGGTAAACAGGATATTGCACAGCTTGGACCGGGAATAGGCGCCGAACCCGCTGTATTCTTTTTCCCCGTGGAGATTGTCAAAATCGATGTGGTCGGCGTGCACCATGGAGCTGACCGTGACGATCCGGCTCGGGGCAGACGCCCGAAGCAGGTCGATCAGGCCCAGGGTCAGGACAAAATGCGCCAGATGGTTCACGGCAAAGGTCATCTCGAAACCGTCCGGCGTCAACTCCCGCTTGTGGCGAAAGACCCCGGCGTTGTTGATCAGAACATCGAGACGGATTCCGGCGGTTTTGACCTCTTCGGCCAGCCGTTGAACCTGGGACAGGTCGGCCAGATCCGCAACAAAGCAGCGAAGCGTTTCATTGCCGCTTCGGCGCCTGATCTCCGCCAGGGCCGAACGGCACCGCTCCTCGTTTCGGCCGTGCAGCCAGATCGCTTTACCGCGATTTGCCAGATCCAGGGCGGTCTGCCTGCCGATGCCGTCGGTCGAACCGGTTACCAGAATCGTCTGCTCGGCCATGTTCGATTCCTTTCAGATAAAATCGCCGGCGCAATTTTATAAAAGTTTCGGGCTGCGCGAAGCGCTCCAAAAGACTTCGGATGGAAAATCCCGACTATATCGGTTCCACGGCTCATCCTAACACTGGCGAATCTGGTGTCAATGAAAGGCGGCCGGTGAATATTCGTTCTTCGGTCATTCCCGCCCCGGATCGAGTCCGGGATAAACTGCAGCGGGAATCCAGCGTTTTGTATTACTTATGAAAACCGAATAAGGCCGGACGAAGGTTTCTGGGACTTTTTACGATTTCATCATTTTTGGACGTTGACGGGGCTGTGGACGCCGACCGCCTTGAATTCTTTTCCTGCAAAGATTATTTTATAGCCGACGCCGCAATTTATGCGGGTTTGCTTTTCGGTAAAGCAAGACGAAAAAATGCAAATGAAGCGACGGAAGGGTTCAGGACCATGGGTGGGGAGCGCCCGGAAATAGAAGAAGTACAGTTGACGGACATCGAGGAAGAGACCAGCGAACCGCCGATGTACAAGGTCCTTCTTCACAACGACGACTATACCACCAAAGAGTTTGTCGTCGGCATTCTGATGTCCGTTTTTCACAAGTCCATGGAAGAGGCCACCACCTTGATGTTCTACGTCCATCACTACGGGGTCGGGGTTTGCGGCATCTATCCTCTGGAAGTCGCCGAGACCAAAGTCAAGACCGCCGTGGGTGCTGCCCGCGACAGCGGATTTCCCCTGCAGCTGAGCCTGGAAGAAGAGTGATCAAATCGCTGGCGCGATTTGATCACTGTAAAAATGAATGCGCTTGTCCGGGATCCAGCAACTTGGGGCCGCCGGAGACCGATCGGTTTGGGCTTGGAGGGCCACGCTCCGTCGTGGCCGGGATCTGGTCGTGGCAACGCGGACTAGACTGCGCGCGTCCCTCCACTGCCTCCGGATCGAGCCTCCTTGTGCCTCATAGATAAGCGCAAAAAGTAATTCGACGGCTCCCCGTTCAAGCTGCGGCGGTGAATTCAAAATCCCTCTCACAAAACATGGAGTAGAATCGAGAAATAACCGATTGCCGCCAGCAGGAGCCCCCCGCAGGGAACGGCCATGTACCGGTAGACCGGCGAAAACCTCGTCTGAAAGTATTCACTCGACAGCAGCAGGCAAAGATGCAGCGGCGATATCAGAACGCCGACGAAGCCGGAAACCATGGCGAGCATCATGTAGGCGGGCAACAAGTCGGCGCTTCCCACCGCCTGAACCAGTGAAATGATTATCGGAAACGTCGTTCCCACAAAAGCGATGGTAAGGCCGACCACCCCGCCCACGAGAAAAGGCAGTACGACGGTGATGGGCGCCAGGGGAATGTTCCACCGGACCAGCTCCTGGCTGACGATTTTCACCGCGCTGCTGTCTTCCAGGATCCCGTTGAAGATGAAAATGGCCGAGACCATGGCAAACATGCGCAGAAGCTGCGGATGAAAGACGACGCGGCGCCGCTCTAGCGCCGGCATCCGGCGGCTTTGCCAGACCCATCCAATGGCCGCTGCAAGGGCGGCGATCAACCCGAATTCCTTGGTCACCGAAATCGAGGAACCGAACAGTGCCGACAGTATTTGCCCTGCACCGAGCCCTCCCGCCACGACGATCAGGATCGGCATCAGCTCCTTAACAAACGGGCCGGCCGTCGGCCGGTGCACGTCCCGAGGCGCCGCCGGCGCTGCCGAACCGATCCATCGGTGAAGTACCCCGTATCCAAGCATCAGAGAGACCGCCGTCAAAGGAGAAAGGAAAAGCACGAAAGTCCACAAATCGATTCCGGACAAGGCCGTGGTGAGCAGCACCCCTGGATACAGGGGCCACCAGTATTCCCAGATATGCCGGAACCAGTAGTTGATGAAATTGAGCCGGTCTTGCGAGATGGAAAGCCGGTCGCCGATGACCCGGACCATGGGTGCGGAAAAGACCGCGCCGCCCGGCATCGGCAAAAGACCGATGAGCGCCGGGAACATGATCAGGTTGATGCCCGGACTGGCGATGAGACCTTGGAACCGGTCCAGCAGATGCTTCATCTGGCCGGATTGCTCCAGACTGAGACTCAACACCAGGATCAGACAGACGACTACGGACAGGGAAAGCGTCTTGGGACTGGTCATGGAATCGGCAATGGAAGCGGCGATGGCCACGGGCCCCATGCCGAACAACAGCCCCAGCAGCAGCGCTCCGGAAAAAAAGGACAGCCAGAGAGATAACCGCAGCCGCAGCGAAGCCAGTACGGCAACAAAGACTGCAAGGATTCGCAGCATTGCGGGAATATTCAATACGGCGTCCAACATCGGAGAGCTTCCTTTGCCGAAGTAAAAGAAGTTTGCATATCAGAGGTCGACAACGGCCCGCAACATCAAAGCGGCTCAGACGAAATCCCGCAAGACTCCGGCGGAAGTGCTACGCTGTTTTCTCCAGCACCACCACCTCCATTTTTCCTTCGAGTGCCGAAGCGAACTTTTCCGCGTCCGAATCGTCGCCGACGATGGCGCCGTAGTGCATGGGAACGATGTCGGCGTCCGGACCGGCTTCGATCTGGAACGGGTCGACATAGACGGTCTTTGAAGCGTCGATGCGAAATCCGTCGTGCCCCAGCCAGTGAATCTTCTTGCGCATCTCCCGAGCAGTCATTCGTTGCCCCCTTTCGTTGGGTCGGCCTTCAGCTGAATGCCAATGACCGTATTATGGCGAGGATTCATCGATAGTCAATATTGGCCTTCTTTCGGGGGGCGCCGAAGGCAAGCCTTGAAAGAAGGCCTTTTCTTTTCCCGGCAGGTTCGCTAAGAATCGGGTCTGCGCTCGAAGAACGGTTTTCGCGGGGTTTTGACTCAAGCGGACATGGTGGAAATGGACTGGAAACGCCTCAGAACCTGCGTGGCGCCGAACGGAGAATTCTCCTTTGGCGTTCACCGGCCCCGGTTCCGGGTCGCAAATCTCAGGGAACACGATTTTGTGGGTCCGTTGGGAAAAACCGCAGACGGCCGCACCGTCGAAAACCGGGCCAATTTCCCGGAAGCGGATGTGGAGGAGCCGGCCGCCGATCCGGTCATCGAGGTGCCCAATCCGTTTCCTTTCCGGGGCGCTACATTCATTCTTCAGCGGTCGGCGGACCGGATCGCCAAGGATCCCTCCTCCATCAAACTGCTTCCGCCGGCGCCACTTTCTTTTTCCCAAACCCTTGCCGGCGCCCTCAACGGGCCGGATGCGAAAGCAGGCGCGGACCGGATCTTTGCAAAGCTTCCCGCACCGGTCCGGCTGGCCCTCGCCGTCACCTCCACCGATGCCGAGGACCTGGTCCGGCTGGCCCGGGACTGCTGCTCCTTTGTCGACGATCCGGAAACGGGCCTGCCGCAGGGGCTCCGGTTTGCGACCGACCAAAACGGACGCCGCCGTCCGCAAATCTCAGATCCGGCGTTGTTCGAGGCGTTGGCCAACAACCCGCACCTGCCGGACGGTTACAAGGAGGTCATGGTCCTGCGCCCCGGCGTCCAGGGAGGAAGCGAAATCGTCGGCGAGTTCTGCGGCGCCGGCGACAGTCACGTGTTCGAATATCTTCGCCGAAACAGCTATGTTCCCTGGGGCCATTACGCGGCCAACATGGCCCACGATGCGGTCCGCTATCGAATCCAGGACCTGGGATTGGCCGATGTCGTTGGCATGAGGCACCTGTACTACCAGCGAACCTACCTTCGGATGGCCGAGGCCCTGGGGCTGGCGGTGAAAGAGCGCCGGAAATCGATGACGCCGGAGGCCCTCGAAACGATCCGGAGGCAGATCCTCGGGGAAATGAAGGCCGGCGCCGTGCCGGCCCCTGCCTTCAGCGCCACATTGTGGGGATGGAACCTCGGTTTCGACTACGCCCCGAACCGCTACCGGCTTCACGCCTCCCACCAGCAGATCCACCAGCAGTACGCATTGATCCCCAGTCGCCTGGCGGTCTCCGGGGGGCCGGCGCAGCCGCCTCCTTATTCTTTCGGCGATATGGTGGCAGACTTTTGCCGGCTGTATCGGGAAGCTTCCGGCCGTCCTTTTTTCGAGGCCTATCTGGCGGCGATCCGGTCAAACCGCCGGACCGACGGCCACCCCACGTTGCCCCGGAGCCTCGTGGTCCACGAAGACGCCGGCTGCCTTGTTTTCGTCCCCAAGGCCCAGACCTCCCAGTGGGAGCTTCAGGCGATGGCCGCGCAGCCCGTGGGCAACATTCTGGAAGCAGACAGAGACGCCCGACGGTCCCTGGACCGGGCGATATTTCTGGCCGCCAGGGTTTTAGGAGCGATGGGCGCCCGCATGATCACGATATTCGAGATCTCCAAGCGGTTCGATGCCGCAGACCGGGACCAGCGCCTCGTGTATTCGTTTCTTCCCCGGCTGCCAGAATCGCCCGGCGCCTTCAGCGAATCCCAGTACCGGTGGATCGCCGGACATTACCCGGAGGATTTCGCAGAAGCCTGCCGCCGCCGCATCGAACCGGTCCTCGAAGAAATCGAAGCCAAGGAGTGATGGATGCGGTATTTGATGGTGGATGTCGGCGCCGGCACGATGGACGTCTTGTACGAAGACGACCGGGCCGGCCTCCAATACAAGGCGGTGGTCCGGTCTCCGGTCCAGACCCTGGCGGAGGCGGCCGCCCGGATCCCCGGCAACCTAGCAGTCGGCGGGCATGAAATGGGCGGGGGCCCGATCACCGAGGTGCTGCGGGAAAGATGCCGCAGCCATGAGGTGACGATCTCCGCATCGGCTTCGGCCACGCTTCACCATGATCCGGCGCGGGTTCGCGGGTGGGGGCTGACCATCGTGGGCGACGAAGAAATCGAGGCCTGGACCCGCCGCCCGGGGTTCTCCGGCCTGACCCTGGGCGACCTCGAGCCGGAGCGGCTCCGGTCTATCGTGACGGCTTTCGGGGTTGCCTTCGACGTCGATGTGTTCGGGTTTTGCGCCCAGGACCACGGGGTCCCGCCTCCGGGTGAATCCCACCTTGACTACCGGCACCGGCTGTTTCGCACCCGGCTCGACACCGCCCCCCGCCCCGAGCAGCTCCTCTACCGGGGAAGCGAACTTCCGCAGACATTCAACCGCCTGACCAGCGCGGCCCGCAGCGCAAAAGGTATTCCGACCGGAGAGGTCTGGGTCATGGACAGCGGCATGGCGGCCATTTTAGGGGCGTCGCTGGACGAAAGCGCCCGCCGTTGCCGCCGGTGTCTCCTGCTGGATGTGGCCACCTCCCACACCGTAGGGGCCCTGCTTGAAGACGGCAAGATCGCCGGATTTTTCGAATACCACACCCGGGACATCAGCCGGGAGCGGCTGGAGGATTTGCTGGAAGCCCTGGCCGGCGGCCGCCTCACCCACGAGGGGATTCTGGCCGAAGGAGGCCACGGCGCCTATATCCGGCACGGGGTCGGGCGCAGTGCCGTCGAGGCGATCGTGGCCACCGGGCCGAAGCGGGATCTTCTCCGGGGCAGCCGGCTGCCCGTGGTGTTCGGAGCTCCTCTGGGCGACAACATGATGACCGGCACCGGCGGCCTGCTGGAGGCGATCCGCCGCCGGAAGGCAGCCGGGCGCAAAACGGAAGGATAACGGACCCCGGCGTTCAGTTCTCGACTGACATTTCACATAAGCCCCGCCGCTGACCGCGAGGCGATCAGTTTGATCAAGGGTGAAACTTATCAGGACGTCGCCCCCATGGTCTGGGTTTG
>CAYPFH010000183.1:0-7702 GCA_964409825.1 uncultured Desulfobacterales bacterium | reverse complement strand
GATATGCTTCCTTCATAATCCGGTAATGTGCCAGTGCATATTTTAAAAGATCCATCGGAGGTCGTGCCCTACAAAAACCCCGGCATTTGACGAAGTTTCATACGAGGTTACCCTTCGCCGAGGGCTGCAACAACGCGGTCTGTTACCTGGGCGGTCGTTGCGGTTCCTCCCAGGTCGGGGGGCAGCGTATCGCCCTGTCTAAGCACCGATTCTATCGCGGCCATCAGTCGTGCGCCCTCGGCCGCAAGATCCAGATGTTCGAGCATCAGGACAATGGACCAAAAAGTCCCGATCGGATCTGCAACTCCCTTTCCTGCGATATCCGGCGCCGAGCCGTGGACCGGTTCGAACATGCTCGGAAACCGCCGCTCGGGGTTGAGGTTCGCAGAAGGCGACACACCGATGCCGCCGAGCAGGGCCGCACCCAAATCGGTGAGAATGTCTCCGAAAAGGTTGCTGGCCACCACGACCTCCAGGCTTTCCGGCTGCAGGACAAAGAACGCGGCCAAGGCGTCGACGTGGATGCTGCGGGCCTGGACCGACGGAAACCGTTTTTTTACCTCTTCAAAAATCCGGTCCCAGAACACCATGGAGTAGTTCAAGGCGTTGGATTTGGTGGCGCTGATCAACCGGGGCCGCTTCCGGTCTGCCGCGCAGGCAAACGCGTAGCGAAAAATCCGCTCGGTTCCCTTGCGGGAAAAACGGGCCTCCTGGACCGCGGCTTCTTCCCCGGTCCCCTCTTTTTCGAATCTTCCCCGGCCGTAATACTCGCCTTCGGTGTTTTCCCGGATGACGACAAAGTCGATTCCTCCCTCCGAGGCGCTGATCAGCGGCGACCTCAAGCCGGGAAGCGTCCGCACTGGTCTGAGATTCACGTACTGGTCAAACTCTCTGCGGATCGGGAGCAGCAGCCCCCGTAGCGATATGTGGTCCGGCACCCCGGGAAACCCTACCGCCCCCAGCAAGATGGCGTCGCCGTCGGACAAAATGTCGAGTCCGTCCGCCGGCATCATCCGGCCCGTTTTCAGGTAGTGCTCACAGCCCCAGTCGTGGGCCCGGAAACGAAACGAGATGCCGCCGTGAAGCTGCTCCAGACCACCAAGCACCCGCCTGCCGGCGGCCACGACCTCGGTGCCGATGCCGTCACCGGGGATCAGATGAAGATCGAACTGTTTCATCGAACAAACTCCTTTGTGCCTGTGTATCGTATGTTATGACCTAATAAAATCGCGGCAGGGATTTTATCATGGCAAAGTAGATTTCCGCCGCATCGCAGACTTGGGCAAACGACACCGACTCTTCCGGAACATGGGCCATTTCCAGTCGGCCCGGACCCAGCAAAATCGGCTTGATCCCCGCCGCCCAGATCTGGTTGGCATCCGAATGGCTTCTGAAGACTTTGGCCTGCCACTTGATGCCCCGTTCCCGGTAGATGCCCTGCAGGGCCTCGACCACCGGCCCTTTTTCCGGCAGTTCGTAGCCGGAATCGACGGTGGTGAGTCGAAAATCCCCTTCTCCGCATGGGTGGGTCCGGCAATAGGCCGAAAAGATTTCCTCCAAATCGGTGGCGATTTCACCCACCGGCGCGCTGGCCGGCAGGTGCAGATCCAGCCAGGCCTCGCATCGATCCGGCACCACGAAGCCGGCCTGGGAGCTGAACAGGTCCCGAATGTTGTAGACCACCTCGGGGCGGCGTTCTTCGAGGTACCGGGTCATCTCCAGCATGGCGTGGAGCATCAGTTCAACGGCATTTTCCCGCCGGTTGGCCAGGGAAGCATGCCTGCGGCGGCCCCGGGTTCTCACCTGGATTTCGAGGTAGCCGGAATGGCTCAGGCAGGGATCGAGATTGGTCGGCTCGCCGATGACCGCCCACGGGAAATGATGCTCTTCGACTAAACGCTGCGCACCGTCGCCCTCTTCTTCTTCTCCGACCACCAGGGCCAGTGCCGCCGGCGGCGGTGCGCCGTTTTGCCTGAAAACAGCGGCAAAGGCTTCGACCATGGCGGCACAGCCCCCCTTCATATCTGCGGCGCCGAGCCCCCGGATCTGATCTTCTTCCTCCTCGGCGGCATACCGGTCCAGATCGTAGGCAGTCACCGTATCCACGTGGCCGACCAGCACGATCTGTGGATCTTCGTCCGCCGGTATTACCAGCAGGTTGTATCGACGCTCGTCCACCTTCTGGCGGTGCACGGGAAGTCCGATCCGCTTCAGATATCGATGCAGAAAATCGAGGAGCTCGACTTCCTTGCCCGATGGGCTGTAAATGTCGATCATTCGGCGCAGCAGGGTTTTCAGCCGCTGCGGCTCTATGGCGGCCGCCGAATCAGTCATCGTCTCTTTCGCCCCCGTTTCTGCGTTCTGCGGCCTTTTTTCTCGCCTGCTGCTGTTCGGCGGCAAGGTTCAGGGAAAGATAAATGTGCTGCTGCGGGCCTCCGAACCCCATTTTCCGAAAAAAACGAAGGGCCGACAGGTTTTCCGCCTCGGTGTCCACAATGAGCATGCGAACTCCCTGGCCAAGCATCACTGCCCGAAACCGGTGGAACAGCTTTTCGGCCACTCCGTACCGCTGATAGCCCTCGTCGACGCCGAGCCAGATCAGGTGGCCGTATTTCCAGGCCGAACGGCTCTTGGTGACGGTGGTTCCCAGTGCAAAACCGACGATCTCTTCTTTGACCTCGGCCACCAGGCAGTTTTCCGTATCTCCGTTGAAAAGCTCGATCACCTCGAATTCATCCCACGTTCGATACAGGTTCGGCATGCTCTCCGCCTCAAAGAGGCGTTCTCCCAAGTGAAACACCTGGGCCACGTCGTCGATGTCCATCTGGCGTATCTTGACCGGCTCTTTTCTGGCGCCGTTTAAAGGCGATAAGTTGGATTCCATAAAAATACCTTAAAGCGGCTCTGCGGGAAACCCCCCGGACGGCTCCAGGAGTTCACGGATTTTCATGGAAAAGGGCTCCACCCGGAACGGTTTCTGAATGAATCCGTTGCAGCCTCGATCCAGAATTTCGGCGGCCTCGCCGTCGATACTGTATCCGCTGGAAAGAAGCACCTTGATTTCAGGGTCGATCCGCCGGAGCTGGTCGAACACCTCCCCGCCGCTCATGCCCGGCATGATCATGTCCAGGACCACCAGATCGATCCGATCTTTCCTCCGCCTGAACACGTCCACGGCCTGCTGTCCGTTTTCGGCGGTAAACACCGTATAGCCGAGTTTTTCCAGTAGCTCGCTGCCGGATTCGAGCACGATTTTTTCATCGTCCACCAGCAGGATGGTTTCGCTTCCGGAGGCCGCCTCGTCACGGGCAATGGCTTCCCTGACGACCGCATCCTCCGTTGCAGGAAGTCGAATGATAAAGGCGGCGCCTTTGCCCAGCTCGCTTTCGACGGTGATGTTCCCGCCGTGGCTTTTGACGATGCCGTAGGCGGACGCCAGTCCGAGGCCGGTTCCCCGCCCCCTTTCCTTCGTGGTAAAAAACGGATCGAAAATTCGCTGATGAATCGCCGGATCGATCCCCGGACCGTTGTCGGCCACCCGGACTTCCACGTAGCAGCCGGGCTCCAGATCCCCGGAGGACAAATCTTTGCTTCCGATGACGACATCCCTGGAGATCAGGGTCAGCTCCCCGGCGCCCTCCATGGCCTGCCAGGCATTGACATAAAGGTTGAGCAGCATCTGCTGGATCTGGGACCGGTCCACCATGGCCGGGGCAAGCACCTCGTCCAGATCGAGATGGATGGTAATCTCCTTTTTGGTCCGGCCGAACAGGCTCAGGCTCTGCCGCACCATCTCGTTCATATCGGTCGATTGAACGTGATACTTGCCTCGGCGGGCAAAACCGAGGACCTGCTTGGTCAACCCGGCCCCGTTTTCAATGTATTGTTCGACCGTTTTTAAATGACGGTAAAAAGGATGAGACGGATCGACCTGCATTAGCATCAGGCTGATCCGGGCCTGGATGCCCATCAGCAGGTTATTGAAATCGTGAGATACTCCTCCAGCAAGAGTGCCCAGCGCCTCTAGCTTCTGGGCCTGCTGCAGCTGTCTTTCCAGCCGCTTCTTTTCTTCTTCCACTTTTCGCAGTTCGGTAACGTCGTGAACCACACAGGTGGCACCGGCGATCTTTCCTTCCTCATAACGGTAGTTGGCGCTGAGCCTGAACAGGACCCGCTCGCCGTTTTTTCGGACGCCCTCGTATTCGACCGTGTCGGAGATGTGCCGGTTTTCGGCGATGCGTTCGAGCCGATCCAGGTAATGTTTTTTGCTTTCTTCGCTCAGCAGATCGAGCGGATTCATCTTTAGGAGTTCTTCTCTGCTGTAGCCGCTGTATTCACAGAGTAGATCGTTGACGCTGAGCAGTTTCGGCACCCGGTAGTCAATCTCGTATATGCCGGCGGGCGCCGCGTTGAACAGGTGCCGGTATCGGACTTCGCTTTCGGCCAGGGCCTTCTGAAAAGAGAGCTGTTCGGTAAAATCAGTCAGGATGACCAGCGCTCCGGAGGCGTCTTCTTCTATCGAAAGCACGTTCATACCATAGCGTTGATCGTTTCGCCGGACCACCGCCCGGCTTTCTGCACCGCCCCCGCTTGCAGCGGCCGCTGCCAACACCTCTGCGCCGGCCGATAGATCAGGCCCGCCGAAGACTTCGCCAAACCGCCGGCCCAGAAGATCTTTTTCATCGATCCCGCTGAAGGCGACCGCCGCAGGATTGGCGTACACGATTCTTCCCCGGGTATTGATTTCCAGGACGCCTTCGTTCATCCGGGACAGGATCAACTCGGAGTGTTTCTTGGCGGCCAGCAGCTCCCGGGTGATTCTTCGGGGAGATACCGATGCCCGTCCGATCACCTCCCCGCCGGCGCATCGGTCGGCAGCGGCTTTCGGCGTTTCCAGGACGTCGAGAATATTGACAAGCATCCGGTCGAAGGGCCCCTTGGCGATACAGCAATCGGCACCGAGGCGCTGGATGTCGATCGTTTCCTCGGCGGCGACTGCGGACAGAATGGCGATAAAGACGGCCGACAGGCGCGGGCTCTGGCGAATGACCGTACACAAGGTTTTTCCGTCCACATTGGGCATGATGTAGTCGACGAGAATCGCATCCGGGACCAGACCCGAGAGGATGTCCAGGGCCTGGAGACCGTCGGCGGCGGTGATGACTTCGTAGCCCGCCTTTTCGAGCCGCGGCGGCAAAAACTTCAGCAGTGTCGGATCGTTGTCCACCAGCAGGATTTTCATCAAATGGTCCTTGCATAGGGATTGTCCGCTTTTCGTTTCACAAGAGCTGCCCGGCCTCGCTCCAGGCCGGACCAGGGCGGTTATGAAAAGGCTGTTGGACAATCCCTATAAAAATAGCTTCGAAAATATAAGGTTTTCTCTGCGCCCTCTGTGTCTCGGCGGTGAGCGTCCTTTGATCCGAGAACCGTTACCGAAATCAGGACACCGAGCGCTCAGCTCCCGGATTTTTTGCGCTTGTCCCGGATGTAGATCGACTTGGAGTGGCCGTCGCTTTGCACCCGCTCGTCGATCTCGAAAAGCCTGGTGGCCGCGGCAAGCTCGCCCAGCTTGCCGTATCCATAGTTTCGGGGGTCGAACTCCGGCGACTGCTTGGCGATGTTGCTGCCCACGGCCCCGAGGTGGGCCCATCCGCTTTCGTCTGAGGCCGCCTGAAGGGCATTTCGAAGAAGCGTCACCAGTTTCGCGTCCTGCTTCAATTCTGCAGGTTTTTTGCGCTTCTGCGTCGGTTCAGCGTTTTCCTGAAACCGCAGGACCTCGGTGAAAATGAATTTGTCGCAGGCCGAAACAAATGCCTTGGGCGTTTTTTTCTCGCCGAAGCCGTACACGAGCAGTCCTTCTTCGCGGATGCGGGAGGCCAGGCGGGTAAAGTCGCTGTCGCTGGAGACCAGGCAGAATCCGTCGAACCGGCCGGTGTAAAGAAGGTCCATGGCATCGATAATCATGGCGGTGTCGGTGGCGTTTTTTCCCACGGTGTACCGGAACTGCTGCACCGGCTGGATGGAGTGCTCCAGCAGCACCGCCTTCCAGCCGCCCAGGCTCGGCGTGGTCCAATCTCCGTAGATTCGCTTGACGCTGGCCACGCCGAACTTGGCGACCTCGGTGAGCAGCCCTTCGGTAATGGACGGCTGGGCGTTGTCCGCGTCGATCAGGACCGCAAGACGGTTCTGGGAGGGGTCGTTCGGGCTCATGGAAAATCCCTTCTGGAGGCGACAACAGACGGTACGCCTCCGCAATTTCTGTGAACAGTTCCGGTGAAGCACCGAAACCGGCGTATCAGGCTTCGGGGTCGATCCGCCGGACGGCAAACAGGATTGAAACCGTTCCCTTGACGCCGGCCGGCCTTCGACATTCCATACCACGTCACGGTGACGAAGCATATGGCCCTGCGAATCGGCGCAGCGCAATTGGCTGCCCCCGGCGCCGATGGGCTCAACTCCTCACGATGCGACGGTACAGTTCCGGATCGGTGTCGCCTTCGGTGGACAACACCAAAATTTTCGAATCCGGGCCCAGTCCCATCTGCCGCGCGGTATTTTTCAAAGCGGGACTGCCGAGCAGCTCGGCGACGAGGCCTGCGGTGACGGCCCCGGATTCTCCAGACACGATCGGCGCATCTCCTGGCGCCGGCCTGGCGAGCAGCCGCATTCCGTTGATCGCCGTCCGATCCGGGCAGACGACAAAGCCGTCGGCGTTCCGGCTCAGAATCGGCCAGGCAAGACGGCTCGGCTCGCCGCAGGCAAGGCCGGCCATCAGCGTGTCAAGCGATCCGGAAACCGGATGGGGGTTTCCGTCTCCGATGACGGCGGAGCGATAGAAGCAGGCGGCGGCAGCCGGCTCGACAACGGTGAAATAAGGCCGCGGATCGGTTTGAAACCGGCAGACGTAGGCCATCAGCGCCGCCGCCAACGAGCCCACCCCGGCCTGGACAAAGACGTGGGTCGGCCTCTCGTCCGCCAGCTGCCGGTAGCTTTCCGAAAGGAGCGTCGTGTATCCCTGCATGATGGCTGTGGGGATTGCCTCATATCCTGGCCAGGCGGTGTCCTGCATCAACACCCACCCATTTGCCGCAGCCTGCTCCGCCGCAAACCGGACGGCATCGTCAAAATTGCCGTCGACAAGGGAGGCCTCCGCGCCGAAGCTGCGGATCGCCTCGAGCCGGTGGCGGGAAGATCCGCCGGGCAGATAGACCACCGCCCTGCACCCGAGCTTTTCCGCGGTCCAGGCTACCGCCCGGCCGTGGTTTCCGTCGGTGGCGGTAACGAAAATCGGCTTTCTCATGGCCAAGGCGGCAGAAAGGATCCGGTCGAAAGTCAGGTCGGCGGGGTCGATCCCCGTCTCCTGAGCAATGGTGACGGCGATCGCATAACTTGCCCCCAATACCTTGAATGCCTTCAGATCGAAGCGGGCGTTTTCGTCCTTGACCCAGAGACGCTTTACCCCCAGGCGGCGGGAAAGGGATTCCAGGGCCACAAGGGGGGTCTCCCGGTATCCGGGCAGACTCTCGTGGAATTTGCACAGTCCGGCCGGAAGTTCGGGCGGAATTACCCGAAGTGCCTTGTCGGTGGGCACAGGGGACCTGCGCTCGTTGGGATGATATCGAATGTCCATGGTTACCGGTCCGCGGGCGGCTCGGAATTCCGGAGCCGCTCGGCCGCCTCGTAGCCTTCCGGGGTCAGAAGG
>CAYPFH010000182.1:0-7723 GCA_964409825.1 uncultured Desulfobacterales bacterium | reverse complement strand
CACCTACTTCGGTCGAAGTTTCACAGAAGCGAAAGGAAAGGCAAATGGGACAATACACATTTTACCGGGTGGAAAAGCGCGACCATGTCGGCTGGGTGTTCCTGAACCGGCCCGAAAAGAACAATGCCATGGGGCCGGCGGCCTGGAAAGAGGCGCCGGGCGTCTTTGACGCGCTTGATCGGGACCCGGAAATCCGGGCGGTGGTGCTCGCCGGAGAAGGACCCTGCTTTTGCGCGGGAATCGATTTAGAGCAGATGATCGAAGCCGTCCCCGAGTTCACAGAAGAGCGCCAGTGGGGTGCGGTGAAACGGAGAATCGCAGCCAAAATCGCCGAGCTTCAGGAGGCGATGAACGCCGTGGAGCGGTGCAAAAAACCGGTGCTTGCCGCCATTCACGGCCACTGCATCGGCGCGGGGTTGGATCTTGCCGCCGCCTGCGACATTCGAATCTGCAGCGCCGACGCCCGGTTCTGTCTTAAGGAGGCGGGGGTGGGTTTCGTGGCCGACGTGGGCGTTCTTCAGCGGCTTCCCCTCATCGTCGGCCAGGGCATCACCCGGGAGCTCGCCTTTACCGCCCGTGCGGTCGACGCACAGCGCGCGTTGGAAATCCTGTTGGTCAGCCGGACCTACCCGAACCGAACCGAGCTGATGGACGGCGCCGGCGACATGGCCCGGCAGATCGCCCAAAACGCCCCTTTGGCGGTTCAGGCAAGCAAGGAGGTGCTCAACTTCGGCGCTGCCCGGCAGGTGCAGGACGGGCTTGCCTATGTGGCGGCGGTCAGCGCCGGGCTGATTCCCTCTGAAGACCTGATGGAAGCACTGGCCGCCTTTTCCGAGCGCCGCAGCCCCCAGTTCAAGGGCCGGTAAAGCCCCACTCTATGCATTTCCCCAGCCGTAAGCAGGATAATTTACAGGTGCTGGATGAACTTTCGAGAGGGTCAAGCATCGGGCAGGCCGGCCAATGGATATCGGCTTTTCTGCCGGCCAAATCCCGCCTTCGGCGGGACGCCATCAAGGCTGGGGAAAGACGGCCGTTGATAAAACTTTTCGGGATTACAACCCGCACAACGGCGCTGAATCGCGCCGAGGGAGATTTCCCCTACCACCGTGAAAAACTCGGAGCCAAGCGGCCGTAGAACCGAACAGGGCCTTGATTTTGAAAAACAGGTCGCGGTCACCGGTTAACTGTACAGTTTTGGGGCGCATCAATCGCTGTTCTGTTCAACGGCCACTAAGCTCCTCAAACAGTTTCCCGGCTGTAGGGAAAACCTCCCCCGGCCCTGCCGTCAGCTTTTTTTTTGGATCCGACGTCCGAAATGTTTTAAGGGTTTTTTATAGTAATGGATGCGCCGAAGGCGCATCCATTACTCGGGGATATTGGGCCATTTGGTGGTCTGCCCCTTGTAGTTTCGAAGCGTGTATTCTTTTTCGTCCTTTCCCATGATGTAGTAGTCGGGCATCAGGGGAATCTTTCCGATGTTGGTAGCGATGACGTACATCGGCTGGGCCAGCCCGGTGGTGTGACCGCGGAGGGCATCGCGGATCAGCTCCGCCCCCTTTTCGACCGGGGTCCGAAAATGATCGACGCCGGGCACCGGTTCGCAGTAAAAGACGTAGTAGGGGCGGATTCGCACCGTCAGCAGCTTCTGGTGCAGCCGCCGGAAGGTCTCCACGTCGTCGTTGATCCCCTTAAGCAGCACCGCCTGGTTGCCCACGTTGACCCCGCAGCTGAGCAGGTCGTAGACCGCCCGGCCCGTCTCTTCGGTGATCTCCTTGGGGTGGTTGCACTGGGTGTTGATCCAGATCGGGACCCGGTGATAGGGCTTTAAGATCTTTTTCAGGCCCTCGGTGATCCGCTGGGGCAGCACGATGGGGGTCCTCGTTCCGAACCGGATCATCTCCAGGTGGGGAATCTCCCTTAACTTGGCGATCACGTATTCGATCTTTTCGTCGGAAAGGATGAACGGGTCGCCGCCGGTGATCAGCACATCCCGGATCTCCGGATGGCCTGCGATCCACTCGAGGCCCTCGTCCACGTCGAAGCGCAGCTTGAGCTCCCGGTCGACCACCACTTCCTTGCGGAAGCAGTGGCGGCAGTAGTTGGCGCAGACATCTGTCACGGTAAAGGCAATCCGGTCGTCGTACTGCCGTGCGATGCTGTCCGGCCGGACTTCTTTGGTGGCACGGTTCTCCTTCCAGACCAGATAGTTTTCGATTCCGTAGCGGTTTTGCAGCTCCAGCGGGGAGGGAATCACCTGCCGTCGGATGGGGCAGGTCGGATCGTCCGGGTCCATGAGAGAGGCATAGTAGGGGGTCGTTCCCCACTTGGTCTTCATCGAAGCGATGGCTTCTTCTTCGCCATCGGTCAGGTTGATGAACCGGCGAAGCTTCTCTGCCGTGTCCACATGATTCTGCATCTGCTCTTTCCACTCTTCCATCACGGCACTCCTTTTTTGCTTGAAGGCAGCGGCGCAACCTTAACGGGGGAGGTTGATCACCGCATTTTCTTTTCCTGTTGTTTTTCCAAGATTTGGATTCCTGCCTTCCAAAATACTTCCCGGCCGGCTTCGGCGAAAGCGCCGGGTGAAGCACCGGCATGTGGCCAGGCTAGGAATTCAAATCTATCGGACCATGTACTGCTCATGCTCACCCGGTGTAACCCGGATCCGGTGGCCCTCCCACTCCTTGACCTTGATGGCCATATAATTCTCATAGATTCGTTTGCCAAGGGTTTCCTTCAAAAACTTGCTCCTTTCGGCCTCCACCAGGGCCTCAAACATGCTGCGGGGAAGAAAGCGCCGGTCCCAGACCCTGAGACCGAAATTGCGCCTGTAGCTGCTGCCGGAAACGGGTTTGCCGCAATCGATGCCCTGGCGAACCCCTTCCAGTCCCATGGCGATGAAAACGGCAAACTGCAGGTAGACATTGCCTGCAGGATCCGGACTGCGCAGTTCGATCCGCGTCTGGTCAGGATCGCTGACAAACGGAACCCGCACCATGGCGCTGCGATTGCTGAATCCCCAATTTCGGATCACCGGCGCTTCGCGCTCGACCACGTAGGCCTTGTAGGAATTGAAGGTGGAGGCCATGACAATGGACGTCTGCCGGGCATATCGCAGGATGCCGCCGATAAAGCTCCTGGCGTTCGGGCTCAACCCATGCTCGCCGTCTGCGTCGTAGAACAGGTTCCGGCCGCTGCGGTCCTGCATCGACAGGTGGATGTGAAAGGCGTTGCGGTTCTGGCCGTCGAAGGGTTTTGGCATGAAGGTCGCGTGGCATCCAAGCTCGTCGGCGATCTTCTGGGTGACAAAATTGAACAGCACGGTCCGGTCGGCCGCTGCCAGGGGATCGGCCGGCTCCAGATTGATCTCGTGCTGGGAGGCGGTCACCTCGTGGTGGGCCTTTTCAAAACGGATTCCGCAGTCGCCGAGCACCGAGACGATCCTGTTGCGGACCGCCTCGCCCCTGTCATGGGGCGCCGCCAGGCAATAGGCCGCCCGGTCGGAATGGACGTCTTTGCCGAACATGTCCGACTGCAAAACGAAAAACTCATGCTCCGGCCCCGCCAGGAATCGAAAGCCGAATTCGGTCTCCGCCTTCAACAGCACCTTCTCCAAAATCGCCCGCGGATCGGCCAGCGCCCGTTTGCCTTCCTCGTTAAACACGTTTCCGATAAAAAAGCCGACGGTTTGGCCGGAAAATCTCAAGTTCCGAAAGCTTTTAGCAACAGGGAACAAAATTCGGTCGCTTTTTTCCACCGTGGCATAGCCGGCAATGGAGCTGCCGTCGAAACCGATCCCGGACTCGGTGATCGCCTCGATATTTTCCGGGTTGACCGTGATGCTCATCACCCGCCCGTTTAGGTCGGTAAAAAAAATCTGCGTGGTGTCGGCATCTTTCATTCTTTTCTGAAACTGCTCCGTGTCGGTCATGATCGGGCTCTCCTGAATGATTCATGCTTGTCGGAAGCTTCCGCGATTGTTGCGGCCATAGCAACACAGCCGACAAAGATCAATCCATTTCATTGCCCTGCGTTGAAGCAAGGCCTGCTTTGCGGCGCGGATGCAGCCGGAATTTTCCTCCGGTCGATGCCCCCAGAGCCCCGGCAAAGTCAGCGCAGCGGACGAACCATTGATGGGGCACCGTTGGAGGGACGCGCGCAGTCTAGTCCGACCGCAGGCGGCCACGACGGAGCGTGGCCCTCCATTTTTGGACTTTGACGGGGCCGTTTCGATGCCCCTCGCGCCAGTTGACAGCCATCTGGGTTTTCAGGTATTTTCTAACTTCCGAAGAAAGAGAAGCAGAAAACACTTGTCAGCCGCTTTTTCGGGAACCGGCAAAGGGGAAATTCATGATCATCGGGTTGGACGTCGGCGGCACCCATACCGATGTCGTCCTTCTCGGCGACGAGGGCGTCATCCGGGAAATCAAGGTTTCCACCGATCAAGAAGATCTGTTCACCACGGTGATGGCCGGCCTGGAGAAGGTCACCGAGGGAATTGCCCCGGAATCGATCCGTCGGGCCGTGTTGAGCACCACCCTGACCACCAATGCCATCGCCGAACAAAAGACCCCGCCTGTGGGGCTAATCGTCTCTTCCGGACCCGGCATCGATCCTGCCCAGCTCCAGTTTCAGGAGGACTTTTTTGCCGTCTCCGGCTCCATCGATCATCGCGGCCGGGAGGTCGAACCGGTCGATGCGGTGCAGATCCGGGCAGCCTCCGAACAGCTTGCGAAAAAAGGAATCCGTCATGTGGGGGTGGTCTCGAAATTCTCCACCCGCAATCCCGTCCACGAAACGACGATCTGCAACCTGATTTCCGACCGTTTCGACCGCGTTTTCATGGGTCATCAGATCTCGGGCCATCTCAACTTTCCCCGCCGGGTGGCCACCACCTATCTCAATGCCGCGGTCTATCCGATTCACCGGACTTTTTTCGCCGCCGTCAAAAAATCCCTGGATCAACGGGGGCTTGCCATTCCGATCCACATCCTCAAGGCCGACGGCGGCACCATGAGCATCGACGCATCCGTCGATTTCCCCGGGCAGACGATTCTGTCGGGTCCGGCGGCCAGCATCATGGGAGCCCTGCCCTTTTCCTTTGAAAAGGAGGACTGCCTCGTGCTGGACATCGGTGGAACCACCACCGATATCGCCGTCCTGGTGGACCGGTCCCCGGTGCTCAACCCGCTGGGGATCGAGCTGGGGCCATACAAAACCCTGATTCGCTCCCTGGAGACCGAATCGATCGGCGTGGGGGGAGACACCGCCGTCCGCATCGTCGGTGGCAGCATCAGGATCGGACCGGATCGGATCGGTCCCCCCATGGCCCACGGCGGCGCCTCTCCCACCCCCACCGACGCCCTCTCCATCCTCGGCACGAAAAAAACCGGGGACCGGGAGGCGGCAACGCGCGGGTTTGCTCCTCTGGCCAAAGCCCTGGGCGTGTCCATCGAAGACACGGCAATGCAGGTATTGGAAAAAGCCTGCAGCAAGATCCTGGATCGGGCCCGATCCATGATCCACCGGTTGAACGGCAAGCCGGTCTACACGGTCAGCGAAATCCGGGAAGGGTTCAGGGTACGTCCGGAAAAAATCCTCGTTCTGGGGGGTCCGGCCCACCACTTCGCCAGCCATTTAGAGCGCCTCTCCGATTACAAGGCGGGGGTCGTGCCCCGCTGGAAGGTCGCCAATGCCATCGGCGCCGCCCTGGCCCGCACCACCTGCGAAGTCACCTTCTTTGCCGACACCCAGATCGGCGCGGCAAAAGCCCCGGAAGAAAACTACGCCTGCAGTGTCGGCCGCGAATTTTCCCGGGACGACGCCGTCGAGTCGGCATTTGCGCTTCTTCGGGAAAAGGCGCTGCGAATGGGAGCCCAGCCGGAGGATCTCGCGCTCGAGGTCATCGAAGACCTTCAGTTCAACATGGTTCGCGGCTTTTCGACCACCGGCCGAAACATCCGGATCCGGACACAGGTCAAACCCGGGCTGATCAACGAGTACGACACCATCGCGGGGCTGCTCGCAACGGCAGATTAGCGCCGAAGAAATACAAGCTGTTCGCCGTCGTGGAAGGACGAGGCGATACGAAAACAAAAATCCGAAATCCGAAGCACGAAATTCGAAACAACTCCGAATGACCAAAATTCTAATGACCAAAACAGCTTCGACCTAGCCTGGTCCGAACCGATTGGCACGGGGTTGTTTCTGTCATTCGAACATTAGAATTTCGAATTTGTTTCGGATTTCGAGATTCGATATTCGTGCTTTTGCGCGTGATGGGGGATAAACACGCGATCAAGGATATCTTCGGAACATAACCCACTCAACCAATGTTGGGACATCATATGCTCAAAGCCCGCCATAAAACCGGCCTGGTGTTCTTTCCGGCCTTCGACTGGGCGATCAGCCCGACCCACCCGGAGCGTGAAGAACGGCTACTGTACACCCAGGATCAGGTGCTCGAAGAGGGCCTGTTCGACATCGACGGCATCGTGGAGTACAAGCCGGATCCGGTCAACCTCCGGGATATCCAGCGGGTGCATTTCTGTGTGCCGGACGTCTGGAGCGTGGCCACCGAATCCCACTTCATCAGCGCCGGCGGCGCCAAGACCATCGGCATGGCGGTGATGGACAAAGAGGTGGAACGAGGCTTTGCACTGGTCCGACCGCCGGGCCATCACGCCATGCGCATCGTCCACGGCGCCCGCGGTTTTTGCAACATCAACATCGAAGCGGTGATGATCGAAACCCTGCGGCGGGCGTACGGCATCGATCGGGTCGCCGTCATCGACACCGACTGCCACCACGGAGACGGCACCCAGGACATCTACTGGCACGACCCGGACACTCTCTTTGTCTCGATTCACCAGGACGGACGCACCCTGTTTCCCGGAACCGGCTTCGTCAACGAACTCGGAGGCCCCAATGCCATTGGAAAAACCCTGAACCTGCCCCTGCCGCCGAAAACCTCGGAAGAAGGGTTCCTGTATGCCCTGGAACACGTGGTTATGCCGGTCCTGGAAGAATTCAAACCGGACCTGATCATCAACTCCGCCGGCCAGGACAACCACTACACCGATCCGATCACGAACATGAATTTTTCCGCCCAGGGATATGCCACGCTCACCGAACGGCTCAAGCCCGACATCGCGGTGCTCGAAGGGGGCTATGCCATCGAGGGGGCCCTGCCTTACGTGAACCTGGGCATCATTCTGGCGATGGCCGGCATCGACTACAGCCGCGTTCGCGAGCCGGACTACGATCCGGAGGCCATTTGCCAGAGTCGGGCCGTGACAGAGACCATCGAGAAGATTTGCGAAGAGGTATGGACGCGCTGGGAAAAACGCGAAGAGCTCCAATATGCGGCCCGAAACAAGAGCCGCTTTTCCGACCGCGCCAGAAACGTTTTCTACGACACCGACATGCTGATGGAACAGCAAAAAGAGCGGATCAGAATTTGCGACGACTGTGCCGGGGCGGTTCGGATCGACTCGTCTTCGGACCGGGGCTGGCGGATTCTGGCCGTTCACATCCCCAGAAAGGCCTGCCCCGCCTGCAGGGCTGCTGCAGAAGAATGGTTCGACGCCGCAGACCGGGCGACCTACCGCCTGGCATTGCTGCAGGATCGGGATGCGGACCGCTACGAGGAAAAATTCACGAAGTGAATTTTTCAAGGGCGGCTGCGCCGCCGGAGGACTCATGTGAAACTTCGGTCGAAGCT
>CAYPFH010000181.1:0-7745 GCA_964409825.1 uncultured Desulfobacterales bacterium | reverse complement strand
TCATCGATGACCGGCAGCAGCAAGGCCGTCATGCCGATGTTACTTAAATTCCCGGTGGAAAAGCTTTTGATCAGGTCCAGCCCCAGCAGGGGCCGTCCCTCCAGGTTCAGGGCCGGGTCGTCCGGGTCCTTGGGCCGGTTGAGAAAGCCGGCCGGATTCCAGGCGTAGCCCTTACCCCACAAGACCAGTTTCTTGCCCGCATCCAGGGTGAGCTGAGGATATGGCGCCAACGAAACATAGCCCTCGTAGATCTCGTTGTCCCACTCTTCATCCTGGTAGCTGTCGACATACTCGTGATGGGTCAGCAGGTTGGCCTGGAAAACGCCCTTTCGGTAACTGCCGAAAAATTCCATCAGCCCGCGCCACTCATGGGTATCGGCGCCGGGATCGTCCTGGTAATAGTTGAGCTTGTAGCGCGCCGAATCGTCGTTCAGCCGGTGATAGATATATCGGGCTTCCAGCCGGCCGCCGAACTCGTAGGGCTTTTTTTCCGCCTCCGGGATGGTGAAGTCATATTCTTCCGCGATTGCCGCTGGGACACAGAAAAAAACAAGCACCATAAAAAAACAAAATCCAATGCGCATGGCTCAACGCAAGTCCTTTACCCGGGACAGATAGTTCAGGGTGAAGACTTCATCCGGCAGACTGCGTTTTTTCAGGTTCGCCGAAATCATGATGGATCGGTACCCCTTGTAAAGAGGGCTGTCGGTTTCCATCACTGCAGGACGCACCACGCCGTCTCCGATGTCCTTGATCTCCGTAAAGTGCAAGGTCTTGATGAGCATTCCCGTGGCGGCATAGCATTCGATCCGCGTCGGTACGAGCTCCTTTTTCAGGACCCACATCTTGAGCCGGTCGTAGGCCACGGCCCCGGTTTTGGCCTTGAGTTCCAGCAGATATTGACCCTGGTCTTCTGTAAGATCCGCCACGTCGTATTCGACGCCGTAGTCCAGTCGCATGATGTCTGCGTTGTTGAAAACGCCGCCCACCACCGACTGCATGCTGGTGATGCGGATCGGTTTTCCCACGTTGGGGATGTAAAGCCACATGTTGTCGCCCAGCCGCAGGGTGGCACGGCCTTCTTCACTGGCCGGGGATACGAAGAGCGTGACGACCTTGTCTTTGTCCTTTTTCAAAAACCAGAGCACGAACTCCTTTTTCTTCCCGTCCGGCTCGATGTTGATGATCTTTCGGTACATCTCCAGATCGCCCGGCTGAAGGTTGTTGTCCACCTGCTCCAATATTTGCATGCCGGACAATTGTTCGGAGAATCCGGTCATCGGCGTCATAACGACCACCACCATGCAGAACGCGGCAATCATAATTTTATTTTTCATTATGGACACCGTCGAAAAAAATTTAGACATGGCGCAACGCCTCCACCGGCTCCAGCCGGGCCGCCTTGGCCGCCGGCTGCAGGCTGGCCAGGACCGACACCCCCAGCACGATGAGGCAGGCCGAGACCACCTCGTAAGGCGATGCGACCGGCGCCAGGGTATACACCTGGTTGGCTCTTCCGAAGGCGACCTCCACGCCGGTCAGGTTCAGCACCCAGAGCGAACCGACGCCGATGGCGGCGCCGGCCAGGGCGCTGACCAGACCCAGGCAGAAGCCTTCGGCCACGAACAAGGCCATGATCCGGCCCGGCCGGGTGCCCATGGCGGCCAGGGTGCCGATCTCGCGCACCCGCTCGTAGACGCTCATCATCATGACGTTGAGCACGCTGATCAAGACGACGGCGATCAGGATCACCTTGATCCCCATGGTCATGAGGTCGATCATACGAACGACGTTGTAAAACGGGGTGAGCTGATCCCAGGTGTGCAGCTCGAACATGGGCTGGTTCTGTTTGTTGGTAATCGGCGCAAGGGCGGCACGCAGGCGCTCGGCCACGGCCGTCAGTTGGTCGAAGTTCTTCGCTCGAACCGCCACTTCGCTGATCTCCGGGGTTTCCATGCGCAGCAGGTCGGCGGCGTCTTCGATGTGCAGGTAGCCGTCCCGGCCGCCCGGCCCCATCAGGCTTTCGACCAAACCGGTTACCTTGAACGTCATTCCGTTGACCGACCCGTCCTTGTTGTTGGCCACCAGGACCACGGTGTCCCCGGTTTTGACCGCCATGCCCTTGGCCAGGACCTCCGGCAGCAGCACCTCTCCTTTTTTAAGGAGCGTATTTTCATCGGCGGCCTCCTTGATCCGTTCCGCCAGAAGCGGCACGACCGCCTGTTCTTTTGCCGGGTCGACGCCGTTGAGGCGCACGTTGGTGGTCTGGGCGTAATTACTCAACATGGCGCCGAACTTGATCCGGGGCGAAAAGGCCTCCACGCCGTCGTCCTGGGTCAGAATCCCTGAAAGCTTGTCAAACGCCTTGGCAGGAATCATGCGGTCCAGGGGAAGGTTGTCGATGCTGGCCATGTATCCCTTGCGGTGCACCTGGAGATGGCTGAGGACCGAATCGGTGATCTGCCCCACGATGGCCCCCTTAAAAGAGCCGGACAAGCCGACGAACACGATCACCGCCACCACGCCCACGGCGATCAGCATGCCCGTCAGCAGGGTTCGGCGCTTGTAGCGCAGGAGGTTTTTCATCGCCAGGCGCAGGATCTTACCCATGATCCGCCTCCTTTCCGGCGGCAGGTCCGTCGATCAGCAGCCCGTCTTCCAAGTGAAATGTCGCTTCCGCCTGGTCTATGATCCGGGGGTCGTGGGTGGAAAACACGAAAGTCGTGCCGAATTCGTCGCGCATCTGCTTCATCAATTCCATCACTTTGTGCGCCGTTGCCCCGTCCAGGTTGGCGGTGGGTTCGTCGGCCAGCACCAGGGCCGGCTTGCCCACCAAAGCCCGACCGATGGCGACCCGCTGCTTCTGACCGCCGGACAGCTGGGCCGGGTATTTGCCGGCCTGGTCCGCCATCCCCACGGCGGCCAGCACCCGGTCCACTGACGGTTTGCGCTCGCCTTTGGGCACATCGCGGATCATCAAAAGAGGATACTCCACATTTTCGTACACCGTGAGCACCGGCAGCAGATTGAAATCCTGGAACACGAACCCCAGATTTTCTCCTCTGAAAGCTGCGCTCTCCCGGCGGCCCATGGGGCCGATAGCCCGGCCGGCCACGGTTACTTCGCCCTGACTGGGGCGGTCCAGGCAGCCGATCAGGTTCAATGCGGTGGTCTTGCCGCTGCCCGAAGGCCCCACCAGGGCGGTGAATGCCCCCTGGGAAATGCTCAGGCTGACGTGGGAAAGCGCGGCCACATCTACCTCGCCCATGCGATAGGTTTTCGAAACGTCTTCAAAGGTGACCATGTCCATGGATCAACGGCTCCTCTCATATCGTTTTCAGGTTTGAAAACCGCTGTCGTTGTCTTTGTCTGCATCATCCGAAGATGCGCTTTGAAACAGGAGCCTATCCTGACGAATTGCTCGTACGATCGGCCTCCGCAAATTGTACGACCAAAGCGGCTTCAGGTCCGGGGCGGACAACCACCCCGGACCCGAGAAGGATTGCGCCGGCGTTCAATTCCTTACCATCCCCGCCCGTGATGCCCCCAGCCCGGCCCGGAACCGCGCCTCATTGCCGGGCCCGCGGCCGCCATTTGGGATTGCTGTTCCGGGGTGAGCACCCCCCGGCAGTCCAGCCGGTAGGCGGTGGCCATTTCATCGAGCCGGCTTTGAAGGCCGGAGACCTCTTTTTGCTTGGCCGTGATCTTGCCGCGGTCCGGTTCGGCGGCGTTCCACAGCAGCCGCAGTTCGGATCGCATGGCAACCATGCGGCTTTGCAGCGGCGCGATTTCTTTGAAATAATTTTCCCGCAGGCTCTGGAGTTTAGCGCTCTGATCTTCGGTCAGGTTCAGGCTGGGGGCCCCGTACCCGGCGCCGCCATAGGCGGGTCCCATGCCTTGCCCCCATCCCCGCGGTCCGGCCAGGACGGCTGAACCGCACAGCATTATTGCCAAAAACAGGGTTGCTGCCACCAGCTTTTTCATGACGGTGTTCCTCCTTTTTGTGGGTGTGGTGCTCATCGTTTCTCCGAATCCGCTTTTAGAACGATTTGCTCGAAAAAACGGGTTGTTTCATCTCGTCCGATTTGATCTTGCATCGCCGGCGCCGCGGCGTAGCCCGAATGCGGCGCCAGGGGTTTGTGGGCATAGTGCCCGCAAAACAATATCCCGCCGACGGCGCCGCCGAAAAATACGAACACGGCAATTACGATCATCCAGCCCATGGACAGCCTTTTCTTGAATGGGTTTGTTTTCATGCACATGGCCTTGTCCCTCGCAGCGGTCGAATGGCTTTCATTCCAGGCCGGCGGTCCCCGACGACCCCCTTGACAGACGCCATCCGCAATTGCCTTTGATCAAAGGACATGAGCAATGCTTGTGCCAATGGCTTCGAGACCGGAATTGAAAAAAGCCATCTAATCGTGATTATTTGTTTTTTTTGCTATCGGGGAAATCGCCGAGGAATGATGAAGAACTTTTTATGGAGGCAAAAAATGTCGAAAGCAAGCAGGAAAAACGCCAAATCCTGTTTAAATACAAGATGTTAGAAGTCAATGACAATTTTACCCGCCTTCGACAAATCCGTCGAACCGGGGGCGTCCGTCAACTCCGCGAATCTTTTTCCACCACCGATATTTCAAAAAGTTGAAATACTTTTGTGTACTATGGGCCGATCTGGGATTGCCGTGGCGAACATGGTATACTATTTGCTTTATAGCAGTAGATACCGTTGATTCTGTTCCGGAAAAGGAGGCGCTGTGGCGAAGTTTTTTTCACTCTCCGGATGCATGGTCGTCCTTCTTGAACTCTTTTGCGTGACGGTGTTCGCGCAAGGCCCGCCTGCGGTGCACGGAAAACATTTCGCGCCCGGGGCGCGGCAATGCGCCGCACTGGAAAGCCTCGGGCTTTCCACCGCCCAACGCGAGCAGGTCGGCCGAATCGAGAGCCAATATAGGGATCGGCTTCTCGCCGATCGGCAAAACCTCCTCATCAAACGGCTTGAGCTTCGAGAGCTCATTCGAAATAACCAGGCGTCTGAATCCGACATCCGGCAAAAATCAGAGGAGTTCGAAAAAGCGCGGAGCCGGCTGCACGGCGAAATGATCACCTTCCAGCTGGACATCCGCAAAGTTCTCACACCCGAGCAGCGGATGCGCTGGTGCACCCTGATCCAGGACCCTTCAACCCATCGCGGCTGGCGGCAAAAGACGGGAGTGCGATAGCCGCAAGGCAGAAAAGATGACCCTTATGCCTGAAAAACGGCCTTTCCCGTTTCAACCGCTCCTGTTCGCCTCGCTGGGCTTTTTCCTGGTGGCGCTTTTTTTCGTGACGGCGCTGATGGACGCCCGCCGAACCCAGAACACGTTGATGAATGTTTTTCAAAACAAAGGCCTGACCATTATCGAAACGGTCGAAACCATCGCCGGGGAAAAATATAAGGGGCTGATGGGAACCACGAGACAATCTCAAGTTTTTTCCCAGGATTTTGACCGCATGGATGAAGGCTTCCGGATGCAGGAGCTGATTCTGGGAAGATTGATCGAGCTGGCCAGGAACGTGGACCGGCGCGGGGACGCAATCGGCCTGTCTTCAGAAGACCTCAACCAACTGGCGGCCCAAGCCGGTATGCAGGCCGTTGCTGTATATGACGAAGCCGGCCGGGCGGTTCGGCAAAGCGCACCGGTTCCCGAGACGGTCGACGCTGCAATCCGGCAGCTGATCGAAAGTGGTGATGAAATCGCCGTCGATTTCGATGGAAAAAGTGCGGGGCCGGAATCCTCCTATCTGGTCGCCGTGCGCAGGAAAAGCCAGAAAGGGGCAATCGGCCTGATATTCCGCGCCGAGGGATTCCGCCTCTGGGCTGAAAAGGTCGCCATCCAGAGTGCCATTGAAGAAAGCGGCTGGAGAAAAGGGGTCCAATATTTCATGGTCGTCGATTCCAGCGGGGTCCTGTCGGCCGCCGCAGGCGGCCTGCCGGAAGCCTGGGCCGATGAACCATCGCCGACCATGGCGGCCCGGATCCCTATGAAATACCCGGGGACCGGCCGACGCCTCGTTTCAAGTTCGCCGGAACTCCTGGAGGTATACACGCCATTTGCGGTCAACGGACGGCAGGCCGGCATCGCCATTGTCGGCCTGGAGATCGAAGAAGCTGTCCGACTCAGGGAAACCCACCAGCAGCGGATCGCTATCACCACCGGCATCATGATGCTCGGCGCGGTTCTGGTCATGTTCTTGTTTTATCGACTCCAGCGCCGGCATCTGCGCAGGATCGGGGACATGAAAGAGCGGCTCTACCAAGCGGAGCGGCTTTCTTCGCTGGGAAAACTCGCCGCCGGCGTCGCCCACGAGATCCGAAATCCGCTCAACGCCGTCGGCATGGCCGTTCAGCGGATCCAGCGGGAATTTGAACCTTCCGCATCCCAAGGGAAAAAGGAGTTTTCCCACATTGTCTCGGTGATCCGGAAGGAAATCGGCCGCCTCAACGGTATCATCGAGGACTTTCTGGGGCCGTCCCGGGTGAAGCGCGAGGAATTTCAGCCCCGGCGACTCGCCGATTTTTTACAGCAGGTCGTGGACCTGGTGGGGGAAGAGGCCGTTTCACGGAATATCCGCATTGAATACCGCTGCCAGGAGCCGGATTTGAAAACCCCCATGGACCCGGCCCGCTTGCACCAGGCCGTGCTCAATCTCATGAAAAACGCCGTCGAAGCGATCAATGGGCCCGGAACGATCACCGTTTCGGTCAGAGCGATCGATGCCCGGCATGCCGGGATCACGATCCAGGACAGCGGCCCAGGCATTTCCAAAGACGTCCTGGAGAAGATTTTCAATTATGAATACACCACCAAGGAAAAGGGACTGGGGATCGGCCTGCCCATTGCAAACGAGATCATCCGGGCCCATGGCGGCGAGCTGCGCATCGAAAGCGCTCCCGGCACGGGGGCGCTGGTGGAAATAATTCTCCCTGCCCGGGTAGAGAAATAGAAAAGCGCAAAATACCGAGGACTTGCCGGATGAAAAAGCTGACGATCCTGATCGTCGAAGACGAACGCGCCCAAAGGGAGCTTCTCCGGGATTTTCTCGCCAAGCAGGGGCACCGGGTCTATGAAGCCCAAAACGGCGATGAGGCGGTTGAACGGGTCCGGCACACGGCCCCGGATATCGCCCTGATCGACTTTAAAATGCCGGGGAAAGACGGCCTGGAGCTGCTTGGCGACGTCAAACGGCTCGATCCCGAGGTAGATGTGATCATGGTGACCGCCTACGGCACCATTCAAACGGCCGTCGACGCCATGAAGGCCGGCGCCATGGACTACATCACCAAGCCGGTCGATCTGGAAGAACTGCTGCTGCTCCTCAAGCGCGCCGCTGAGCACCGCACCCTCACGCGCGAAAACGAGATGCTGCGGCAGCAGTTGCGCGAAAAATCCATCCGCCAGGATCAGATCATCTTCAAAAGCACGAAGATGGCCGCTTTGATCAACCTGGCCGGCAGGGTCGCCGAAAGTCAGGCATCCGTCCTGATCGAGGGAGAAACCGGCACCGGCAAAGAGCTGATCGCCCGGTTGATCCACTCGCTGAGCCCCCGCGCCCGAAAGCCCCTCGTCACGGTCAACTGCGGCGCGCTGCCCGAATCCCTGATCGAAAGCGAACTTTTCGGGCATGAAAAGGGGGCCTTCACCGGGGCCCATCAGAAAAGAACCGGCCGTTTCGAGCAGGCCGACGGCGGTACCCTGTTCCTG
>CAYPFH010000180.1:4283-7888 GCA_964409825.1 uncultured Desulfobacterales bacterium | reverse complement strand
CCGAGACCAGCGCCTCGAGCTTGGCCCGGCCGATCCGGATGTTCAGGTGCTTCGGGCCGCTGGAATCGGCCGTGATGAACGGCAGGTTCACGTCGGTCTCCATGGAGCCGGACAGCTCCATCTTGGCCTTTTCCGCGGCCTCCTTGAGCCGTTGTAAAGCCATCTTGTCCTTGCGCAGGTCAATGCCCTGGTCCTTTTTGAACTCGTCTGCCAGGTAGTCGATGATCCGCAGGTCGAAGTCTTCCCCGCCCAGGTGGGTGTCACCGTTGGTGGCCTTCACCTCAAAGACGCCTTCGCCGATCTCCAGGATCGAGATGTCGAAGGTGCCGCCGCCCAGGTCGAAGACGGCGATCTTTTCGTCGGCTTTCTTGTCCAGTCCGTAAGCCAGGGAAGCCGCCGTGGGCTCGTTGATGATTCGCTGGACGTTGAGTCCGGCGATTTTTCCCGCATCCTTGGTGGCCTGGCGCTGGCTGTCATTGAAATAGGCCGGCACCGTGATCACCGCATCGGTGACCTTCTCGCCCAGATAATCCTCTGCGTATTTCTTGATGTGGGCCAGGATGAACGAGGAAATTTCCGCCGGGCTGTATCGCTTGTCTTTGAGCACGATCCGCACGTCGCCGTTGTCCGCCTTTTCCAGGCTGTAAGGGAGGATGGCGATGTCGTTCTGTACTTCCTTTGAATTGAATTTGCGGCCGATCAGCCTTTTTACGGCAAAAACCGTGTTGTTTGGATTGGTGATCGCCTGCCGCTTGGCAATCTGGCCGACCAAACGCTCCCCGCTCTCGTTGACGGCAACGATCGAAGGTGTGGTCCGTCCTCCTTCGGCATTGGTAATGACCTTGGCGTCACCCCCCTCCATGACCGCCACGCAGGAGTTGGTGGTTCCAAGGTCAATTCCGATAATTTTTCCCATTTGTACTCCTCCTTCACCATGATCTATGAAACCTGCCGGTTGTTAGAATTTCGAAAACACCTGTCAGCCGGCTTCGCCGGCGCTGGTATCATCTGTGGATTTCGGTGCGGAAACGATCACCATCGCGGGCCTAAGGAGGCGGTCCTGCATCGTGTAGCCCTTCTGCATCTCGGAGATCACGGTGTTTTCAGGAACGTTGTCCCTCGGCTCCTGCATCATCGCCTGATGGTAGGCGGGATCGAACGGCTCGTTGAGGCTATGGATCGGCGTGACGCCGAATTTGTCAAGAACCCGGAGGATCTCCCGAAGGGTCAATTCAATACCCTCTTTTAGTCCCTTTTCTTTCGATGCAGGTGTTTCGGTCGATACCAGGGCGCGCTCCAAATTGTCGACGACCGGCAAAAGCTCTCTTACCAGGTTCTCGTTGGCAAACTTTTTGAAGTCTTGCATTTCACGGGCGGACCGCTTCCGGAAGTTGTCGAACTCGGCAGCCAACCGCACGTACCGATCGTAGTTCGTTTTTGCTTCTTCTTCGGCGGCGGCCAAGCGCTCCTCTAAGCTTTCGCTTTCGGTGGCCGCGGCGTCCGGATCGACCTCTGCGGCTTCGGCAGCTTCGCTGCGCTCCATCTCTGATTTCATCTCCTGCCAGCCCTGCTCCCGATCGACGGCTTTTTTTGCCTCCTGCCCGGAGTTGACTTCGATCTTCTTTCCTTTCACCATCCTCGAACACTTTCTTGATGCGGGTTCACGTGTTGGGCCAGCCAAAACTTTGTCTGGAAGGTAAGACGGTTTCAGAGTATGTCAAGAATGGTTCGGCCTGCCTCGGGCAAAGAGGCAGTAAAGAAGGCGGGGTACATAATATCGTTTCAATTCGAAAGGTTAGGTTGTGCACCCTCCATCGAATTCATCCCTCCGCCGTCGCTTGCAAAAATGGCCGGGATCGGTCCGCGACACAGGCTGCATCACTTATCGCTGCTTCCTTCCGGACCTGACGAGGTTCGTGACCGCCTGTTGCGCGGCGGCCGGCCTGCGCTCGCCACGGCTTCGGGCGCCGAATCCTTGGGAGGGAATTCAGCCCCGCTTGAGCGGATTTCGGGTACAGGGCACCGCTAGCTCCCCGCCTAGCACAACCCGGCCTGATAGTAAGGTGTTTGAAAACTTTTTCAAGAAAAAATCGGCGGGGTCCTCTTTTCGATCGGACATGGGGATGGCCTTGTTTCTGCATCGTTTTGGCTGCCAAGGCTCGCGCAGCAGGAGGAGGAGGACCGCTTCCGGCCATGTTGACTTTTCCTCGCCCCTGGCCTACATTCGCCCCGTCCGGCTTGGGTTTGCCTCTCAGCAACGACCGGGGCGAGGCGGTACCGGCAACCAGCAACCAACCCTCAGCAAAGCGAAAACAGGCATCCTCATGGGGAAAATCTTGCCGATCGTCGCACTTCTTTTTTCGAGCCTTCTGACCACAGGATGCCCCGTCCTGATCGCAGGGGCCGGGGCCGGCGCCGCGGCCTATACCTTCGTGGAAGGGGAGTTGGTCCGAACCTACCAGGCTCCGTTTGACAAGGCGATTAACGCCGCCAAAGAGACCCTGACGGATTTGAAGATGAACATCGTCGAAGAGCCTGCCGGCGACGCCATCAAGTCGGTCATCAAAGCAGAGCGCTCCGACGGAACGCCGATAACGATCACCCTGGCCATGGTGGCCCAGAACATCACCAAGATCAAGGTCCGCTCCGGTGTCATCGGGTATTGGCAACAAAAGGTTTCCAAAATCATCCATGCCAGCATCGCCCAGCGGCTGCAATAGTTCCGCCTTTGTCTCGGCGGTTCACCGGACCGTGAAAGCCAGTCGTCTCATCACCCCCGGAGAATCTGTTCTGGTGGCCGCATCCGGTGGCCCGGATTCAACGGCCTTGCTCTATGCGCTGCGGCAAATCGCCCGGATCAGCCCGATGCCTCTGGCCGTCGCCCACTTCCATCACGGGCTGCGGGGCGCGGAGGCCGACCGCGATGCAGCTTTCGTCGCCGGCCAGGCCGCGGAACTCGGGCTGCCTTTTTTCATCGAACGGGGAGACGTCGAGGGCTATCGCCGTGACAAGGGGCTTTCGACGGAGGAGGCGGCCCGAAGGCTTCGCTACGATTTTCTTCACCGGACGGCTGACGGAAATCAATTTTCCAAAATCGCCGTAGGCCATCACGCGGACGACAATGCAGAATCCGTGATCCTGTTTCTTCTGAGGGGAAGCGGACGGCGGGGTATTTCCGGAATCCCTTCCAGGAGAGGGCTCCTTGTTCGGCCCCTGATCGATCGACGCAGGAATGAAATCCGCCGTTACCTGGCGGAAGAACGCATCGCCTTTGTGCTCGACTCCTCCAACGAAGACAGGGCGTTCGTTCGTAACCGTCTCCGAAACGAACTCATCCCGAAATTGGTTACCGACTACAACCCGAACCTCGTCGAAGCCCTTGCCCGGCTGTCGGCAGTGGCCCGAGCCGAGGACCATTGGATGGAAGCGGTGGCCAGGCCCCTTCTTGCCGAAGCCCTGCTTCGACGCGAGGCGGACCGGATCCAGCTGTCGGCGCCGAAGCTTTCCGCAATGCCGAAAGCCGCCTGCCGCCGGGTCCTTCGCCAGGCAATTTCATCCCTGACAGGCGACCTTCGCGGAATCGGTTTTCACCATATCGAGGCGGT
>CAYPFH010000180.1:0-4273 GCA_964409825.1 uncultured Desulfobacterales bacterium | reverse complement strand
CGAGGCGGTACGCCGGCTTGCCAAGAAAAAGCGCGGCTGTGCAGCGCTTCACCTGCCCCGGAAAATCAGGGTCTATCGGGCGTATGAACGGCTGGGGATCGGTTTTGCCACGGAAAATTGCGGCCGCGCCGCCCGCAGTGACCCGCCGGGGCCGGCAATGTTCAGCTACCGGCTTTTGGAACCCGGCGAGGTCCATCTGGTCGAAGCCGGATTCCGGCTGCGGCTGACGGAGCACGGCCCGGTTGACGCCGAACGGATTCGCAGTTCTGGACAGCGGACCGCTTTTTTTGATATGGGAAAAATCAATTTTCCGATCACTGTTCGGAACCCCAGGCCGGGCGACCGGTTTCGCCCCCTGGGGATGACCGGAACCCAGAAGCTGCAGGACTTTTTCGTCGACCGAAAACTTCCCCAGCCACTGAGGCGAATGTGCCCGGTGGTGGTTAGCGGAGGAAAAATCGCCTGGGTCGCCGGCCACCGTATCTCCGAGGATTTCAAGGTGGAGCCTGCAAGCCGCCGGCTTCTTTTTGCAGAGCTGCTTGCCGATCCGGTGTGAGTGATTACCTATAGCTGAGATTGGCAATTCGTGTCCGGCCGGGGCGGCGGCGGGCCGGCCGGCAATCCGGACCACAAGGAATTTAATGCTCCCGAACATCGTCGCTCGTTTCTGCGACATGAGGAGGAATGTATCTTTGAACCCCTTCTATAAGAATCTCGCCCTCTGGATCGTCATCACGATGATGATGGTCATGCTCTACAATCTGTTCAACCAGCAGCAGATGTCCGAGACCAGCATCAGCTACACGGAGTTTCTCGCCATGGTTTCCGAGGAGCGGGTGCAACAGGTCCTGATCCAGGGACAGGAGTTGACGGTTACCGATGTCAACCAGAACCGTTTCAAGGTATACGCCCCCCAGGACGCCGATTTGATCCAGACGCTTCGCCAGAAGGGAGTGGTGATCAGCGCCAAACCGCCCTCCGAATCCCCCTGGTACATGTCGGTGCTGGTTTCCTGGTTTCCGATGATCATCCTGATCGCGGTCTGGATTTTCTTCATGCGCCAGATGCAGTCCGGCGGAGGAAAGGCCCTTTCCTTTGGAAAGAGCAAAGCCCGGCTCATGTCGGACCAAGGCAGCCGAGTGACCTTCGAGGATGTGGCCGGCATCGACGAGGCAAAGGAAGAACTCAGTGAAATCGTCGATTTTCTGAGAAATCCGAAAAAATTCACCCGGCTCGGCGGCAGAATCCCCAAGGGGGTGCTCCTGATGGGGCCGCCGGGCACCGGCAAGACCCTGCTGGCCCGGGCCATTGCAGGAGAAGCCGGGGTGCCGTTTTTCAGCATCAGCGGATCGGATTTTGTGGAGATGTTTGTGGGGGTTGGCGCATCCCGGGTCCGGGATCTCTTCGTGCAGGGAAAGAAAAATGCGCCGTGCATCATTTTCATCGATGAAATCGACGCCGTGGGCCGCCATCGCGGGGCCGGTCTGGGCGGCGGCCACGACGAGCGGGAGCAGACGCTGAACCAGCTGCTGGTGGAGATGGACGGTTTCGAGTCCAACGAGGGGGTGATTCTGATATCGGCCACCAACCGCCCCGACGTTCTGGACCCCGCCCTGCTTCGCCCCGGCCGTTTCGACCGACAGGTGGTCGTCTCCATGCCCGATATCCGGGGTCGGGAGAAAATCCTCCGGGTTCACATGAAAAAGACACCTGTCGGCCCGGACGTCGATCCGAACATCCTGGCCCGGGGAACGCCCGGCTTTTCCGGTGCGGACCTGGAGAACCTGGTAAACGAAGCCGCCTTGATCGCCGCAAAAAGAAGCAAGGAAAACCTCGAAATGGCGGATTTCGAGGACGCCAAAGACAAGGTGTACCTGGGATTGGAACGAAAATCCAAGGTGTTGACCGAAGAAGATAAGAAAACCACCGCATACCACGAGGCCGGTCACGCCATGGTGGCCCGCTTTTTGCCCGGTACCGACGCCGTCAACAAGATCACCATCATCCCCCGGGGCCGCGCGGCCGGGGTGACATGGTTCCTTCCTGAAGAGCGCGACTTCAAGTACAAGGATCAACTCGAAAGCGAACTTTCGGTGGCCTTTGGCGGACGTGCGGCAGAGGAAATCATCTTCGGCCGGATCAGCACCGGCGCGGCCAACGACATCAAGCAAGCCACGGATCTTGCCCAGAAGATGATCCGCTCCTGGGGAATGAGCGAAAAGCTCGGCCCGCTCTCCTATGAAGTCGGAGAAGAACAAATCTTTCTGGGAAGGGAAATATCCCAGCACCGGGACTATTCGGAAAGCACCGCCCAGCAGATCGACGCCGAAGTCCATCGACTGATCGAATCCGCCTACAAGCAGTCCAAAAAAATCCTCACCGAGAACATGGACATTTTGCACAGGCTGTCGGACATGCTCGTCGAAAATGAGACGGTCCTGGGCTATGAGCTCGACGACCTCATCTACGAGCTGAGACCGGACATCCAGCTTCCCACCAAGCGGGCACAGAAGCCGGGAAAGGGTCCCGGCGAGCCGCCCAGAGCCGAAGGGGAGCGCCCGGAGGAAGAAAACCCGGACCAGCCGGATATAGATCCAGACGAACCAAACGATGAGCCGAGCTGATCGAAACGGCGCGCCGCCCGGCCCCGTGGCGCCGCGCCGTGCCTTTACCCTGTCCGCCGGAGCACACCGCATCGAGCTGGGCGAAACGACCCGGATTATGGGGATCGTCAACGTGACCCCGGACTCGTTTTCCGACGGCGGCCGGTTTTTTTCTGCAGACAATGCCGTGGCCCGGGCGGTGCAGTTGGTGCGAGACGGTGCAGACATCATCGATGTCGGCGGGGAGTCAACCCGTCCGTTTTCCGACTTCGTCGATGAAGAAGAAGAAATCCGGCGGGTAGTGCCGGTCATTCGCGCCCTGGCAGGGCGGATCGACGTCCCTATTTCCATCGACACGAACAAGGCCTCGGTGGCCCGCGCCGCCATCGAGGCGGGCGCCACAATCCTCAATGACGTCGGCGCGCTGCGTCTCGATCCGCTGATGGCGAAGGTGGCGGCGGAATCCGGCGCTCCGGTCATCGTCATGCACATGCTCGGCACCCCCAAGACCATGCAGGAAGCGCCGGTCTACAAGGATTTGTTCGGCGAAATCCATGACTTTCTGGCAGAGGCCGTCGGCCGCGCCCTGGATGCCGGCGTTTCCCGGTCTAAGATCGTGATCGACCCGGGCATCGGCTTCGGCAAGACCGTCACACACAACCTGATGCTGCTCGGCGATCTGAGTAAATTAAGGGAGCTCGACGCCCCGATTCTGATCGGACCCTCCCGAAAGGCGTTTATCCGGATGCTGCTCAAAAAGCCGGCCCAAGCCGACATCTCCACGGACCAGCCGATCGTGGAGACCGGCACCCAGGCTGCCGCGGCGGCCGCCGTTCTGGCCGGCGCCCACATTCTCCGTGTGCACGACGTCACCGCAACGGCTGGCACCGTCCGCATCCTCGATGCGGTGCGAGATGCGGTGGAATCAGAACAAGATAAAATTTGAGATTCGGATTTCGTGCTTGGCAGCGTTTTTTCGCCGGCCTGCAGGTTCTATGCGCTACGGTAAAAGGAGTCGAGTATTATGCTTCTCGTGATCGACGTAGGCAACACGAACACGGTCGTCGGCATCTACGAGGGACGCCGCCTTCTGATGGATTGGCGCATTCGGACCGAACGAAACACCACCGAAGACGAGTTCCGGGTCCTGGCGGGCGGCCTGTTCGCCGCAGCCGATATCGACCTTTCCGGGGTGAAGAAAACGGCGGTCTCTTGTGTGGTGCCCCCGATGCGACCGATTCTGGAGGCGTTCTGCCGAAAATACCTCGGCCATTCTCCCTTGTGGGTGGACCCCCGCCGCTTCGATCTGATGCCGATCCGCTACAACAATCCCGCCGAGGTGGGGGCGGACCGGATCGTCAACGCCATCGGCGCCTACCATCGATACCGACAGGGCCTGGTGGTCATCGATTTTGGCACCGCCACCACCTTCGATGCCATTTCCGAAAAAGGAGAGTACTTGGGCGGGGCCATCAGCCCGGGCATCATGATCGCGGCCGAGGCCCTGTTTCAGAAGGCCTCCAAGCTGCCCAGGGTGGAAATCTTCTCTCCGCCGGAGCATGCCATCGGCAAGGACACGACAGAAAGCATACAGGCGGGGATCATTTTCGGCTATGCGGGCTTGGTGGACGGCATGGCCCGGAAAATGGCCGGCGAGATGTCCCCCGCAC
>CAYPFH010000179.1:0-7999 GCA_964409825.1 uncultured Desulfobacterales bacterium | reverse complement strand
TTTGTCATGTCCAATTCGTTTACCAACCAGACCCTGGCCCAGATCGATCTGTGGCAGAATCCCAAGGAGATCGGGGTCTACCGGCTGGCCAAGGAGCTCGACGAGGAGGTGGCCCGGCTGCACATCGAAAAGCTCGGCGCGCACCTTACGAAGATGAGCGCCGAGCAGGCCGACTATATCGGCGTGCCCCAGACCGGCCCCTTTAAGCCCGAACACTACCGCTACTGACCCATCAGACTCGCTCCCAGCCGTTCTCGTTTTTTCGCTCATATTTACTATTGGTAAAGCAGCAGGGCGATAAGCCAGCAGCGGTGGCATATCTCGGGATCGCTGCGATTCGGCCCCCCCCGTCGGTGCTGCCGGCCAGAGCCGAAAGCAGACCGCTTCACTTCACGAAGCCCGGGTGGAATTTGCAGACTCGGTTTTTTTGCAACTTTTCAACACGTAAGGAGAACTTCATGGACCAACCGAAGATCGAAACCATTTTGAAAAAAGTGGACATCTGGAACAAGGAAGACGTCCGATACGAGGAGTTGAGCGGGGGATTGACCAACAACAACTACACCGTGGAGGCACACGGGGAAAAATACGTCCTCAGGATTCCGGGAATCGGATCAGAGGTGATGATCGACAGGGACCTGGAATTGAGCAGCTCCAAGGCGGCCGCAGAAGCCGGAGTCTCCCCGGAGGTGGTCTGCAGCGTCAAGCCCGAAAACGCCCTGGTGATTTCCTTCATCGAGGGGGAAGTCATGCACCCGGAGACCGTTGCCGAAAACGATGCCTATGTGGAGAAAATTGCAAAGTCTCTGCGGCAGCTTCACTCAAACGCCGTTTTCGAAGAAGAAACCTACGTCTTTGACATGATTCCCAGGTACATCCAGATGTGCAAGGAAGCCGGCGCCTTTTTGCCCAACGACTTCGACTGGATGATCTCGGTGATGGACGACATCGCCGAGGCCATGGAAAGAGACAAGCCGGCGCTGACGGCCTGCCACAACGATCTGCTTTCGGAAAACTTCATCCACGACAACAACGGCAAAATGTGGATCATCGACTGGGAATACGGAGGCATGAACGACCCGTACTTTGACCTCGGCGACATCTGCGTCGAACATCCCCTCACCGCCGAGCAGGAAGAAATTCTTCTGAAAACCTATTGCGGTGAACTGTCCAAGAGCGGCCTGTGCCGTATGCGGCTGCACAAACTGACGGCCGATGTCTGGTGGGGCATGTGGGGCATGATCCAGGATAAAATCTCCTCCCTGGACTTCGATTTTTACACCTACGGCATCCGCCGGTTCGAGCGCTTCCGCCGAAACTACTATGAAGGCGAGTACACAAAGTGGAAAGAACGAGTATAAATCCAAAGTCATTTTCAATAACGGCCACGAAAGGAGAAAAAATGAAAAACATCCGAATGTTTTGTTTCGCTATGCTGGCAGCCTTTTTGCTTTTGGGAACCGCGATGGGCGTGCCGGCCAAGTCCCCGGAATCCGAAGATCCGATCAAAATCACCATCCATGATTGGACCAGTCAGAGGGTCTCGAGCCACATCATGGGAAGCGTGCTGGAAAAGATGGGATATAACGTCGAATACGTCATCGCCGACTATCTTGCACAGTTTTCCGGCCTGGAGGGCGGCGATCTTCACCTGGCCATGGAGATCTGGGAAACCACCGGACGGGACGCCCTGCTCAAATCCCTGGCCACCGGCGATACCGAAGACATGGGCGAGACCGGAATGCACGCCAAGGAAGACTGGTGGTTTCCGAGCTATGTGAAGGAAATCTGCCCTGGGCTGCCGGACTGGCAGGCCCTCAACGCCTGCGCGGAGAAATTCTCCACTCCGGAAACCGCGCCCAAAGGACGGTATCTTGGCGGAGCCGCAACCTGGGGCGGGCACGACGAGGAACGAATCGAGGCCCTCGGGCTGAACTTTGAAGTCATCCACGCCGGTACGGCCGCGGCCCTCAGCGCCGAAATCAAGGCCGCCTACGAGCGCAAGGAACCGATCGTGGCCTGGGTGTGGAGCCCGAATTGGGTGCCCTATAAGTACAAGGGCGAGTGGGTCGATTTTCCCGATTACACGGACGAGTGCTACAACGACCCAAAATGGGGAAGCAACCCGGGTATGAAGTACGACTGCGGAAAGCCCGAAGGATGGATCAAGAAAGTCGCCTGGGCGGGTCTGAAAAAAAAGTGGCCCGGTGCGCATAAGGCCATCGGCAACTTTCACATCACCAACGACGAAATGGGCGCTCTCATATCCGAGGTGGATCTGGAAGACCGAAAAATCGAGGATGTGGTTTCCCAGTGGATGAAAGAAAACGCTGCCAACTGGAAAAAGTGGATCCAGTAAACGGCTATGCGCCGGACCGGCCAGAAGAGTTTTGCCTGCGGGCCGGTTCGGCACTGGAGAACATATGAATCTGCAACTATCAACGCCCCCGGCAGAAAATGCCCCGAAGCTGGCCTGCCGAAACGTCTGGAAGCTGTTCGGCCCCAATCCCCGGCGGTTCATGGCCAAACACGGCAACAATCCTTCGATGGACGAGCTGGCCTCCCGCAACTACATCGGCGCTGCACGGAGGGTTACCCTCGACATCTACCAGGGGGAAATTTTCGTCATCATGGGTCTTTCCGGCTCCGGAAAGTCCACCCTCGTTCGCTGCATGTCCCGTCTGGTCGATCCCACCCTCGGAGAGATCATCCTGGACGGCAAAGACCTGGCCCGGGTCTCGGAAAAAGAACTCATCGCACTGAGACGGCACAAGATGGGCATGGTGTTCCAGCATTTCGGTCTGCTTCCCCACCGGGACGTGATCGACAACGTGGCCTTTCCCCTGGAGGTTCAGGGAATCGGTAGAAAGGCCCGGGAACTTCGGGCCAGGGAGGTCCTGGAACTCGTGGGCCTCCAGGACCGGGAATGCAACATGCCCAACGAACTTTCCGGAGGCGAACAGCAGCGGGTCGGAATCGCACGCTCCCTGGCAGTAGAACCCGAGATCTGGTTTCTCGACGAACCGTTTTCGGCGCTGGATCCGCTGATCCGAAGCGAAATGCAGGAGGAATTTCTCCGGCTGCAGCGAATGCTTCACAAAACGATCGTATTCATCACCCATGATTTCAACGAAGCAATCCGACTTGCGGATCGGATTGCCATCATGAAAGACGGAGAAGTGATCCAGATCGGCACACCGGAGGAACTGGTGACCGACCCGGCCGACGATTATGTGGTCGATTTCACCAGCAAGGCGCCCAGGGCCAAGGTAATATCCGCCCGCGCGATCATGGAGACCGTATCGGTGCAGGCAGGCAGATACAGACCCTGCAAGGAAGAATGCACCGTGCACTGCGACGCGAAGGTGGAAGAAGTGGCCCCGTCGATACTGGCCAACGGCCAGCGGCTCTCCGTGGTGGACGACGACGGCCGGTTGATCGGCTATCTGCACCGCAAGTCGGTTCTAAGCGTTCTCTTCGAGGGCGAACAACAATGACGACCACCACCAAGGACCGTGCGTTGCACAACGTTCTTTTTTCAGCAGCAGCCGATTGCCGGACGCTTGCCCGAAAAGGGGTTGAGCGGTTGCGCCCCCTGGCCCTGGTGCTGGCGATCCTGGCCGGGGGCGGTCTGGCCGGCAGACATTTGGGCTGGATCGATGCCTACCCAGACTCGTGGATCGTTCCCCTCAAGGACTGGATCAGCGGGGCGATGGCCTGGCTGCTGCATGAATTCGATCTGGGGCCGTTCACGTTCAAGGAGCTGACCCGCTCCATTTCATGGCTCATCTCCTGGCCCCTCAAGGGCGCCCAGGGCCTGCTCTACCAGGGCCTCGATTTTACGATTCTGGGCCGCGCGTGGCACATTCCCCACCTTCCCTGGGCGGCCGTTGTCGGCATCGGTGCGCTGTTTGGGCTTTCGTTGCAGGGATGGCGCCTGGCGGCGATGACCGCCGGCGGCCTCCTCTACCTGGTGCTGTTCGGCCAGTGGGAAAGCGCCATGGAAACCCTGGCGGCGGTGATCATCGCCGTGCCGTTGGGAGCGCTTCTCGGCATCGTCCTGGGCTGCGTCTCGGCCCGCAGCCGGGCGGCCGAGACAGCCATCCGTCCGGTGCTGGACCTGATGCAGACGGTGCCGATTTTCGCCTACCTGGTTCCGATTCTCTTTCTTTTCGGCTTCGGGCCGGTATCGGCCATGATCGGGACGATCATTTACGCGGCCCCGCCGATGGTTCGCTGCACGCTGCTGGGGCTGCGCTCGGTACCGGCCGATGTGGTCGAATCGGGCCTGGTGTCCGGGTGTTCGAAACGACAGATGCTCTTTAAAATCTTTCTTCCGTCGGCCCTTCCTGAAATCATGGTCGGCTTGAACCAAGTGATCATGCTCTCGCTGAACATGGTCATCATCGCCTCTATGATCGGCGCAGGCGGCTTGGGATACGACGTCCTCAACGCCCTGCGGCAGCTGAAGATCGGCCGCGGCCTGGAAGCCGGATTTTCCATCGTCGTGCTGGCCGTCATCCTCGACCGGCTCAGCCAGGCCGCTGCCCGAAAGAGCAAGGAGCGGGAAAGCGGCGGGTTGAACCGGCGCAAGTCGCTTGCGGCAGCGGCAGCCGTCGTGGTTGGGGCCGGCGCCGCAAGCCTTCTCTGGAGCGGCTTTTATGTCTATCCCGAGTCCTGGTCCGTGACCACCGCTTCTTTCTGGGAAAACTCGATGACCTGGATCAACCTGAACTTCTACGATTTTTTCTACGGACTTCGAAATCTGCTGCTGATCTATATCCTCATGCCGGTAAAGAAATTTCTCGTGGCGCTGCCGTGGGCAGCGGTCGTGAGCGCGCTGGCGTATATCTCCTATCGCCTGCAAGGGATCCGGCTTTTGCTGCTTACCGTCGGACTTTGCCTGTTCGTCACGGTGACCGGCTATTGGGAAAAGGCGATCATCACCGTCTATCTGTGCGGAATCGGCGCCCTTTTGTCCTCTGCGGGGGGTATCCTCATCGGCATCTGTGCGGCCGGGCACCGGTGGATGACCGGAGCACTGAACCTGGTTCTGGACACCCTTCAGACCCTGCCGGCCTTCGTTTATCTGATGCCCTGCGTCATTTTGTTTCGGGTAGGCGACGTATCGGCGCTGATCGCCATCGTGGCCTACGCCATCGTGCCGGTGATCCGCTACACGCTTCACGGCTTATCCCAGGTTCCCACACCGGTGCTGGAATCCTCCCGGATTTCCGGCTGCAGCAAGCGCCAGCTCCTGGTCAAGGTGAAGCTGCCCCTGGCCCTGCCCGACATCGTGCTGGGCATCAACCAGACGATCATGATGGCCCTGTCCATGGTCGTCATCACAGCCCTGATCGGCACCCGGGATCTGGGCCAGGAGGTGTACATGGCGTTGACCAAGGCGGACATCGGCCGCGGCCTGGTTGCCGGCGTGGGCGTCGCATGCATCGCTACGGTAACCGACCGGCTTATGCAGGCCTATATTGCGGTCATTCGCCGGAAAACCGGACAGACCCCGTAAAGGTTACCGAATGTCAGAGACAGAAAGGAAGGTTGGGTGAACTGCAAGGCGATCTTATTCGATTTCGACGGCACCTTGATGGACACCGAAGAAGCGATTTTCCAGGCGCTTTGCCGCACCCTCGAGGAGTTTGGAATTTCCATCCCAGCAAAAACGCCCCTTCGACAGCTTTCCTGCCACCGCATCGAGGATGTGACGGCATCACTGGGTATCGTAGAGCCCCGGGAGCAGCAAGCCTTTCTGGAATTTTATCACCAGGCCTACCGGCGCGCTTTTGCCGAGATCGCCAAACCATTTCGCGGGGTGCCCCAGGTCCTTTCCCGGTTGAAAGACCGCGGTATCCGGATGGCGGTGGCGACAAACGAGATCAGAGCCAACCTGGACCGCTTTTTACCGTTGACCGAAATGACGCCCTTCTTCGCGGAAACCATCTGCGTCGACGAGGTCCAACAAAGCAAGCCCCACCCGGAGATGGCCCTGACCGTTATGAAACGGATGGGGGTGGCGGCCGTAAACACGATCATGGTGGGCGATTCTTTTCTGGACATCGAAATGGGGCGGGCGGCCAACTGCCGGACGTGTGCTGTCAGCTACGGTTCCCACGACAGGGACCAGCTCGCGGCCTGCGCCCCGGACTGGATCGTGGACAACCTAGACCAAATGGAAATGCTCGTGTGAAAAAATGGAGAAACCAATGGGAGAAAACGGACAATATTCGTCAAGGGGAATCCTGCGCTACGAGTGGATGTTCGGACACGGTTTTTTAAGCTACGGCGGAGCCGACATCACCCGCAGGCTCGCATCCCAGGTGGACTGGGAGCCTGGCTTTCATGTCCTGGATGTGGGCAGCGGGCTCGGCGGAGCCGCTTTTCTGGTGGCAGAAGAACACCGGGCCCGGGTTTTCGGCGTCGATCTGACGCCGGAAATCGTTGAAATCGCGCAGGACCGCAAGGCGGAGCATCCCGGGACAAACGTGTCTTTCCGCCGGGGAGACATTCACGACTTTAACTGGGAACCGGAGACATTTGACGTCATCTGGAGCCGGGAAACCCTGCTTCACGTCCCTCGAAAAGAGAGGCTGTTTGGCAAATTTTATCGCTGGACGCGGCCCGGCGGCTATCTGATCGTCACGGACTATGCAAGGCGAAGCGGAAAAGGCAGCCCAAAGTTCGAAGCCTACGTGCGGGAGTCCGGGTATCCTCTGGTCGACCTTAAAACCTATGGCCGGGTCATTTCCGAGGCCGGTTTCGAAGCGCTGCAGACCCAGGATCAAAGCGCCTTGCTGGCGGCCCAGCTCGAAGAGCAGCTCGGCTATCTGAAAACCCACCGGGACCGGTTTCTGGAACAGTTTTCAGAAAACGAGCTGGCGGACTGCCGGCAGCGCTGGCAGCTCAAACTCGACGCCTGCCGGAGCGGGGATATGAAGTGGGGCTGGTTTCTTGGACGAAAAGAGGCCGGGTCGTCATCCCAAATTCAAGCGTAGGAAAGGAAATCGAGAAATGAAAGACAGCAAGACAAAAAAAAAGTATCTGTTTACCTCCGAGTCGGTCACCGAAGGCCATCCTGACAAGGTGGCCGACGCCATCTCAGACAGCGTGCTCGACGCCATCCTGGCCGAAGACAAAAACGGCCGGGTGGCCTGCGAGACGCTGGTGACCACGGGGCTGGCCTTTGTCGGCGGCGAGATCACCACCGAGTGCTATGCCGACATCCCTAAGATCGCCAGGGAGACCATCAAACGGATCGGATACGACTCGTCGAACATGGGCTTTGACTGGCAGACCTGCGCGGTGGTTACCAGCATCGACCAGCAGTCCCCGGACATCGCCCAGGGGGTGAACAGCGGAGAGGGCCTGTTCAAGGACCAGGGCGCCGGCGACCAGGGGCTGATGTTCGGCTACGCCACAGACGAAACCCCGGAGCTGATGCCGATGCCGATCATGTACGCCCACAAGCTGACCCGGCGCCTGGCCGAGGCCAGAAAAACCGGAATTCTCGATTTTCTTCGCCCCGACGGAAAGTCCCAGGTGACCGTCGAATACGAAGACGGCGCGCCCAAGCGGGTGGACACCGTGGTGGTCTCCACCCAGCACGCTCCGGATATCGCCTACGACGACTTAAAAGAGGCGGTGATCGCAGAAGTCATCGCCAAGACGATCCCGGAAAAGATGATCGACGCAGACACCCGCTATTTTATCAACCCCACCGGCAAGTTTGTGGTGGGCGGCCCCATGGGCGACTGCGGGGTGACCGGCAGAAAGATCATCGTGGACACCTACGGGGGGCAGGGAAGCCACGGCGGCGGGGCCTTTTCCGGAAAAGACCCGTCCAAGGTCGACAGAAGCGCCTCGTACATGGCCCGGCACATCGCCAAGAACGTGCTGGCCGCGCAGCTTGCCAAAAAATGCGAGGTTCAGCTTGCCTATGCCATCGGCGTGGCCGAACCGGTGTCGGTGCTGGTGGACACCTTCGGCA
>CAYPFH010000178.1:0-8012 GCA_964409825.1 uncultured Desulfobacterales bacterium | reverse complement strand
CCGCGCTTGTTCCAATACGGTTCGAATATCGGTATAAAGAGAATCCAGCCTTTCCAATTCGTGTCTATTGGTGTTCATTCGTGGTTCCCTTGTCTTTTTCCCGCACCCGATCCGATAATGTAGATTTGAGTGTTAAGAGTTGAAATCTCCGGGTTTTGTTTCTTTTCATTTTTCACTTTTTATTCTCAGAAACGATGTCTTGCCGGAGTTGTTCATGCCGACCAATACCGTTACCTGCGACAGCGCCACCTCGACATTGCGAAGTGCACGGAAATTGAAAATCCGGACCCGATCGACGAGAATTCCCATTTAGTTGTCCTTGTCAGCGCATATTCAAGCCGATTTTCCTAATAACGCAAAAATAGCGCAACGCAATTTCACTATTAGCTTCGCTATTCATTTCACACTCTCCAGTTGATACCTTGCACGATGGACATCGCCTCCGAAATCGTATAATCAGACGTCCAATTCAACGTCTAATTCAGTCTATTTTTTCGTCCAATTCAAGGACAATCAATTAGGCTGGAGAATAAGCTGGGTGAAGCAGCTTATTCTCCAGCCTATTCCAGCCAATTCTGTTCAGGTATACGGACGGGATTCGGGATTGGGAATCGCCTCCAGAACCAGCACTGCTTTGTTATCCGCGACAATAACACGGGCCTGGGCAATAGATGCCGGTGGTTCGAACTTCTGAAGCACTTCCGCCACTTCCCGGATCGTCTTATCGGAAACCGTCTGACCGAGGATACGGCCTTCCGGCGTGACACCGATCAACACCCGGCCGCCGGTGCCGTTGAGCATGCCGCAGAGGGTTTCCGCCGCGCGCCGGCACTGGCCGGTGGATTTTTTGAACTCTAAAATCTCCGATTCTCCACCGGAGACCAGCGTTTTCAGTTCTTTAATATCCATGGCTCATCATCCATTAACGATCTGCTCCGGATTTTGAAGGATAGTCTCGACAACCCTTTCGGGTATTCCTCTGCGGCCCATCTCCTCCCGTGCATGCCTGGAGATTTCAAACTTCATTCGGCCCCCTTGTCGCTATCACGGCCCATTCGGTATTTGATGTCATAGTTTATGATGTGGGACCTGGGCTCGCCCATTAAGGGGTAGTCACATCTCAAATATTAAGCATTTGATTTGAATATTTAATATTTGATATGCGACCCCCATGTCTGTCCCCTCCATGTCTGACCCAGTGTGGATAAAAACCAGAAATATGCTACCTCAATGATCCAAATGCCGCTCAAGAACATCTTTCACGAACATGCCGGGCGATGTATCATGGTCAACAATTTTCTTGATATCCCTATGTACTTGTTCTTCCAAACCAAGTTTTTCAGCGGCCTTCATGGCATAATCATAGGCCGAATAAACATCGAATCCTGTAATTTCATACCCCCAGCCCTGCGACAGCCAGTGCAGGGAAGCCATGGCAACACCCAGTGCAAATTTAGGTTCTTTGTCCAGGTAATCTCTGGCCGCCCGGTTCAGCGTCTTGGGTTCGCACGGGCTCTGGTGGGCAAGCTTCAGGGCCAGCGGCAGCATGCCCAGCGACTTGGCTGTGGCAAACCATTTCCCCTCTTCACCCGGTGTCGATTCAATCAGATCCTCCAGGATCTGTGATTTTTCCTTCATCGGATATTTTTTGGCGATGTTTCGAAACGTCGCCAGGTTTGTACCGCCCCGGTTGACCGTCAGGCCGTACTGCTGATAGGCTTTCTCGTAAAGCCCCGATGTAAGCAGGATCTCTTCACAGACTTGATCAATCGCTGTCGGATTGTCGTTGAGGCCACAGGATGCCTTGGCATATTTGATCGCCTCTCCCTTTTTTCCCATGGCGACGAGTGCCTGAACGCCATATTTGCGATTATACCAGGAAATATGAGGTGCCGATTCGATGAGATCCAAAAGCTCCCGGTGTCTGCCGGCCACCAGTAAACATGATAGGCATGAACTGGTTCCTCTAAAATATGAAAAAGATTTCTGCTTTGTTTCTTCCCAGGTTCTGTTCACGATCGGGAGCAACTCATCAGCCCATTTGGACGCGATTTGGGGTGATCCACAGACTTCGCCCCATCTTTCACCCAGGATATCGAGATATCCCACACCATCATCGTTAAAGGCCTCCCAAAGTCGATCCAACCATTTCTCCTTGATTTTCTCATCGGCAGGGGCTTCAACCACGACATCGACCAATACACCCATGGCATTATAAACAGCCGTTCCGAGGGCACCGGACGAGGTGTCTATATGTTGCAAGGCCGGCCACAATTTTTCCATCAATTTAATGGCCCCTTCAGCGCCCAGCAAAGGATCTTTTCGAGCGATCTTCGTGATTTCCGAAACCGCTTCTTTTATCCTTTGACAGGCCAGCCGCGACCCTTTCCAACTGTAGGCGTTGGTTCGAAATCTTGATATGAAGGTCCATTTGTAGGTTTTTGGTTTGGTCATAAAGCCCTTTCTAATTTTTCCAGCAGCACCTCACGAATCCTTACCATGGCGAAGGTATCCTGACCGCAATAGGCCAGCAGGTTCTTTCGAATCTCTTTCTTTTCTGCGGGCGGGGTCTTTGAATCGACCATTCTCATATATTCCAATGATGCCATGCCGCCTTCCTGGATAGCCAAATTCAGATAGTCCATTTCCGGTACGAGAGCGGGTAATACATACTTGAGTGAAAAAGATCCGTGAAATGCCGCGTGGTAATAATGGGATTTAATTAATGCGCATAAATCGATGAATCGACGGTAAAGCATTTTCAGATCATCGGCATATTGCGGAAGCTGCTCTGCCAACTCGCGCAGAATACGCTGCTCATATGTTGTATAAATAAAAATCGTGCCTTCTTCGCCAAGGGCATCCAAGAGTGAATTCGTGAAATCCGATCTGGGATCGAGGTCCTCATCGCACAGAAATTCTCTGTGTTCGATTTTTCCATCAGAATGCATGCTGTGATCAGACCACTGAAACGGTATGGTTTGGTAAGGTCTTGTCCCGGTATATCGGGGAATAGCCGGCATGATCGTTTCGAAATCAAGAAAATGTACCGGGAAATCTACATCGGAAAGCGCATTCCCCAGTTGAGGGTCAATATATTCCCGGGTCTCGATGACACAATCCCGGATGCGCTGCTGAATCGCCGTCAATGGAAAGGTGTACGGGATTTCATCTATGGTGAGAATATCCCTTTCAGCCAGTTCTTCGAATCGTTCCTGCCGAATTCCTGAAAGCTCGAAAATCCAATTCTCAGGCGCATTACAGGTGCAGTGCTCCCAGAATTCACAAGTGTGGGGTTGATGGCAGTGGCGTGAGGGTTGGATATCCGGAGGGTCGTTCATCGACAGCATAGCTTTGAGATTGTCCAGGTTCTCCTGCACAAAATCCTGGAGCCGAATTGCATCAGTTGTCAAATCTTTGAGCACCAGGAAACGGTTGAGATCAAGCGCCTCACCCTCAAGAACATATTCGCGGTCGATATGTATCAGAAAAATCCGCTCCAGATCAACCCCGGCCATCTCTAACACATGATACTGGACGGCCACGTCGGTCAGGTATTCGTCTTTTACCTTTGTGGAGGATTTTACTTCAATGAGGTTCCAGCGCCTTGCCGGAAGCCGCTCCAGAATGTCCGCACGGACTCGCACTCCATCTTCCATGTAAGCCGCTTCGAAAATCGCTCCGGCACTCGAATCTTTCATCGCATCAAGTGTTGTTTGGATAGCCGCTTCATGATGCATGTAATCTTCTTCAATCAGAATACCGGCCGGATAGCGTACCGTGGCCAAGCGGCCGACCTCATGCCCGCTGTCGAACAGAGCCTGCTGCATTGGAGAAACTGGAGCAGCCAGTTCGCGATTGTAGCACTGGTACCAAAGCCGCAAAGGACACTGAAGTCCAGCCAGAAAACGGCTTTTGGATAATATGGGAAGGTTCTCACTCATTGGATCATTTTTTAGTCCCGCATTGTATCAAGCTACTGATGAGCGGACTCGCATGGATATAAGGTATGAAAAGTCGATACCTCGCCCTTGTCAGGCCGACATACACAAGTTTGTTTATTTGTTCCTCGGTCCAGCCTTTAGGTTCCAGAAAATCCAGTCCAAGCAGGAGCACGCATGAAAAATCCACCCCCTTGGCGCTGTGGAGTGTCGAAATGGTTACGCTGTTTGTGGTGATGTCATAGGTCCTTTTGGATCGGTAGTTTTGCGATGCCCATTTGCTTAAAATCCCCCTGGCGGCAAGCTCCTCCTCCAGCTGCTCCGGCAACGCTGCTTCAGCTAATTCCGGCCGTTGCATTGCATACAAAATGGCTATCTCCGAATAGGGACAACCTTCTTCAACGGTGACCCTGACAATTTCATCCACCGTGTAAGCGATTATCGCATCGAAACCCAATAATTGTTTAAAAACCAGCTTCGGCCCATGAAAATCGAAAAAATCGGGGAAAAGGCTCATCTGCTGGGGATCTCCATCGGCCACATTCTTTGTATGGCCGATGAAATGATCCGCGAAACGGCTGATTTCGATTGTGTTGCGGTAAACGTAATCAATGCGGTGTACCCGCCCGCGAGCTCTTACGCCCAGGTCTTTCCAAAATGACCGCTTTTGGTAGAGGTTCTGGTTTTCATCCAATGCGATGGTCAGGTTGTCGGTCTCGGGGTTGAGAAGTCCAGTCAGAACCTTGAACATTGTGTCCAACAAATCTTGCCCCTCATCTACGAAAATTGCATCGAATTGCATTTCACCCATCTTGACTTTTTCAGAGGCCTCTTGGGCGACAAGTTTGTAATAATCCGAATCCTGATTTTCGTGCTCAATCCGCTCCCCGATTATTTCGCCACACAGTTCGAAAAATTGCTTGACCCGCACGCCTTCTTTTCCAAAAGGAATACCTTTTTCACCAAGCAACCGCCGGATGTAATTGACCAGGGTGATGTTATAGCAGACAAACAATATGGATTTAATCTTATTATTGTAGCATAAATTCCGTCGGATATGTAAATATCTTGTGACCATTCGCTTGCCATTATCAACTCCCGATTGTCTGAAGGTACGATTCGATTGCCGTCTTGATCCGCTGTTGCACTTCGCCCGGAACACCAGGCAACTGCTTGTAGGCTTTGGTGAGGACTCTTTTTGTCGACCGGTCGAGCCTTTTTTTGACCCGTTTGTGCTGTGACAGCAGATAAAGAAAGAGGGTTACGGTCGTCTCCTCGTCTACGCCGTCATCCACCAAGTCCGTCAACGCTTCGATCAACCCGTCCGGTACCCCTTGGTCTTCCAGATCGCCTATCGACGAAACATCGCCAACAGGAGTGAACAGCCCGGTTTGCACCCTGTTCAGTCGTTCAATGAAGCGGTCCAGCTTTCGACGCTCCAAGTCTTCGATGCTAACGACGCTATACATAGCCGCCGGCTCATAATTCGCCATTTTTCGCCTTGAAAACATCGGCTCCTCAAGGCTGTAACACATGTCCATTTCCTCCACGACCGTTCCAGAGCCCCCCCAACCGGCCGCAAGCATCAGGGGTGTTTTGCGGAGGGCCGGAAGATCTCCGGCTTTTTCGCCCTCGGCTTTTACGTCGATCGCCAGGTAGTTCGTATAGGAGGACATCAGCTGGTACTTCACGCAGAGGGCGGCAATCTTTTCAGGGTCCTCCATCGCCCTCATCTCGCAGGCTGCGGCCATTCGGACTGTCGTCCCGGGAAGGCCGGTCGGCGGTTGGCTGCCGGCCATGGCCTCAAGAGGCACCTGTTGTAAGAGCGTTCCACCGTTTTCCAAATCGGCCCGAAGTTCGACATCCCCCTTCGGTTTGACATTGAACCTGCCGAAAACGTGCAGCGTATCGCCGTCATAGATGGCGCTGACCTTTTCCGGAAAGGTTTTCTCAGGCTTGCTGGGCCAGTGGATCTTCACATTTGAGGCCTTGGGAAAATAGATTCGCTTGAAATGCCGCACGATCTTTTCCGCCATGCCCTCGCGGGGCGAAACCAGCTCACAAGCCCCGCCGGTAACATCAGCCAGGGTCTGTACAAAGGGTTCCGACACGGAGCTGCCCACCCCTACGGTAAAAAAGCGCACCCCGGATTCGGCCGCCATCGCCGTCACTTTTTCCCAGTCCCACACCTCGCCGTCGGTGATCAGAAGCGCCTCTTTCGACAGCTTTTTTTGTGTAACCCCTTTGATCGAAGCAGCGACCGCCTGCCCGATTTCGGTCCCCCCCATGTCCGCATCCAAGATCTCCAGAAGGTTTTTGGCACTTTTCAGGTTGCCGGCATCCGAAGGCACCGGCGCAGGGAACAACATCTGGTGGGAACTTCCAAAACGAACGACGTTGAACATGTCTTCCGGCCGCAAGAGTTCGAGGATTTCGTAAAGCGCCTTTCGGGCCTGGGCGATGGAGTCCCCGCCCATTGAGCCGGAACAGTCCACGACAATGGTGATGCATCGGGGTTTGCGGTCGGGCGTGGACGGTAGCCTGGGGTAAAAAGAGGCAAGTGCAACGTAGCCGTCGCCGTCCGGCTCCACATGGGCACGAACCTGTTCAGGACTCAGCCCGGCGCGCCTGGGCTCGATATGCAGCTCGATGCCGTCTCCGACGTGCATGTGGCTCCAGACCTCGACCGCCCCCCGTATTGTGGGCAAGGGGGGTGGAAGCGGTTGGCTGCCGGTACCACCTTCTTTTTCACTTTTGATCTTCTCAGGCCGGCTTTGCACGCCCCATGGTTTTCAAGTTTGCGGAAGGGAAGATTATAGGGTAAAGGGCATGAGGTTTTCTTAGAAAATCATTCGGCTTCATTTGCCATTACGATGAAAAAGCAAACTACGGGAAATCGCCGGAACAAGGAAATCAAAAGGGAAGCGGCTTTTTGCGATATAGCGGCTTTGGTTCAAACGCCCTGCTGCAAAATTCTGGAAAGCATCAGCGACGGGGTGTTCACCATCGATGGCGACAAGCGCATCATCAGCTTCAACCGGGCCGCCGAGGTCATCACGGGATTCAACGCCGAGGAGGCCGTCGGCCAATACTGCTTCGATATTTTCCGGGCCGATATCTGCGAAAAGCACTGCGCTCTGGATCGCACCCTGACCGACGGTACCGCGCAGGTCAACCTGCCGGCCAAGATCATCGATAAAAAAGGCGAACCCAAACAGATCCGCCTCAGCACGGCCATCTTGAAAAACGAAGCCGGCGCCGTCATCGGCGCCGTCGAAACCTTCCGGGATGTCACGGAGCTGGAGACATTGCGGCGCCGCGCCGAGAGATGCTTCACGCCAGAAGACATCGTGGGTCGGCATCCCCGGATCATAGAAATCCTGTCCTTTCTGCCGGATATCGCCCAAAGCGACAGCACGGTCGTGATCGAAGGGCCGACCGGCTCGGGCAAGGAACTCATCGCCAGGGCCGTTCACCAGCTAAGCGCCCGCAGCGACGGGACGTTTGTGGCCCTCAACTGCGCGGCCCTGCCCGGCAGCCTGCTGGAATCGGAGCTTTTCGGATACACCAAGGGGGCGTTTACCGGCGCAGCCGCCGACAAGCCCGGACGCTTTAACCAGGCCCACCAGGGAACGCTGTTTCTGGATGAAATTTCCAACACCTCGCTCAAATTCCAGGCGGACCTGCTGCGCGTGATGGAAGACGGCCGGATCACGCCTTTGGGCAGCAGCCGAAGCCTTGCCGTGGATGTCCGGATCATTGCCGCCAGCAACGCCGATTTGAGGGGGCTGACCCGGGATGGAACCTTTCGCAAGGATCTTTACTACCGGTTGAACGTGGTCAAAATCAGCCTGCCCGCCCTGCGGGAAAGAAAGCAGGACATCCCGCTTCTGGCGGATCATTTCATCCGCCGGTTCAACCTGCGCAAGGAACGCAATATTCAGGGCCTGAGCAGCGATGTGCTCGATTTTTTCATGGACTACCCGTTTCCCGGCAATGTCCGGGAACTGGAAAATATCATCGAGTTTTCCTTCATCACGTGCAAAGGGCCGATCATCGACATGGGACATC
>CAYPFH010000177.1:0-8045 GCA_964409825.1 uncultured Desulfobacterales bacterium | reverse complement strand
ACGGCACGGAGGCCGTTCACTACATCGGCAGAGGCTTCGGGGGAAGTTTCATTCTTGATCAAACTGACCGCCTCGCAGTCAGCGGCAGGGCTGGACCCTCCTTCGATCCCGCCCCGGCGGGACTCAGCGTGATAGGCCTGTCGAACCGCGGCTCGAAGTTTATCCCGCACCCCGGATCAAGTCCGGGGCAGGCTTTGATGAGGGACTTCGCCCCGGCCGTTCGCAGATCCCGACCCTGGCTAGGGATGACGAACAGGAGCGCTTTGGCTCAGTTGATAAAAATATGATTTTATAGCATATTTTTGCGGCACGCAAAAATCTTATAAAAACCGCGCCAGCGTTTTTTATCCGTGCACAATCTGGCCGCCCACCATGGTCATGACGGCCCTGCCCTTCATCGTCCACCCGTCAAACGGGGTGTTCCGGCTCAGGGAGCAAAATCCGGCCGCATCCACGATCCACTCCAGCTCCGGGTCGATCAGTGTCAAGTCGGCGGGCAATCCCTCCGATATCCCCCGGGTGAGCCCCAGGATTCGCGCCGGGCTCAAGGACATTTTTTCCACCATCTGCCCGAGGGTGATCACTCCTTTTTGCACCAAAACCAGGGTCAGGCCCACGGATGTTTCCAGGCCGATGATCCCGTTGGGCGCCTGGTCGAATTCCACCTCTTTTTCCACCGGCGCATGGGGAGCGTGGTCGGTAGCGATGACATCGATGGTGCCGTCGGCAAGCCCTTCGATAATCGCCTCCCGGTCTTCTGCAGACCGCAGCGGGGGATTCATTTTGGCATGGGTGTCGTATTGGCCGACGGCCTCTTCGGTCAGGGTGAAGTAGTGCGGCGCGGTTTCCGCCGTGACCGGCACCCCCCTTTTTTTGGCTTCCCGGATCGCCGCCACCGACTCTTTCGTGCTGACGTGGGCGATGTGCAGCGGGCAGCCGGTAAGTTCGCTCAGGGCGATATCGCGCAGCACCATCACGCTTTCAGCCGTGTTGGGGATTCCGGGCAGTCCCATTTTTGTGGCATAGGCGCCCTCGTTCATCACACCGTCGCCGGCCAGGGAAAGCTCCTCGCAATGGGAGATAATCGGCAGTCCGAAACCCCTGGCATATTCCATGGCCCGGCGCATCAGCCGGCCGCTTTCCACCGGGCGGCCGTCGTCGGACACCGCCACCGCCCCGGCCGCTTTGAGCTCACCATACTCGCAAAGCCGCTTTCCTTCAGACAACCGGCTGATGGCGGCCACCGGATGGACCCTGGCCGTGCCGGCGGCCTGGGCTTTTTTCAAGATGAAGTCGGTCAGCTCGGGGCAGTCGTTGACCGGCTCGGTGTTGGGCATGCAGCAAACCGCCGTAAACCCGCCGGCAGCCGCTGCCGCGCACCCGCTTTCGATGGTCTCCTTGTACTCGAAGCCGGGTTCTCTCAGGTGCACATGCATATCGATGAGTCCCGGCATGACCAGCTTTCCGGCAGCATCGATCACCCGGTTGCAAACTTCTTCTTCCCTCCTTGCCCCTGCCGGTCGGATCTCGCGGATGACCCCGTCGACTACAAGAAGATCCGCCTCGGCTTCGGAGACGGCAGGGTCGACTATCTTTCCCCCTTTAATCAGAATCCGCATGTCGCACCCCTCCGGCCACCAGGTACAATAGCGCCATCCGAACGGCCACGCCGTTGGTCACCTGGTCGAGGACGATCGAGTAGGGCCCGTCTGCTACTTCCGAGGCGATCTCGACGCCCCGGTTCATGGGCCCGGGGTGCATGATCAGCACATCGTCCCGGGCCTTTTTCAGGCGTCCGGCGTTCAAGCCGAAATATTTCGCATATTCACGCACCGTGGAAAACAGAAAGTCTTTCTGGCGTTCGAGCTGGATCCGGAGCATCATGATGACGTCTGCGCCGTCGACGGCCTCGTCGATGCGGTGGGTTACCGAAGCGCCGAGGGCTTCGATTCCGGCAGGGATCATGGTCGGCGGTGCGCAGACTGTCACCTCGGCGCCCATCTTCGTAAAGCCGACGATGTCGGATCGGGCCACCCGGCTGTGGGCGATGTCTCCGACGATAGCCAGCCGCAGGCCCCGGATGCTGCCCTTTTTTTCTTTTACGCTCATCAGGTCGAGCAGGGCCTGGGTCGGATGGGCATGCATCCCGTCTCCGGCGTTGATCACCGACGCGGCCATGGTTCGGCCCAGCAAGTAAGGCACTCCCGCCGAAGAATGCCGGATGACGAGGATGTCCGGGTTCATGGCCTCCAGATTGCGGGCCGTGTCGATGAGGGTTTCGCCCTTGACCAGGCTGCTGGTCTTGGCGGAAATGGACAGGGAGTCTGCGCTGAGCCGCTTGGCTGCGATGTCAAAGGAGGTGCGGGTCCGGGTGCTCGGTTCGTAGAAGAACAGGATGACGGTCTTTCCGCGAAGGGTCGGCACCTTTTTGATGGGCCGCAGCGAAATCTCCTTCATCCCGGCGGCAGTGTCCAGAATCAGTTCAATCTCCTCGGCAGAGAGCGAATCGATATCCAGGATGTCTTTCCGGCTCAGCTGCATGTTCGGATTCCAGCTTCAGGGTTCAAGGGTCCGGGGTTCCAGGGTCCGGGGTTCCAGGGTTCAGGGTTCAAAGGTTTCGTAAAAGGCCCGAATCTCCAGCTTTCCTCTTTGCAGCCCCGTATCAGATACGAGCGACGCCGAGAGAAATCACAGCGGTAATCCAGTAATTCGAATTATTTCTGGACAACGGATCTGGTCAGCAATGATGTTCTGGCATCTGTTTATGAATTCAGGAGGATCAAACGGTAAAACCATCCTACCCCCCTTACCTGTCAATTCTCTGAACCCTCAAACCCTGAACCCCGCTTGCCGCGGCGTCTTGTCCGGCGAAGCTGAGAGCGAAGACGGAAGCGCCGAAGGAGCGAAGCCGGGAACCCCCGAACCTCTGAACCCTGGAACCTCTGAACCCCTAAACCTTGGAACCCCTGAACCCTGGAACCCCTGAACCTTGGAACCTCTGAACCTTGGAACCTAATGTATCATATCCCCGATCCTGCCCCACCGAACACCGAAATCTTCCCGGTCCCAGGACCAGTAGACCATGAACGCCTTTCCCTTGACCTTTTCGATGTCGACGAACCCCCAGAAGCGGCTGTCGTAGGAGTGGTCGCGGTTGTCGCCGAGAACGAAAAGCTTCCCTTCCGGCACGCGCACCGGTCCGAAGTTGTCCCGCGGCTGCAGCGCCCCGGGGATGACGTGGGGATCGGTGTTGATCCCGTAGTCGGCATTCAGCGGTTTTCCGTTTACAAAAACCTGTTTTTGCTGAATTTCCACAATATCGCCGGGAACCCCGATCACGCGCTTGATAAAGTCCTTGTCCGGCTCCTCAGGGAACCGAAAGACCACGATATCGCCCCGTTTGGGCTCTTTGACGGGAATGACGGTGGTGCCGGCAAACGGCAGCTTGACGCCGTAGATGAACTTGTTGACCAGAATGTGATCCCCGATCAGCAGCGTATCCTTCATGGAGCCGGAGGGAATCTTGAATGCCTGTACCACAAAGGTGCGTATGAACAGGGCCAGGATGATGGCCACGATGATCGCTTCGATGTTTTCCCGAAGCGCGCTTTTTTTCTTTGGCGGTTGTTCCGATTCCGTTTCGTGTTCCGATTTCGATTCCAATCTCCGAGAGGCCTTTCCAGTAAAATCGCTTCTGCGATTTCTTAGTATGTTCTCGCTGCGCGAAACAATACAACAAGCATCCTAAAGGATCCACAGCAAAATCCGCAGCAAAATATTGGCGGCGGCTCCGGCGGCCAGGTCGTCGGCCACGACGGCAATGCCGCCGGCAAGGTTCCGTTCCAGGAACCGGATCGGAAACGGCTTGGCGATATCCAGGATCCGGAACAGAACGAATCCGACAGAGACGGTCTCCACCGTCAGTGGGATCAGCAAGAAGGTTACCAGGATGCCTGCGACCTCGTCGATCACGATGGCCCCCGGATCGGTCAGGCCCAGGAGCGGTTCGGCCTTTTGGGCCACCCACATCGCCGCAGCGGCGAATAGGATCGTTGCCGCGATTTGGCCGGCGGCAGGGAGCATGGAAAAAAGCCAGGCCAGTGGAATCCCCAGAAGACTGCCGAAGGTACCGGGGGCTGCCGGAATCAAGCCGATATATCCGCCAGTGGCCAGAAACAGGATCCCATGGCGGTGTATTTTCATGGCCCGTGTCTATAGGCTGAGCCTGCTTTTGTCAAACAGATTCCGGGCGGAAATCCCCTGCTTCCGCCGCTCTATCGTCCCGGCTGCCGCGGACTGCCGCCTCATAAACCATCAAAACGGGGACGCCCCGGTCGAGGGCGAGCTTCCGACAGGATTCAAATTCGGGGGCGACCCGAAACGTGCCGTCGGGCAGTCGAATCTGTTTCGCCTGGATGGGACCGTATTCCGTGTCGATGACCACCGGACGCCGCTGCAGGACTCTTCTGAAAGAGGTCCGGTATCGCACGCCGGTGGAGGTCGACTCGGAAAGAAGGATAAAAAGCAGCCGTTCTTTGCGCTCCGGTGTGCAGACGACTTCCAGCCGCGTTCCCGGGCGGTTTTTTTTCATGGTTGCCGGGATCCAGGAGACATCCAGCGCCCCTTCGGCAAACAGCCGCTCCATGAGATAGCCGTATAGTTCCGGGTTCATATCGTCAATGGCGGTCTCAAGCACCGCCACGGTTTCGTCGGCAACGCGGCCGGGCCCGATCAGAATCCTCAGCAGGTTCGGACGGTCCGCCGGGTCTGCGCTTCCGGCACCGTAGCCGCTTTTCTCGATGACCATCTCCGGCAGATCGCCGAAGTCGTCTGCCAGGGCGGCGACCAGGGCGGCACCGGTCGGTGTGACCCATTCGGCTTTGGAGCCGTCTCCGTATACCGGGACGCCTTCCAGCAGCCTGACCGTGGCCGGCGCCGGCACCGGAAGCGTGCCGTGCCGGCAGTTCACGAACCCCCTTCCAAGGGGCAGCGGAGAAGAAACGATCCGACCGATTCCCAACCGTTCGAGGCCGCAGACCGCACCGACGATATCCACAATCCCGTCGGTGCCCCCGACCTCGTGGAAATGGACCTCGTCTACCGCGCACCCGTGGATATCGGCTTCGACCTCGGCCAGCCGGGAAAATACCGCCAGACTTTTGGTGCGGACCGCTTCGGGCAGGTCCGCAGCCCCGATCAGCCGCCGGATATCGGACCAGGTTCTGAAACCGCCCGGATCGTCGATGTCGACATGCACCCGGGTGCCGGCAATGTGGCTGCGAAACGTCTTCTCGGCCCGCAGGGTGAAGCCTGTGAGCGGCAGTTTGTGAAGCTGCGCAGAAATCCAGTCCACAGGCACCCCGAGATCGACCAAGGCGCCTAAAGTCATATCCCCGCTGATGCCGGAGAAGCAGTCAAAATAGGCAAGCCTCATTAGTTCAGTATCTCCTTTGCTCGACTTCGACCAGCCTCGGAAAAGACCGCAAGCCGCTTAACTTCGATACGGCTTGCCTATAAGGTTACAGGTTCAACGTTCAAAGGTTTATAGGTTAACGGCATGAACCTCTGAACCTCTGAACCCTTGAACCTCTGAACCCTGAACCTTCTAACCCGCCCCATCCAAGGCATGCAGCCGCAAGATTTCCAGCAGCAGTTCCGCACAATGAACCATGTCGGCCAGGCGGACGTTTTCCCTCACGGTGTGCATGTCCCGCATGCCGGTGCCGAGCACGCCGGTGACAATCCCCTTTTCAAAGGAAAAGTCAAGATGCCGCGCTCCTAAAAGCCCGATCTCCTCGCAGACGGTGATCACCACGTCGATGGGACTGCAGGGCAGATCGTTTTCCCGGACCACCCGCAGGGTTTCCAGGATGATGGCCACGGCGCTTTTGTCGTCGGCCCCCAGGATCGTCGAGCCGTCGCTGGTAAAAAGGATTTTCTCTCCGTTGCTTGCAGCGGAGAGAAAATCAAATTTCGTTGACATCAACTCCAATGCCGCTTAAGTTTGTGCCGTTTTACAGCGCGGAAGTGCGCGGCTAGCTGGTGCGGCCCCCGGACTTCAAATCCGGTGTGGGGCGCTAATACCGTCCCGGGTGGGTTCGATTCCCATGCACTTCCGCCATTTTTTTATTGAAATCGTTAAATCCTCGCTGCGGAGTTTCATTTCAGGGTCGCGGTTCCCGGCAAAAAATGTCTATCGATAGCTGACTATCAATACCGGGCCGCCGGTGTCTTCCTTGTATGCAGAGATCGACCCCATGGGCACATCCATGCGGTAGGTGTATTGAGAAAACGTTCTGGGGCTGCTTAAAAGCCGTTCATCGAAAATGGCAAGGCAGGTTCCATCCATACCCCTGCATCGGGCAGAAGGCGTGATAATCCCCGGAGGGCCCTCAAAGTACACTTTGCGGCCGATTTTATGGGTTTCGGTGTAATCGTCGCCCACCAGCTCGGGAAAATCTTTTTCCTTTCCCCGGAAATCGGCCAGGATGCCTTTGCAGTCTACCTGGTAAATCATTCTGTGCCTGACGATTTCCTTTTCGTTTGAACTTTGTCGTGCCGATTCGTTTTTGGCCATATGGTGTATCGTTTCAAAGATCGTCGTCATCCATTCTTCGGCGCCATACCAAACGGCGAAGCTGCCGGCGCTGAAGCGGGTGGCCACGGAGGACTCGGCCCAGATAAAGGGGTAGGAAATTACCATTTTATGCAGAAAGTAATCGTCAGGCCACCTGTAGAGGGTTGTTTCTTTTGCAGTCCGGTTGGCTGAAACGGCCGCAGCTTCTGCTTCGGCAGGCTCTTCTGCAAGATCGTCGAAAACCCCTTTGCCGGGCACGATCCCGAAGGTGGTCTGAAATTCCGGCAAAAATACGATGTTCCGGTACGCTTGCCCATCGTAGTCCACAGTACGGTCAAACAGGCTTTTCTTTGCCAAATCAGATCCTCAGATATTGGTCCAGGTAGCGCGCAATTTGGGCGATTCCGAGCAGGCCCCCTGCTTTCATGAGCTCAAGCGGGGGAATACCGCCGAAAAGCTCATTTTTCAGCTTGATCCACGAATAGCAAATATCGGCGTTTTCCGGGTACAGCATCCGAAGCGAGCGGTGGATGGTCAGCAGCAATCCGACTCGATCCATCAAATCCGGCTGCTTTGGCAGCGGTTGGCCCTGGGCATAGCGCGAAAGCATCTGCCGGCTGTTCGGGCTCAAGCCCAGAAGATTAAGCCGGTCACTCTGGGAAAGCTCCCATTTGTCGAAAAGCCTCATAACAACTTTGGCCAGTTTGGATCTGTTGTCGGGGTCATCCAACGCAAGCTCGCTGCCATCTGTCGGTTTTATATATGCTCCCGACCAAAGGCCCCTTCTTCCTTCTCCCGGTAGAATGGGGATGCCGGCACTTTCTTTTTGTTGGTTGCTTGGCATGGGCTGTCTCCTTTTTATGTATAATGATATACACAATTTTTAGTTTAGACAACCTTTCTTTGTACGGTTTTGTCTGAATCCCGGCTCTCGGCCTCCCTTTTGCCGGGATTACGGAAAGATGACTCTCTTGAAATGGCAGCACAACGAATGTGCTTATCGCCAAAATAAACGGCCCCATCATGGACAAACGGATTCGATTTCGATAAAATTATTGGCAACGATCTTACCAGGAGAAACCCGTGCCAGCATCCCAGAAATCCCCGCAGGACGCACAATTCCATCACGCCCCGCCGCACCTTTCCGGCAAGGAAGGCGGCGAAAGCCGGCCGCCGGGCTTTACCCGGGATTTTCTGACCGGGTGCCTTGCGCTGGTCGCCGCGGCGCTGATCGGCCTGGTACTGGTGCCGCTTTTGATTCTCGTCTTCAAGCTGAGCGCGCTTCTGGTCGTCCCCTTAGGTCTTCTTGCCATTTTCGTCATTCTCACCGCCTTTTTAGGCCGGATCATCAATATGCTCCGCGCCCGATGGCCGCGCCGGTAGGGTGGAAGTTTCATATAAGCCCCGCCGCTGGCGTGGCGTTCAGGGCTCGGGGTCCAGGGTTCAGGGTTTGCCGGAAGGAATTCTA
>CAYPFH010000176.1:0-8141 GCA_964409825.1 uncultured Desulfobacterales bacterium | reverse complement strand
GGAATCCAGGTTTTTGTGGATCCCGGCTCTCCGCTTCGCTGCGGCCGGGATGACGAACTGAGAAGTTTCTTTCTTGATCAAATCCCGCCTATTGGGGGGACGGTGGGACTTGGATCTTGAATCATCCCATCCGGCGGCTGGGCTGGCATCCATCACCAGCCCTCTTTTCTGCCGAATACTTTCTCCAGCAGCTCGGTGACCCGTGCCGCCGCATCCGTTCGGATCTTTTTCTCTTCTTCGGCCAGCACCAGGAAAAGCCCATCCAGGGCCTTTGCCGTGACGTAGCGGTCAAGGTCGAACTGAAATGCTTCGGCCAGAAACGGAATCGTTTCCATTCGCGTCTCGATGTCTTGCCAGATGCGGGTGGCGCCGACTTCGGCCATGGCATCGTGGGCGATCGGCATAAAGGCCGTCGTCAAGCGATCTCCGGTGCGCTCCCGAAAATAAAGAGTCGCCTCGTTGTCGCGCCCCTGCAGTATCCGGCGGGCATCGTCGATCCCCATTTCGAAGACGGCGTCGAGGAAAATCTCCCGGGCTTCCGGCGCAGCGGTTTCCGCAGCCCGGTTCATGCTCAGAACAAAGGCGTCCAGCTGGTCGCCGATACCGAAGCGCCGCATGAGTTCTTCGGTCTTTTTCACCTCTGCGGGCAGGGGGATTCGGATCTCCGGATTTCGGTAGTATCCATCCAGGGACGATACCTGGGACACGGCATTTCGGGTTCCGACCTCCAGCGCCTCCTTCAGCCCTTTTGCGATTTCGCTTTCCGACAGGCCGCCGACCGGCAGGGCCTCTTTCAGGCCTTTGAGCAAATTGTCCCACGGGGAACCGGCCCAGACATCTCCGGCAGGAAGGATGGTTCCGAACAACAGCACCGCGACAAGAAGCCACGCCGCTGCCCGGGACCGACAAGGCCGTCTATCCATCGGACTTGCTCCTTTCCTGAAACACCCGTTCCATCGCCTCCAGGGCAAATCGCACCGATACCGTGGCCGGCCCTCCGCCCATTTCCATTGGTGTTTTCTGCTTTCAGCCTCAGGTTTGCTTTTGGCCTGCCGTCGGCAAAAATCCTTGGGCCAAAAGGTTTTCCAGCGGCAAGAAACGAGGGTGCGGAAGTTTTTCCCAGGCAAACCACTCCCAGATATCGCATTTTTCAGGCTCCCGAACCTCCGCCTCGCCGTCTATGTGCTGTGCTGTCACAAAGAGAGTGACATAATGCTTCGACTCGCCCTCGAAGATGTCATTGGTAAAGGCGGCTTGACGAATATCGCCGATCGACAGCCCGGTTTCTTCGAACACCTCTCTTTTTGCGCAGTCTTCTAAGGTTTCGAAAAGCTCAAGATGCCCGCCCGGAAGGGCCCACGTCCCCTCTCCATGAGCGCCTCTTCGCTTCCCGAGCAACACCCGCCCGTCTCGAATGACGATGACCGCCACCCCCACCAGCGGCCGCTTGGCGGCCCGAAACTCGGATTCAACCATGAAAAACTCCTCAAGGGATGCTGTGTCGATTCAAACGGGAGGGGAAAAAAGCGAACGTCGAGCTTCAAATTTGATAAAATCGCTGCAGCGGTTTTATGCGGAAGCGATTTTATCAGGAGTGCATCAAGCGGGAGATCTTCATGATGTGCTCGTTCATCGAATCGAGTCGCTTGATCAGGATCTCGATGAAGTAGTTTTTGATCTTGTCCCGGATGTGGGGCGCTACTTTTTCGAAGAAATCTTCGTCCATCCGGATCACGGTCACGTCGTCGTTGGCCACCACATCGCTGGTTCTCGGCTTGCGCGTAAAAAAGGACATCTCTCCGAAAAGTTCGCCGGCGCCGAGCTTTGAAAGGCGGATCTTGATATTGTTGGCGGTCCGGGTGATCAGCACGGTGCCTTTGACCAGGAGAAACAACGACGGCTGGCCCTCGCCGGCCTCGAGGATCACTTCCCCCTTTTTAAATTCCTCTACGGAATGCCCGATGCCCGAAAAGGCGTCAAGCTCCTCGTCGGTGAAAAATTCGAACATCGGCAAATCGGCGATCAGTTCCTTGAAGCTCATCTCCCCCTCCTCCACGGACGCAGGCGAAACGATTCCCCCGGTCGGCAATCCGTCTGCTTTCAACGATTTTTCCATTCCGGCGTTGTTCGATCGAGAAACGCCCGGATGCCGATCTGGGCGTCTTCAGCCAAATTATTGAGGGCAATGGTTCGCGAACCGTAGGCAAGCGCTTTTTCATCGACCATGTCGACCTGATCATAGAACGCCTGTTTGCCGATGCCCAGGACCAGGGCGCTGGCCTGAGAAATCTCGCGGGCCAAGGTTTCTGTTTCAGCCGCCAGATCCTCAGGCGGGACCACCCGGTTGAGCAAGCCCATCGATTTGGCCTCTTCCGCTGAAACATAGCGGCCCGTCATGAGCATTTCCATGGCGGCCTTTCTTCCGACAGCCCGGGTCAGGGCGACCATCGGCGTCGTACAAAAAAGACCGATCTTGACCCCGGGAGTGGCAAACCGGGCACCGGTTTCGGCCACCGCCAGATCGCACCAGGCGACCAGTTGGCAGCCGGCAGCGGTGGCAACCCCCTGCACCTGGGCGATCACCGGCTGGGGAATGCGGCGGATGGCCGTCATCATCCGGCCGCACCGTTCGAAAATCGACCGGTACTCCTGCATGTCACCGCCGACCATCTCCGAAAGGTCGTGGCCGGCGCAGAAGTGGTTTCCTGCAGCACGAAGCACAACGACCTTCAAGGCCTCATTTTCACCGATGCGAGCCAACGCTTCGCTCAGTTCTGCGACCATCTTCTTGGAAAGGGCGTTTATCTTTTTCGGCTGGTTCAGGGTCAGGTAGCCGATCGGCCCGTCGGTAGAAAAGAGGATTTCCTGGTAAGGCATCGGTGCTCCTCGGGGATAGGACAATCGAAGCTTTTTGCTCGCGACCGCTTTACGGCTTCATATCATCCATCGGTAAAAGGCGCAACTGAGGGGCGCACTGCCTCTCTGAAGCGATAGTAACGGTCCTGCCGGGTCTTCGATCGGACTACTCCAGAATTCGATTCATGGTGGCAGCATCCACGTTTCCGCCGCTGACGATCACGCCGACCCGGCCCGAAGGCCTGACAGCTCCGGAAAGAAGCGCGGCAAGGCCCAATGCGCCGGAGGGCTCGACCACCAGTTTCATGCGAAAGAAGAAGAACTTCACGGCCTCGACGATGGCTTCTTCCGGCACCGTCTGCATGTCGTAAACCAGCTGACGGATCAGCGAAAAGGTGAGCTGACCCAGGGATGGGGTACGACAGCCGTCGGCCAGGGTCTGGGGATTTTCGACCCGCTGCAGGCGGCCCGTTCGAAAGGAGCGGGTGGCGTCGTCGGCCAGCGCCGGCTCGATGCCGATGACCCTGCATTCGTTTGACAACCCCCTGGCGGCCGCTGCGCTTCCGCTGAGCAGGCCGCCGCCGCCGCAGGGCGCGAGCAAAAAGTCCACGGGGCCTGCCTGCTCGAAAAGCTCCAGTGTGGCCGTTCCCTGTCCTGCGATGACCTCGGGGTGATCGAAGGGGGGAATCAGAAGATAGTCTTCGTCCTCGGCCATCTGGCGCGCGATTTTCTCCCGGCTTGTCTGTTCCGGGTCATAGCCGACGATGCGGGCGCCGTATCCCTCCGTGGCGGCCCGTTTGATTGCCGGGGCGTTGTCGGGCATCACCACCACGGTTTGAAGCCCCTTCATGCGGCCGACAAGGGCAACGGCCTGACCGTGGTTGCCCGAGGAAAACGTCAGCAGGGTTTTTCTTTGCGGCTCTGTGTCAAGGGTGGCTGCGACATTGTATGCCCCGCGGAACTTGAAGGCGCCGACCCGCTGAAAATTTTCGCATTTGAAAAGGACTTCGGCGCCCACCATCCGGTTCAAGGTCCGGGAGGTGAGAACAGGGGTAACGTGGGCCTTTCCTTTAAGCCGTCGTGCGGCCTCCTGAATCTTTTCCAGATTCATGATTCCGGATTGTTGGAGCGCCGGAGCCGGTCGGCCATGATCTTCATGACTTTTATGGAAAACCGGGGCGATTGCTGGATCAGATGGAGGAAAAAAGCCTCATCGATGGGAAGAAGGCGGCATTCGGTTTTCGCCACCGCCGTGGCACTGCGGGTTTTGGTCCCCAGCAGCGCCATCTCGCCCACGATTCCGCCGGCATCGACCGTTTCGACGACCCTTTCTCCCACCAGAACGTCAACCGTTCCTGAGGCGACCACGTACATCCGGTCTCCGGTCTGGCCCGCATGAAAGACGGTTTCGCCCGCCGGAAAAATCTCGAGCTCTGATTCGTACTGAAATGGGTCCATCAACGCTGTCCTTTTGCTCCGCAAAGTTGAAAGATTTGGAGCGGATCCCGGCATCGGGCGTCGGCGGTCATGAAACCGCGGCGGCGATTTTTTCTCCGGTCTTGCGGATCCGGTCCATGTCGCCGGCGACCAGCTTCCAGGAGGTCATGGTCAGCTCCGGATCGTCTTCTTTTTGCGGAATCAGATGAAAATGGTAGTGCATGACGAGTTGATTGACCGCCCGGCCGTTGAGCTGGAGGCAGGCGATGCCCTCCGGATTGAGCGCCGTCCGGATCGCTTCACCCAGCTTTTTGGCCGCTTCGGCCACTGCCGCCATGTCTTCTGCCGCCATCTCCCAGATGTTTTCTGCATGGACCTTGGGGATGATCAGGGTATGGCCGTCGCGGATCGGATTGATGTCTTCGAAGGCAAACACCCGGTCGTCTTCATATACCTTCACGCTCGGAATTTCGCCTTTGATGATCTTGCAAAAAATGCAATCGTCCATCGTGCGCCTCCTTTTCCTGAATCATTTTCCAAGATGGGTTCAGGTCTTGCGGACCTTTTCCCTTTTATTCGCTCGGCCCGGGTTTGTCAAAGCCCGAAGATCATCGGCAGACCAGGTCCCGGATTCTCCGCAAGGTTCAATTCAGGTCCCCGCTTCCAGCCGCCGGCGGTCCAGTGCGTATTCCAGCACGCCGGGAAAGTCCCGTTGCGGTTTCGTCGAAGAAAAGTTTGGCCCGGGCGCCGATCCCCTCGGCCGGCACGGCATCCCAGAAAAGCAACGGTCCAGCGCGCCGCCGCTTGGGGCCGTGATGGCGTCGGATCGCACATGGACCGCGCCGTTGCAAATACGGAGTTTTTACGATTCCATCAAACTTTCATTGTTTTTGACTATATACCCTTCCCCCCGCAACCAGGCAATGCGCATACCGAAACCGAGGAAATCATCGGGCCGGAATTCTTCCGGTGACGAGGCTCAATCCCAATCCGCCGTGAACCAGCCTCCGTGTTCGATGGGGAAACGAAATCCGGCCGAACTGGCTCGGGGGGGACAAAAGAGCGACTTTCCATCCGCCGAAACAGCGCTTCAGGTGGCCGAGCACACGGGCCATGTCGGCACCTCCGGCCGCCTCGGCGCGCAAGCGCCGGCCGTAGGGCGGATTGAGCACAACGAGACCGGGGGCAGCTGCAATTTTCTTCGGGCGAAGATCGAAAAAGTCCCCGCCAAACAGGGTCACGGATCGATCCAGTCCATGGGCGTCAAGGCATCCCTGCAGATCCGCAAGCGCTGAAGGGTCCAGGTCGCCGCCAAAGGTTCGAGCCGTTTCCGGAAAAACGATCCGATCTGCGGCTTCCTTTCGAAGGTGACCCCACTGCCGGGGGCGGAAGGCCGGCCAAGTTTCGAAGGCAAACCGGCGATACCAGCCGGGGGGAATGTTGCCGGCCATCAAGGCCGCTTCAAGGCAAAAGGTGCCGCTGCCGCACATCGGATCGATCATCGGCTCATCCGGAGTGAAGCCGGCCCACATCAGAACCGCGGCGGCCAGAGTCTCTCTAAGCGGCGCGGTCGCAGCGTGGGTTTTGATGCCCCGTCGATGGAGCAGGTCACCGCTGCTGTCCACCGATACCAAAAACCGGTCGTTTTCGCCCCGGACAAAGACGGAAGCAAGACAGGGCGTCTGGTCAGCGGCGTCCCGGGCCGGCGGGGAGCCCAGAGAATATCGAATCTGTTCTTCGGCCCTTCGGCCAACGGCTTCGCTGTGGTAAAGCCGGCAGCGCCGGGTCCTGACCCGGACCTGGACCGCCGCCTCTCGGTGAAGAAAAAGCTCCCAGTCCACCGAGGCCAGGCGTCGCTGAAACTGGCGGAAATTTTCCGCCGGAAATTCAGTGATCCGCATCAGAATCCGGTTGGCGGTGCGAAGGTGCAAGTTGGCCCGATACAGATCGGTGAGCTTACCGGAGAAAGTCACCCCCCCGGGCACAACGGCGGCATCCGCCGCCGATACCGGCGGCGACAGAAGCTCCCGGCGGCACAGCGGTTCGATGCCGGGACCGGTGGCCGCAAAAAATTCATGGTCGGGGGCAGCGACCCGCCGCTTGATGCGCCGCGCCGAAGGAGCGGCGTTTTTTGGATCACCGCCGAGGTTCATGTCCGCTCCGGGCCCGGATCAGGGCCGGGGTTTTTTCGTCGACTTCATGGCGGAGCTGAAGAACGACAATGGATCCGATGACCAGCACCGCCCCGAAAAGCTGCAGCGGCGACAAAATTTCATGCAAAAACACCCAGGAGATCACACCGGCGGTGATCGGCTCTAAGGTGGCGGTGATGCTGGCCCGCGTAGCCCGGATTCGATTGACCCCTTCCAGGTAGAGGCCGAAGGGAAACAATGTCCCCATGATCCCGATATAGAAGATGCCCGCCCATTGAATCGGTGAATAGCCATGAAACAGGCCCTTCATCGGAGAGTAGACGACATTCCAGCAGAGCGCGCCGAAACCCAGCGCGTACGCCAGTACCGTCCAGGGGTTGTAGCGACGCATGCCATGCTCTCCATGGATCGAATACCAGGTGAAGGCCACAGCAGACAGGACGCCGCTGGCAATGCCGATCCGGTTCATGGACAGCAGCTCCAGGCTGTAGCCGCCGACGATGAGATAGCATCCGGCAAAGGAGCCGAAAAGGGCCGCCAATGTCCATCCGGTAACGCGATCCCCGAAAAAGATCACGGCATGGACGGCAATCAAGCCAGGCGCCATATACTGGAGCAGGATGGCTGCGGCCACCTGGATCTTGCTGATGGTGAAAAGATACGTGAACTGCAGCGCCGCCAGCCCGAAGGTCCCCAAAAGGGCAAAGTAACCGATGTCGGAACGGTCGATTTTGAGCAAAGATCGTTCCCGGATCAGCAGCCAGAATACGAGGGTTCCCGCGGCGATGGTCATCCGCAGCTGCACCAGCTGAAATGGAGTCACGCCGCTTTGGAACAAAAATTTGGCGGCAGACCCTGAGATTCCCCATAAAACCGCAGCCAGGATCGCAAAACAGTATCCTTTTGCCGCGTCGGTGACGGTGGCCATGTCGTTTCCTTCCTGAAGATTCGATGCCGAATTTAGGGCGCCGCGAACGCAATCCATACCAGTGAACCCCCTCTTTGTACAGAAATCTCCCGTACCTTCTGTCGAAGCCTCTCACCTGCTTGTAGTGGCGCCGCCTGCCGCGGCGTAGCTTGTAGAGCGAAGCCCAACAAGGCAATCTTTCGGACTCCGAATTGCAGCGTAAACGGCCCCGGGCTGGAAATTGACACGGGCCCGCTTTTCGCGTAGAGGTAGGGCTACTCGAACTTTTTCACGGGGAGGGGGAAGATGATCAACAAGGCGATACTTGTCGGACGTCTGGGAAAGGATCCTGAGATCCGCTATACCCAAAGCGGCTTGCCCGTGGCCAACTTCACTGTCGCCACGAACGAAAAATGGAAAGACAAAAATACCGGAGAGATGCAGGAGCGAACCGAGTGGCACCGGATTGTCGCCTTCGGCAAACTCGGGGAAATCTGCGGCGAGTACCTGTCCAAGGGAAAACAGGTATACATCGAAGGTCGGCTCCAGACCCGCTCATGGGAGCAGGACGGGGTCACCCGCTACATGACGGAAATTGTGGCCAATGATATGAAAATGCTCGAACCGAAAGGAACCTCCGGCGGCGGAGGCGGCGGGTATCGAGACCAAAAGCCCTCCGGCGAGTATCAAGAGCCCTCTTATCCGGAGCCGGCCGACGACGACATTCCCTTTTAGAGCGTTAAGAGCGCTCCCGAATCGGCTCCGCGGGGCTTATGTGAAACTTCGGT
>CAYPFH010000175.1:0-8157 GCA_964409825.1 uncultured Desulfobacterales bacterium | reverse complement strand
GCCGAAGGTGTGCCCGCCGGCGACGAGCGCGACGGTCTCTTCGTCGTTCATGGCCATGCGCGCAAAGGTCTCTCGTACGTCCCGGCCGGAGGCGACCGGATCCGGATTGCCGTTCGGCCCTTCCGGGTTCACATAGATCAGGCCCATCTGCACGGCGGCCAGGGGGTTTTCAAGGTCCCGATCGCCTGAATAGCGCTTGTCGCCGAGCCACTCGTCCTCGGCGCCCCAGTAAATGTCCTGCTCCGGCTCCCAGACGTCTTCGCGTCCGCCGGCAAAGCCGAAGGTCGGCAAGCCCATCGACTCGATGGCGCAGTTTCCGGCGAGGATCATCAGATCGGCCCAGGAGATCTTTTTGCCGTATTTTTGCTTGATGGGCCAAAGCAGGCGCCGCGCCTTGTCGAGGTTCACGTTGTCCGGCCAGCTGTTGAGGGGCGCCAAACGCTGGGAGCCGGATCCGGCGCCCCCGCGGCCGTCGCCCATGCGGTAGGTGCCTGCGCTGTGCCACGCCATGCGGATAAAGAGCGGCCCGTAGTGGCCGTAGTCGGCCGGCCACCACTCCTTGGAGTCGGTCATCAGCGCATAGAGGTCTTTTTTTATGGCCGTAAGGTCGAGTTTCTTGAATTCCTCGGCGTAGTTGAAGGTTTCGCCCATCGGATTGCCCAGGGAAGAGTGCTGATGAAGAATCTTCAGGTTTACCTGGTTCGGCCACCAGTCCTGGTTCGATGTGCCGCCGCCGGCAATGGGTTTGCTTGTCCTGCCCGTGACCGGGCACTTGCTGTCTTCGCTCATGAAATGTTCTCCTTTCATCCGTTTGATAATAGAATTAATATTATATGATAACGACTATCAATTAATGGCAAAAAAATATATCAGTCTTTTTCTGCCATACAATTGCTGCAGATGCCGAAAAAGTCCAGCCGGTGATTGAAAATTGTAAAATCCGTCTCCAATTCGACCTCTTTCTTCATCTTATCGAGGCTGTCCAGATCCGGATCGACGATTTTTTTGCACTTGGTGCAGATGACGTGTGGATGGGGGTAGGGCTTGTGTCCGTCATATCGGTTGCTCCCATCCGGAAAACCTAGCTCGAGAACTTCGCCAAGTGACTTAATCAATACAATATTTCTATAGACAGTGGCGAGACTCATGGTCGGAAAGTTTTTTGTGATCCGGCCGTGGATATTTTCGACACTGGGATGGCCTTCGCTTCCGGCAAGAATTTCAACGATCGCCAGCCGCTGAGGCGTTATCTTGTGGCCATGATCCCGCAGCTTTTGGATGATGGTTTCGAAGCGTTGTGTATGGTCTGTCAAAGGAGGCCTCGCAATATTAAATGATAATGCTTATCAAATAACATCGATTTTCTTTTCAGTCAACAGGTATTTCACCCGATCGACCGATTGCCGCTGTCCGGTCGAACCGGCCGGGAATGAAACCGTCATCCGTTCCCGACCGCCGGCATCCGGCGGCCGGCCAGAAATTTAGGGACATCGAATGTCCCCCAGGCCGGATTCTTTCCGGGAGAATAAGACGTCTGTCGAGCCGCCTTGACACAAAATGGTTAAACCATTATGGTGCCAGATCATTGTCTGCAGCCATTCCTTGAAATTTAAATCGATGCGAAAAATAAAAAGCGGAAACGATGGCCCCAGATCATAGAAACCTGCGCAGAAAAGGCGAGTTCAGAGCCGCCAGGCAGAATCGGATTTTTCAAGACATCGTAGAGCAGATTCAAGAGGCGATCCTCGGCGGTGAATACCAGCCCGGCGATGTCCTGCCTCCTGAAAGAGACCTGAAGGAGACGTTTCAGACCAGCCGCGGGACGCTCAGGGAGGCGCTGCGGGTCCTGGAGCAAAAAGGGCTCATCGAAATTCGCTTGGGAGTGCGTGGCGGCGCTTTCGTAAAAGGCGCCATTACAAAGCCCATGACCGATAGCCTTGGTCTGATGCTTCAATACCGAAAAATTTCGCTCTCCCATTTAAATGAGTTTCGGGCCGATGTCGAAGGATTCGCGACCGCATTGGCGGCTGAACGGGCAGATGAGAAAGCCATCGGAAAATTGGATGAACTGTTGACCCAAGCCGCTGAAGAGATGAAGAAGGGCAAAGAGGGGTGGTTGGATTTTCTGGAAATCGACAAGCAATTCCATAAGGAGTTGGCCAAAATTTCCGGCAATCCCATCTACATTTTCATGCACAACGTGATCCACAGCAACATCCAGTCTTACTATGACGAATTTTTACCCCTTGACGAGGACATCATCAAGGAAAACTACCGAGACCTGAGCGAAATCGTCTCGGCCATCAAGCACAAAGACGCAGATCAGGCACGATCGCTGGTTCAGAGCCATGTCCGCAGATTCAACGAGCACATGGCCTACCATCGCCGCCATATTTCCTGAATTTTTTCAGATTCTTCCCCCATTTGCATTCTCCGATTCAGCATCATCGGTTGCGGTATCACTCCGAAAAACAACCCAATAGATTTGATGGTTTCGTAAAAAAAAATGGCCGATCGCCCATTTTTTTCTTGACAGCAAATGGTTTAACCATTATGAAAAAAAATTAAATGGTTAAACCATTCCAATCTATCTCCGACCGGGGCCACCTCAGTGCCGCTGCCAGTCGAACCTCATCTGGAACGACTGGGTCCCTTTTTTTCATGGACGGAAACTGAATTTCGACGGTGAATCGCTTGTCGCCTGACAAGCCCACCAAGTGAAAGGAGCCTATGTCATGGGAATTTCGGTACAGTTCGGCATTTACTTGTTAATGATGTTGGGCATTGGTTACTACTCCATGAGGAAAACCAAGAATAACGAGGACTTTATTATCGGTGGCCGGTCCTTGGGCCCGGTGACTTCGGCCATCAGTGCCGGGGCCTCCGATATGAGCAGCTGGCTGCTTCTGGGGCTGCCCGGTGCGGTCTTTGCTGCGGGGTTGGTCGATGGCGTCTGGATTTCCCTCGGTCTGATCCTGGGCGCTTATGGGAATTGGTATATCGTTGCACCCAGGCTTAGAGTGTACAGTGAAAAGGTGAATGCGGTGACCTTGCCGACGTACTTGTCGAATCGATTCGAGGACACTTCGGGAGTGATCAAGACGGTATCGACTGTGGTGATTCTGGTATTTTTCACCCTCTATGTGGCCTCCGGTCTCAAAGGCGGGACCCTGCTCTTTGCGCACAGCTTCGACGCCACAGAACAAACAGCCCTGATCGTAACGGTGCTCGTGGTCGTCTCTTATACCTTTTTGGGCGGCTATATGGCGGTGTGTTGGACAGATCTGATTCAGGGCCTTCTCATGCTGGCCGCATTGGTCTTCTGCTCACTCATGGCCTTTTACTCCATCGCCGGATCCGGTGTCGACATTGCCGCAGCCAATCCGGAGGCCTTTCATTTCACGACCTCGTGGATCACGGGGGCATCACTGATGGCCTGGGGTTTTGGCTATTTCGGCCAGCCGCACATTCTGGCCAGGTTTATCGGCATCCGGAGCGTTGATGATGTGCCCAAGGCAAGACGGGTCGGCATGAGCTGGATGATCCTCTGTCTGGTTTTATCCGTTTCAATCGGACTGGCCGGGATCGGATACAACGTATTGGCGCCGATGGCAGGCGTCACAGGCCCGGACGGCAACAAGGAGAGAATATTTCTCTCCCTTGTCAGCGCTTTGTTTCATCCCCTTTTCTCGGGCTTCATTCTGGCAGCCGTACTGGCAGCCGTCATGTCGACGGCGGATTCACAGCTTCTGGTGTTGACTTCGGCACTCACCGAAGACCTTCCTTTTTTCGGCAAAGTCAGCGACGTGCAAAAGGCCTGGATCAGCAGATTCGGGGTGGTTGGCTTTGCACTGATCGCCTACTTGATTACCTCCGCAAGTGGCGGTACGATCCTGGCGATGGTGGGGTATGCATGGGGAGGATTCGGAGCAGCGTTCGGGCCCGTGATCATCCTGTCGCTGGTTTGGAGGGGGACAACCAAATATGGCGCCCTTGCCGGAATGATCGTCGGGGCCCTGACCATTTTTATCGTGAAGAACTACATCACGATCGAAGGGGAGTATTTCTACGAACTGCTGCCCGGATTCATCCTGGCCTTTATCGCCGTGATCGCCGTCAGCCTGATGACGACCCAACCCACGGAGGCAATGCTTAAGAAATTCGACGAATCCCAGGGGTAGTTTGCATGCGGTTGGCCGGCATCGATCAGGACCGCCGGCGATGTGCAGCCTGAAAACAGCAAAAACCGAAGTGTGAATTGAGCCGGAACGGGAAAAGAAAGCAGGGCCATGATGGACAAACAGGAATTGGAATCGTTTGCCGAAAAGGCGGTGTCTCTTGCGCGCGCCTGGCAGGACCGGGCGAACGAATTGCTGACCTCCGAGGAAAAGGCGATTCAGGAGCAGATGAAGCGGCTGATGGCCCACCCGATCGACAAGGTGGTTCTCACCCGGATGATCGATCAGAGTTTTCGACCCAAAGACAGCTCCCGGGTGGCGGACCAGGTCAACGCGATCCTCACCTCATATGGGATTCCGGATTTCTTTCCCAGGGTCGACAGGCTTTTGATTCAGATGTTTTTGGGCCTGGGAAGGCATTTTCCGGCCTTTACCGTTCCGAAGATGATCGACCGGATGCGCGGCAGCAGCAGCCGGGCCATCATCCCGGGCGAAAAAGACGCCCTGCACGCGCATCTGCAAAAAAGAAAGAAACAGGGCGTCCGGATGAACATCAACCATCTGGGCGAGGCGCTGCTCGGCGAAAAAGAGGCCCGCCGGAGACTCGACACCTATATCGAGGACATGAAGAATCCGGAGATAGAATATATTTCGGTAAAGATCTCGACGATCTATTCCCAGATTTTGCCCCTTGCCTTCGATCACACCGTTGAGACATTGAAAGAAAGGCTGTCGGAGCTATACAGCGTCGCCGCTCAGCACACGTTCGTCCGGCAGGACGGGACAAGGGCTCCGAAATTCGTCAACCTCGACATGGAAGAGTACCGCGATCTGGACATTACCAAGACGGCCTTCATGGAAACCCTGAACCAGGATCAATTCAAGCACTATTCGGGCGGAATCGTTCTGCAGGCATATCTTCCGGATTCCTACGACATCCAGAAGGAACTGACCGGGTGGGCAAAACAGCGGGTCGCGGCCGGCGGAAGCCCGATCAAGCTCCGTATCGTCAAAGGGGCCAACATGGAGATGGAGCAAGTGGAGTCTTCCATCTTCAACTGGCCCCTGGCTCCCTACAACAACAAGCTGGAGGTGGACGCCAACTACAAGCGCATGGTGGAATTCGGCATGCGCAAAGAAAACATCGAAGCGGTCCAGCTGGGCATCGCCTCCCACAACCTCTTTGATCTGGCTTTTGCCAGGGTATTGGCAGAAGAGCGAAAGCTGACCGACTATTTTTATTTCGAGATGCTCGAGGGCATGGCCGACCATGTGCGCCGGGCGCTGAACGAAATCTCCGGCGATGTGCTGCTCTATGCGCCGGTGGCCAAAAAAGAGGAGTTCATCAACGCCATCGCCTATCTGATCCGTCGTCTGGACGAGAACACGGCCGGAGAGAATTTCCTCCGTTATTCCTGCGGCCTCAAAACAGGCTCCAAAAAGTGGCAATTTTTACAGGAGCAATTTCTCGCTTCCGTAGAAACCATGGATCAGGCCTCCACCGCGCCCAACCGCATCCAAAACCGCACGGCGGAGCGTTTCCCCGAAAAAACGGGGACGTTCTACAGAAGCGAATTTGTCAACGAACCGGATACGGACTGGTCCTGTCCGGGCAACCGCCAATGGGCCAAAGAAATCCGCAGGCAATGGAAAAAAGGACCCGGCGACGAACCCGTCAAAATCCCGGTGGTCGCGGCGGGACAGGAAATCTTCGAAGGGCGTCAAATCCGCGAATATGTCGATTTGTCGACCGTGAATGAAAAAACCGGCGAGGCCGTATGCGTTGCACGATGCGCCTTTGCAAACGCCGGCGATGTTCAGCGCGCCGTTTCCGCCGCCAAGGCGGATCCGGACCGATGGCGGCAAAAAACCGATAAAGAGCGCCATGAAATATTATCCCGTGCGGCCATGGAGCTTCGCCATGCCAGGGGCCGGCTCATCGGGGCTGCGGCGGCCAACACCGGCAAGGTCTTTACCGAGGCGGACGTGGAAGTGTCCGAGGCGGTCGATTTTACGGAGTATTATCCATATTCGGTGAAGCGGTTTGCCGAGATGGCGCACATCCACTGCAAGGGCAAGGGCGTTTCGCTGGTGCTCACCCCCTGGAACTTTCCCATCGCCATTCCCACCGGCGGTATGGTTTCTTCCCTGGCGGCGGGCAACACGGTGATTTTCAAGCCCGCCTCGGCAGCGGTCATGGTGGCCTGGGAGCTTTGCCGGTGTCTGTGGAAGGCCGGCGTTTCAAAAAACACGCTCCAATTCATGCCCTGCTCCGGCGAGGAGACCGGCCCGGAGCTGACGATGCACCCGGATGTGGACTACATCGTGCTGACCGGGGGCACGCAAACGGGAATGCGCATTTTGCAGGACCGGCCCGGGGTAATGCTGGCGGCCGAAACCGGCGGTAAAAACGCAACGATCGTCACCGCAATGGCCGACAAGGACCAGGCCATCAAAAACGTGATTCAGTCGGCTTTTGGAAACTGCGGGCAGAAATGCTCCGCCACTTCTGTGTTGATCCTTGAAAAGGAGGTCTACGAAGACGAACATTTCAAGGATCAGCTGGTGGATGCCGCCCGGAGTTTCAAAACAGGTCCGGCCTGGCAGTTCCGGAATAAAATGGGCCCGCTGGTCAACAAACCCGACAAAGACCTGCACAGCGCCCTGACCACGCTCGAGCCCGGCGAAACATGGGCGTTGAAGCCCGAAAACCGGCATGACAATCCGTATATGTGGACCCCCGGAATCAAGTACGACGTCCAAGCGGGAAGCTACACCCACATGACCGAATTTTTCGGGCCGCTTTTGGCCGTGATGAAAGCCGAGGATTTGGACCACGCCATCGAGATGGTCAACCAGACCGGCTACGGGCTCACCTCGGGGCTGGAAAGCCTCGACAAGCGCGAACAGGAAAGATGGAAAGAAAAAATCCAGGCGGGCAACCTCTACATCAACCGGGGCACGACCGGCGCGGTGGTTTTGCGCCAGCCCTTCGGCGGGATGGGAAAATCCGCCCTGGGTGCCGGAATCAAGGTGGGCGGCCCCAACTACGTTTCCCAGTTTATGGAGTTTACCGAGACCGCCGATCCGCCCATCGGGGCGATCCGACACGAAAGCGCCCTGTTGTGGCTGGCCAGGGAATGGCGGGTCGAACTTCTTTGGGGCAAGCACAAAGAGTACAAAACCGAACTTGAAAAAACCGTCCAGGCCGTCAAAAGCTATATCTACAATTATGAACAGGAGTTTTCGCAGGAAAAGGACTATTTTCATCTCCGCGGCCAGGACAATGTCCTGCGCTATCTGCCGGTCGGAACGGTCATGGTTCGTCTCCACGAAAAAGACGGCCTGTTCGATGTCCTGGGCCGAATCGCCGCCGTGAAAGTATCGGGCTGCGGCCTTCTGATCAGCGTTCCAACGGATCTGAACAACCGTGTAACCGATTTTCTGCTCGGCAGGGAAGGAAAGCGGATCGTCGGCGATGCGCCGGTGCGGCGACAGACCGATCCGGAATTGATCCGATCCATGCAAAATGTCCAGCGGATCCGCTACGCAGCGGCCGATCGCGTTCCCGCCGCGGTTTTGGCGGCAGCGGCCAAAATCGGTTTTTACATTTCGAGAGCCAGGGTGTTCAGCGAAGGGCGCATCGAACTTTTGCAATATTTTCAGGAACAAAGCATATGTGATACCTACCACCGATACGGCAACCTGGGCGAGCGGGGGCTGCTCAGGAAATAGTGGCGCATCCGTATTTCAGTAAAAGACGCAGGCACCGGGCGGGCAATGCGCAGGTGCCTGCGTTCATTTTATGCAATGTTGCCTGCCTTCAAAGCGGACTGCGGCTAAGACGAAGTCACATAACTTAGTCTGATTTTACTGGAGCGCTCATGGAAACGATTAACGTTCACGCGGGGCCTCTGGCCGCCGGGGCGGTCAGTTTGATCAAGGGTGAAACTTATCAGGACGTCGCCCCCATGGTCTG
>CAYPFH010000174.1:0-8203 GCA_964409825.1 uncultured Desulfobacterales bacterium | reverse complement strand
GGCCACCGGTTCAAGTCGGAATCCGATACCGAGGTCATCCTTCACCTCTATGAAGACGAGGGCCTTGGATGCGTCGATCGGCTTGCAGGGATGTTTGCCTTCGCCTTGTGGGACAGTCGCAAGAATCGCTTGTGGCTTTGCCGAGACCGTTTGGGAATCAAACCTCTCGTGTATTTCTGGAACGGGCGGCGTTTTTCTTTTGCCTCTGAAATCAAAGCGCTTCTCGCCGATCCGGACGTATCTAAAGAGATCGATTCGGAGGCGTTGGGACTTTATTTGAGTTTAAACTATATTCCCGCGCCTTCGACGATCTTTAAGAGCATCCGGAAGTTGGAGCCCGGGCACTGGCTGGTGTTTGAAAACGGAAAACTGAAAAAGCAGCGCTATTGGGCTATTCAGGAAACGGAAACCTGCCGGCCGTTTTCGGACGGTTTCGACGGACTTCAGCAAAAGCTCTATCAGCTGACCCAGCAGGCCGTAGAGCGCAGGCTCATTGCCGATGTGCCGTTGGGGGCTTTTCTCAGCGGCGGCATCGACTCGAGCATTGTGGTCGGGTTGATGGCCAGGTGCATGGACCGGCCGGTGAAGACCTTTTCCATCGGGTACAAGGATCTCCCCTTTTACGACGAAACCGACTATGCCTCGGCGGTTGCACAATTCCACAAGACCGACCACCATGAGTTTCGCCTCAGCTACAAAGACGTTCTGGATGCCATCCCCGATGTGCTCGATGATTTCGACGAACCCTTTGCCGATTCTTCTGCGATCCCCACCTACATCGTTTCCAGGGAAACCCGCCGGGAGGTGACCGTCGCCCTTTCCGGAGACGGGGCCGACGAACTTTTTGCCGGCTACCGGAAATACAGCGGCGAATATTGGTATCGATACTATTCCCTGCTTCCGAGAAATCTTCGGGAGTCGGTCCTTAAACGGCTGTTTGCCTATCTTCCGCGCTCCAGAAGCAGCAAGGTGTTCGAATACCTGAGAAGGGCCGACAAGTTTGTTCAGGGGGCCCATGATTCCCAGGCGGGCCGGGTGTGGGCTTGGCGGGAGATTTTTCGCCGGGAGCTGGCATCCGAGCTTTTAGCCCCGGATATTCGAGATAAAGTTCATTTGGGCAAGGCTAAAGAATTGACCGGTGAGGGACTGCGGGGATTTCATTCCGACCCGATCAACCGGATGCTTCGCCTGGATGTGACCGGCGCCCTTCCCGACGACATGCTCAACAAAGTGGATCGGATGAGCATGCGGCATGGCCTGGAAGTCAGGGTGCCGTTTCTGGACCATGAACTGGTCGAATTTGCCTTTACCATTCCAGGCGGGTTGAAACTTCACCGGGGAAGGCGGAAGTATATTCTGACGGAGACCTTCAAGGCGCTGCTCCCCCCCAAAATACAGAAGCGGCCCAAATGGGGTTTCGAGGTGCCCATCAGTGCCTGGCTGAGAAAAGAACTGAAATCTTATGTAGAGCAGTATCTTTCCGATGCGCCAATCCGCCGGCAGGGCATATTCGAACCGGCGGCGGTAAAAAAGCTCGTCGGCCTTCACATGTCTGGAAAACAGGAAATGGGGTGGCAGCTCTGGAGCCTGATTGTCTTTGCCCACTGGTATGATACATTTTTTGCCAAATAGAAGGACAGTTCGCTTTTTGTCTGCGGTATTCGGAGGGCTGTTTTTTTTGTTCTGCCTCTGGTTTTGGAGCAAGGAGCCGAACCTTCACAGAATCAGAGCGGCGTTGATTTTTCATCGGCTGCCGGCAAGAGAGGTCCCCAAGCCCCAGACGGGTAAAATTTTGTGGGAAAAGCAAGCACCGGAAAGCTTGAAATCGTTTGTGCAAGACACGGCTGCAGCGCCTCTTTCCGGGGGCGGCGATCTTGCCTCGGCGATGGGGTTGGCCCAGCGGTTGATTGCGAAAAACTATCCACCGATCGACGACGCCAAAACCGGGCCCGAGGTCAAACTTAACCGGATCCTGGCCGGCAAGGCCAGTTACTGTTCGGATTATATGGAGGCTTTCATCGGGTTGTGCACAGCAGGAGGCATCCCGGCAAGAGAGTGGGGAATTACGGCGGATGAATTGAAAGGACCCAACGGGCACAGCCTGGTTGAGATTTGGAATCGGCAGATCGGCCGGTGGCAGGTTGTCGATCCATTCGTCGGCGGATGGCCATCGAAGGCTGACCGGCCAGAAAAAGGAATCGGAATCGTTGACTATGTAAATGAACCCAAAACGAATATCCTATGGAATCCGCTTTCCGGAGTTTCACTGAAAGATGATTTGATCCAAACGGTGTACAACGCCGATTCCTCGGCCGTTTTTATCATAGGAGATCAACGGATTTTCCAGCCGGTGAAAGAAGATATGCCGGTTGCAGTCCGTCAAATCATTCAGATCATGACGGGAAAATCGTTTCGATTTTTTTTCCCCGAAATAGAAATGAACCGCTCCCTGCTTCACGGTCTTTTTATTCTTCGCCTCTGCATGATCGGTGGGACTATCTCCGGATTCTTGTTCATCGCAACGGTCATTTTGTGCGTCGTTTCTCGGAGGGAAAAAGGATAAATCGAGGCTGCATAAATGACATTTTCAAGAGACAACCAGAATCAACCAATGAAGGCCGGACTCTAAAAAGGAGTTTTGCAAATTGAGGAAGCTGTTTCGGAACATTTCGATCCTTCAATTCCACAACATTACCGAGAAAGCGGAACAACAATTATGGCTGCCGCTGGGGGCCTTCAGGGAGTATTTATCCCATCTTGGTGAAAGCGGCTTTGAGTTTCTATCGATCGAAGAAGCCCTTCATACAATGGGCAGGGCCTTTCAGGTATCGAGAAAAAGACCAATTTCGCTGACCTTTGACCACGGCTATGCTGATTTTTACACGAATGTTTTCCCGCTCCTGGCAGAAAGAGGCATTTCCGGCACCGTTCTCATATCGCCGGACAAGGTTGGTGCCGTTTTTCGGGCCGGTGGGGAAAAGCTTCATTACCTGAGCAAGGATCAACTGAAAGAGATTTCAAAGCACACCATAACCGTGGGCGCATACGAGGATGCCGCTTGGGACATCAACAACATCGATCCGAACACGGTGAGCATCCACATCCGGGAATACAAGCCGCGACTTGAGGACATCCTCGGCAGGGAGGTAAAATACTTCGGCGTCAAGGAAGGGAGCCCCTCAAGGCGGATTCGGGATCTATTGATCGAATCCGGCTACGATGCCTTTCTCACCCAGTGCCCCACCTACCGGAGGCCGGATCCCTATGCCGTCGGCCGGATCCAGGTGGACGACGACGACTTCAACATCTTTCTTACTAAGATATCGAGGACTTATCTGTTTTTCAAAGACAAGAAAAGCTGGCGATACATCCGCAAATACAAGCTCGACAGGGTGGCCCACCGGGTTTCCGAAACGGTGGACCGGATACGGGGAAAACGACACAAAGCATGAAATACCGGGTTTTGCACGTGCATGCCCTTCCGGTGGTCAGCGGGTCTGGCATCAACACCTTTTTGACCATGCGCGACGCGGATCGAAGCCGCTTCGATTCCGAATTGGCCTGTGCGCCGGGCGGAGATCTGGAAAAGCTCGTGCGGGAAAGCGGCCTGAAATTTCACCCGTTTCCCAATTTTGTCCAGCCCGTGCATCCGATCAACGATGCTCTCGCATTGATCGGATTGACCAAGTTTCTGCTGGACAATGAATATCACATCGTCCATACACACAATTCAAAAACGGGGTTTATCGGCCGGCTGGCGGGCAGACTGGCGCGGGTGCCGGTGCTGGTCCACACGGTTCATGGATTTGCGTTTCATGACCGGGAGCCTGTATGGCGCCGGCGGCTCTTCAGGGCTCTGGAGCGGCTGGCTGCCGGTTGGTGCGACCGGATGATCTTCATTTCCCAGCCGCTCATCGACTGGGCCCTGAAGGAGAAAATTCTTCGGAACGAGCGAAAGATCGTCAAAATCTACAGCGGCATCGAAATCGACCGGTTCCGGCCGGCGACGCCGGCGGAGAAGCGGGACAATCGAAAAAAATGGGGAATTTCAGAAAACGAACCCGTCGTCGGCATCGTGTCCAAGCTCTGGGAGGGCAAGGGACATGAGATCCTGATCGAATCCTTTTCCATCGTCAGGCAGAAAATCGGAAAGGGGCGGCTGGTCATCGTCGGCGAAGGGCCGATTCGGAAAAATCTCCAAGCGCTTGTCCGGCGAAAGGGCCTGGAAAAACAGGTGATCTTCACCGGGTTCCAACGGAACGTTGCACCGATGATCTCGATGTTCGATGTATCGGTGCTTCCCTCCTTTTTCGAGGGAATGGGCCGGGTCCTGCTCGAATCGATGGCCATGGGCGTGCCGGTTGCCGGTTCCGCAGTGGGGGGAATACCGGATCTGATCCGCCACGGAAAAGAGGGGTTTCTCGTACCGCCGGGAGACGCCGGCGCCCTGGCCGATGTGATTCTGAGGCTGCTCCAAGACCGGAAAGCCGCGCAAAAGATGGGAAGCGCGGGCATCGAGCGGGTTTCAAAAAAGTTCAGCGCCGATAAAATGGTGGGGGAAATCGAACGGGTCTACCTGGACGCGCTCTTCAAGAAGGGACTCTTCTGATTGAAATCGACGATTGCAAGGGCGGTTTTTTACGGGATCGTTTTTGCCGCGCTGCTCACCGGTACGGTCCGGGGCTTTTATTTCCAGTCCGCCCTTCGATGGCAGTACATCTTATTGCTCGCTTTTTTTTCGGCGCTTTTTTTCACCCCGATGGCAAGGCTTGCGGCAGTCCGGTTCGGGGTCGTGGACAGCCCCGGCGAGCGCAAGGCTCACCAGGAGACCACGCCTTTATTGGGGGGCCTGGCGGTTCAGGCATCTTTTACGGTTGCGCTTCTGGTGAACAACGTTTTTTTGCCTCAAATGACGGCGCTTCTTGTCGGCGCCGCCCTGATTTTTATAATCGGTCTTTGGGACGATATCCGGCCGCTGAAACCCGGAACCCGGTTTTTATGCCAGGTTCTGGTCGCCCTGTACGTGATCATCCCCGGGGGCGTCGGGTTGACCTTTTTCGCCCAGCAGCCATGGTCTCCGCTGCTCAACGTGCCGCTGAGCGTGTTGTGGTTCGTGGGCCTGACCAATGCCATGAACTTTTTCGACGGCCTGGACGGGCTGGCCGCCGGGCTCTCGCTTGTTGTCGCCGCCTTTTTCGGGGTCATCGCCTTTTTGAGCGACCAGCCCGCCCTGGGCTGGTTCGGTGTGGCCCTGGTCGGATCCTGCCTGGGGTTTTTGCCATACAATTTCCGGTTTCGCCGGCCCGCAGCCATCTTCCTGGGAGATGCCGGCAGTACGTTTTTGGGGTTTACCCTGGCCGGCTTAGCAATCCTGGGTCGGTGGTCGGTCGAAAGCGCGTTTGTATCCATCACCGTGCCGGTGCTGATTCTGGGGATGCTTATTTTCGACATGTGCTACGTGATACTGTCCAGAATTCGAAACCACCGGAGAAACGGAATCTTGGATGCGATTTCCACCCCCGGCCGGGACCATCTCCATCACCGGCTTCTGCGGATGGGGTTTTCGCCCAAAGAAGTCGTGCTGATCATTTTTACCCTTTCGGCCTGCTTCGGGGTCAGCGCCCTGATCATCATGGACGAAAACATCATCATGGCCGGATTGGGGTTGATCCAGGCCTTGCTGGTATTGGGGGTTTTTGTGGTGCTCATGCTCAAGGGGCGCGAAATGGAAGACGCTCGGCATGATGCACTAAAGTGATACCCATCCGGAACAGAGCACCGGAAACGGGGTATGAAACATCCAGGGTCGACCTTCGGCAACAGATTGTAAACTCTATATCTTGTTGTTAAAAACACCTTGACACACAATATAAAAGGATTTTATACATTAATGGCAATTTCCGTCCCTTTTTGCCGACTTGGCTGAATTCTGAAAGCAAGGCGACCAGATGGTTCGTTTCAGCGACCTGAAAAACAATCTCACGGACAGCAAAAGAAAGAGCGCCGGTATGGCGCCGAGCGGGTCAGACCTCCGCTCTGCTTCCGCTGCCCCTGCCGATGCACCGCTTCCTGCCGAACATGCGGCGGCGAGCATCGATATTTACAAAGACGCCGCGGTTTACCTGGGCACGGTCTTTACCGCCGTCAAAAACGGCAGGCAATTCGATCCGGAGCCCGGCCTTCGTATCGTCCGGCAGATGGTCGAGTCCGCCTCTCCCCGGGACGTTTTGCTGATCCGGGCGATTCAGTCGGACGATCGCCGGCATTTTTTGGTGAACAAGTGCATCAACGTGGCCATCTATTCGATTCGGGCTGCGGAACAATTGGGGTTTTCGAAAGAAAGACAGGTGGAACTCGGAATGGCGGGCCTCCTGCACGAGGTGGGGATGTACCGCCTGCCCGAAAAGATCCTGTATAAGAAAGAGCAGCTCACCCAGGAAGAGTTTGAACTCGTTCAGAAGCATTCCGAGGCCGGCTATGAGATTTTAAAGCCATACAGCGGCAGCTATCCCTACCTGGCCGAGGTGGCGCTTCAGGTGCATGAAAGGATCGACGGCTCCGGCTATCCCCGGGGGTTGAAAGGAGATGAAATTCACGAGTATGCCCAGATCGTCGGTCTCATGGACATCTATGAAGCCCTGAGCCACTCCAGGCCCCAGCGAAACCGCTTCAGTCCCTTTTATGCCATCAAGGAAATCGTCAAGACCTGCAAGCCCAAATTCCAGAAAAAACATTTAAAGGCCCTGATCAACACAGTCTCCATTTTTCCCCTGTCGACCTATGTCCGTCTCAATTCAAACGCGGTGGGCAAGGTGATCGAAACCTACCCGGACCAGCCGATGCGGCCCAGACTCCAGATCGAATACGATTCCCAGGGCCGAAAGGTGCTGACCGATAGGGTCGTCAATCTGCCGGAAAATTCGCTGCTCTATATCGTGGACAGCCTGGCAGAGGACGAATTGGCAAAACTGGCAGAAGGCCGCAGTTTGCAGGAGAGTTCACCGAGGCAATTCCAGGACCGTGGTGCTGCAGCTGATGCCGCTGACGGAAAAGCGCCGGCTTCTTTGCAGCTTTCTGAAAAGGCGCCGGCACCTGCCAAGAAAAAAAGATTGCCGGGACAAGGGGTCGGGGCAAGACCGCTGCTGCTTTTGTTGCTTTTGGTCGTTCTTCTGGTCGGCGTTCCCTACTGGCAGGGCCGTCAGACGGTTGCCCCCTCATCCGCCTCGCACCGCGCCGTGGACGGCGCCCGCAGGACGATTCAACCGGAGACGGCAAAAAGCCCTGCAAACGGGGCAAGTCTCGATGCGGCCGTAAAAGAACAGGCTTTTTCGACGGGGGCGGTCGATCGGGAAAAAGCCACCGATTTGAAGGTCGAAGGGGTTTTGCCCCAACCAGGACCGGTTTCTTCCGGCGGGCCAACTGAAGGAGTGGGCGAAATGCAGTCTTATTCTCCCGCCCCGCGGGCGCCGTTTTCAATCCTTCTTGGCGCCTACCGATCTGCAGCCCTGGCCGAGCGTGCCATGGCTCGATATCGTGCCGAGGGAATCGTTTCCTACCGAGTGAAAGTGGATCTGGGAGAAGCCGGCGTCTGGCACCGTGTTTTTTCTGGACACTATCAGACCTTTCGCGAAGCAGAGGCGGTGGCGGCCCGACTGCCGGTCAAAGAGGCGGTTGTAAAACAGACACGGTTTGCCGCCCATATCGGCACCTATCCGTTCAAAAAAGACGCCGAATCGGCCATGCAAAGGCTGCGTGAACTCGGATACGCACCGTACATCCTCGAACAGGAAATTAGCCGTTTTGCGCTGTTCGTAGGGGCGTTTTACACGGAAACAGGCGCCGAGAACCAGCGGTCCGAACTGCTGGCCAAAGGCGTCGAAAGCCGGGTGGTGGAGCGATAAGGACAGACGACAGAAGGCAGAGAACAGTCCCGCCGCCGACCGCGGTGTGATTCAAAATTCCAGATTCAAGATTCAAGATTGATGGTCTCGTAAAAAGTCCGAAAAACGCCTTTGTCATTCCGAGGAGCTTGCGACGAGGAATCTCAACTACAAAGAATCATACATAATTGTCTCTTGAAGGAGATCCCTCGCTTCGCTCGGGATGACAGATTCGGACTTTTTACGAAGGCATCAACCTTAAATTTTGAACCTCTTAACCCAGAACCCAGAACCCAGAATCCAGAACCCAGAATCCAGAACCC
>CAYPFH010000173.1:0-8261 GCA_964409825.1 uncultured Desulfobacterales bacterium | reverse complement strand
GAGGCGCAGAGGACGCAGAGAAAATCTTTTCAAAATTTGTTTAGACCAACCTCTGCGCTCTCTGCGCCTCTGCGGTGAGTTTTTGCTGGTCTGAAGAAGTGCCACCGAAATGATTCATCCCAACACTTAGGGTTGGACAGGTGTGGTCAACACCCCGTCCTTTTCCAATATCAGCCCCCTTTCTTTCAACTCCCCGAAGAACCGTTGAAACACCTCGAATCGGTCATCCGCGAAATAGCGTTCGGCGGTCATGTCGAACCAGGGGGCGCTTCTGATCAGGTCGAAAAACCGGTCGGCGGGAACCTGCCGGTGCATGAGCAGGGTGTAGATCATGATTTTTTTCATCACATCGGCACCGACCGCCTCCGGTTCGGCTAAAAACCGGTCGATACGACGTCGGCACCTTTCAACGGCGCCGCCAAAATCGGCAAACGGAGGACCGTGTCCGGGATAGACGATGTCCACGTCCAGACCCGAAATTTTTTCGATGGAGCCGGCCATGTCGAAAAGGGCGCGGCTTCCTTCCACGGCCAGGGTCATCACCCCCATATCCTGCTGCCATAGGGTGTCGGAGGAGATCAGCATCCGGGATTTCGGACAATACAGAACGATGCCGTCTGCGGCATGGCCCGGGGTGTAGCGCACCTGGAATCGGTGGGGGCCGATGTCGATGAGGTCTCCGTCTTCCAGGGCCCGGGTGCCGGTGAAAAACTCGGCCTTCTGTCCGTAGAACCGCCACCAGGTGGACCAGTCGTCGCCCTGGTCGACGAAGTGCTTCCCGATCCGGTGCAGGGCGATTTCGCAGCCGGAAGCCTTTTGGATTCTACGGTTTCCGCCGACGTGGTCGCAGTGGGTGTGGGTGGAGACGATCAACCCGACGTCGGCCGGAACGACGCCGAGCATCTCCAGATAGCGCAGCGTCTGCCCATAGCCGTCCAAGTACCCGGTATCGATCAATATCGGCGTTTTGCCGGCGAATACGAAGTGGTTTGCGTTCAGGTAGCCGCGTTCGATGAAAAAAAGACCTTCGGCAATTTCGATGGGACGCATCGGCGGCTCCGCTCTTAAAAAAGGAGTCTACACACAATTTTCCGGAAAAAAATAGCGACACGACGCATCGAATACCCTCGCACAAGACCGCCAGCCTGTCAAAAGCGTTCAACTGAAGCGTTGTTCACCCCGGATCCAAATCCATCAAACCGCGGTTTTTTGCCGGAAAGAGGAGAGAAAATCTATATTTGGAGGTTTTTTAACCGACCGGTGTATTTTTCTTGACAGGGAAAACAAGGACCTGATAAATGAATGAACATTCATTCAGATTGACACACGAAGACCACTCGGCAAAAGGAGCTCCACCCCAAGTTGAAATCCAAGAATAACGATAAATACCACCGGATCCTGGAAGCCGCCATCAAGGTCTTTGCAGAGCAGGGTTTTTTCCAGTCGACCATCTCCCAGATCGCCAAAGAAGCGCAAGTGGCCGATGGGACGATCTATCTCTACTTCAAGAACAAGGAAGACATCCTGGTCCAGTTTTTCAGCTACAAGACCAAGCAGGTGTTCGAACGCTTCCGGGAAGGGGTCGCCAGCCAAGGGACCGCCATCGAAAAGCTGCGAAGCCTGATTCGACGCCACCTGGAGGCATTCCAGCAGGACCGGAACATGGCCTTCGTCTATCAGGCCGAAACGCACCAGACCAGCCGGCGGGCGGAACCCCAAATCCACGCCATGTCGAAAATGTATATGGATATCGTATCGGAGATCGTCGAACAGGGCCAGCAGGAAGGAAGCATCCGCAAGGACCTGTATCTCGGCCTGGTGCGGCGCTTTATCATCGGCGCGGTGGATGAAGTGATCAACACCTGGCTCCATGCCGACAAGGAATACGACCTGGTCTCCATGGCCGATCCCCTGGTCGATCTGTTTGTCCGCGGCATCGGGGTCGACGATCGGAATGGATAGAATCCATTGCAAAATTCACTTGATGAAGCACGGCAGGGTTCATCTCGTCGAAAAATTTTCTACCTGACACCCATCGGCATCCGGCGGCCCCAAGCTGGAGGATTTTGGATAAGCGCATAAGATTTTTTTGAGACAGGTTATAGAATCGGCGCGGCCCAGGGGCCGCAGGCACGCCATCCGGAAAAAAGGAGAAGGACAAACATGGCACAGATGATCGCAGACCGCAGGGACATCGATTTCGTGCTTCATGAGCAGTTCGAGGTGGAGCGGCTCAGCGAGCATGAGCGCTTCCAGGAGTTTACGAAAAAAACCGTCGACATGGTCGTGACCGAGGCCCGAAACCTTGCCGTCAAGGAGATCCTGCCCACCCGGGAGGAAAGCGACCGGGAAGGGTGCGTCTTTGAAGACGGTCAAGTGACGGTGCCGGAATGCTTCCATCGGGTGTGGGAGCTTTACAAGGAAGGCGAATGGCTGGCCATGCCCGAGGATCCGGAATACGGCGGCCAGGGAATGCCGACCTGCGTGGCCCTTGCTGCCAGCGACTATCTGGTGGGCGCCAATTACGCCTTCATGATGTATTCCGGCCTTACCCACGGGGCGGGAAAACTCGTGGAAGCCTTCGGCACCGATCAGCAAAAAAAGATGTTTCTAAAGAAAATGTACACCGGCCAGTGGACCGGCACCATGCTGCTCACCGAGCCCGAAGCCGGATCCGACGTGGGAGCCCTGACTACCGCGGCGGTCAAAAACGACGACGGCACCTATTCGATTACCGGCAGCAAGATTTTCATCTCCAGCGGCGAGCACGACATGGCCGAAAATATCATCCATCCGGTCCTGGCCCGGATCGAAGGCGCCCCTGCCGGAACCAAGGGGATTTCGCTGTTCATCGTGCCGAAATTCTGGGTGAACGAGGACGGCAGCCTCGGCGAATTCAACGACGTGGTCTGCACCGGTATCGAGGAAAAGATGGGCATCCACGGAAATTCCACCTGCTCATTGACCATGGGCGGAAAAAACGGATGCCGGGGGCTGCTTCTGGGCGAGAAAAACAAAGGCATGCGGGCCATGTTTCTGATGATGAACGAGGCCCGGCTCCTGGTAGGGCTTCAGGGCTATACCTGCGCTTCCAACGCCTATCTCTATGCGTTGAACTATGCCAGGGAGCGGGTCCAGGGCAAGAACCTGCTCAAGATGATGGACAAAGACGCCCCCTCGGTTCCGATCATCCAGCATCCCGACGTGCGGCGGATGCTGATCACGATGAAGGCGCTCACCGAAGGGATGCGAAGCCTCCTTTACTATGCCGGCCTTTGTGAGGACCGCATCAAAGTGGCAAAGGACGCAGAGGAAAAGGCCAGGTGGCAGGGGATTGTCGACGTGCTGATCCCGATCTGCAAGGGGTACGTCACGGAGCAGGCCTTTGAGATCTGCAGTACGGCGCTTCAGGTATACGGCGGCTACGGCTACATCAAGGACTATCCGCTGGAGCAGCTTCTGCGGGACGTGCGCATCACCTTGATCTACGAGGGGACCAACGGAATACAGGCCATGGACCTGCTGGGCCGAAAGCTGGGGATGAACAAGGGAAAGCCGGTCATGGACCTGCTGGGCGAGATGCAGCAGATCGTGGCCCAGGCCAGGGAGATCGACGCGCTGAAAGCGCCGGCCGCCGCCACGGAGAAGGCGATCAACCGGCTGGCCGAGGTCGGCATGCATATCGGGGCCACGGCCATGTCTTCCAAGGTTCTGGAAGCGTTTTCCTTTGCCCACCCCTTCATGATGGTCACCGGCGACGTGGTCATAGCCTGGATGCTGCTGTGGCGGGCGGTGCTGGCGGCGCAAAAACTCGAAAAAGGGGCCAAGAAAAAAGATGTCGCCTTCTATGAAGGGCAGATCAAAAGCGTGGAATTCTTCGCCGGCCAGATGCTGCCCGTCACCATAGGCAAAATGGAGGCCATCATGGCCATGAATCCGGCTGCCATCGAGATTTCCGAAGAGTCCTTCGGCGGCTGACGCCGCCGAAGGACTGTAAAAAAAGCGAGGCCGTGGGGCCTCGCTTTTTTTTAAACCGGTTCTCTATAAAATTCCAGTTGCAGCCAAGCTTTCGGCCTCCCCGCTTCCCAGCCTTTCAGCAGCGGTTATTCTTTCTTTTCTCCCAGCACTTCGGCGCGCAGGTCTTTTTTCAGCACCTTGCCCACGTTGGTCTTGGGCAGCTCCTTTCTAAATTCGATCGATTCGGGCCACTTGTATTTGGCCAGCTTCGGCTGGATGAACTCCATGAGCTCCGCTTCGGTGGGGGCTGTGCCCTCCATGGGCACCACGAACACCTTGACCGCTTCTCCCCGCTTGGGGTGGGGTACGCCGATGGCCGTGGCCTCCATGATCTTGGGATGTTCGAAAAACACCTCCTCGATGTCCCGGGGGTAGATATTGAATCCGCCGGAGATGATCATGTCCTTTTTCCGGTCGACGATGTAAAAGTAGCCCTCTTCGTCCATCTTGCCGATGTCACCGGTGTGGAGCCACCCGTCTTTGGTGAGGGTGGCGGCGGTTTCCTCGGGTTTGTTGAAGTATCCAGTCATCACCTGCGGACCTCGGATGAGCACCTCGCCGGATTCTCCCATCGGAACGTCGTCGATCCCTTTTTCCAGATCGACGATGCGGCACTCGGTATCGGGGATCGGGATCCCGATGCTGCCGATTTTCCGCTTGCCGCCCGAAAAGGGGTTGATGTGCGTCACCGGCGTGGTTTCGGTCAACCCGTAGCCTTCGACGATGACCGCTTTTGTCTTTTTCTCGAAATCCCGGATCACCTCGACGGGAAGCGGAGCGCTGCCGGAAAAACATCCCTTGATGGAGGTCAGATCGGTCCGGTCGATTTTCGGGTGGTTCAGCAGCCCGATGAACATGGTCGGCACCAGGGGGGCGAAGGTGGGACGGAACTTGGCCATCGCTTCCAGCAGCTGTTCCGGCTGGGGCTTGGGAACGAGAATGTTTCCCCATCCCATGTAAATGGCGAAGTTCATGGCCGTGGAAAGGCCGAACACATGAAAGAAGGGAAGCGCCCCGAGCATGATTTCTTCGCCCGACTTCAATTTGGGGAACCAGGTTCTGATCTGCTGCACCTGTTTGCTGAGATTGCCGTGGGTGAGTATGACGCCCTTGGAAACGCCGGTGGTTCCGCCGGTGTATTGGTACTGGGCCACATCGGTAAAGTCCAGGGACACCTTCGGCGGGTTCGGTTCCGTGTCGGCCATCAAATCCTTCCATCGGTAGATGTCCGGGGCGGATTTGACGTCGGCGGCCAGGCCCTTTTTCTTGCCGACCAGGGGAAAGAGCCAGCTTTTGGGCCAGGGAAGATAGTCCCCGATGGAGGTGATCACGATCTGGCGGATTTTCGTCTTCGGGCGCAGATCGATCATGCGGTTTCCCAGAAGATCGAGGGTGATCAGAACGGCGGATCCGGAGTCGTTGAACTGGTGGTCCAATTCCCGGTCCGAATACAGCGGATTGTTCATGACCGCCACCGCTCCGATTTTCAGGATCGCATAATAAGCCACCACGCAGGGGATCACGTTCGGCAGGAGCAGGGCTACGGCATCTCCTTTGCCGACGCCGAAGCCGGTCAGGACCGTGGCGAAGCGATCCACCATCTCCTTAAGCTGCCGGTATGTGACCGGATAGCCCTGAAAGGACAATGCCATCGTATCGGGGAAATCAGCTGCGGAGCGTTCAAGAAATTCCGGCAGGCAGGCGGTTTCGTAATCGACGTGCTCCGGAACGCCCTCCTCGTAGCTGGCCAGCCACGGTTTGTCCGAATAACCGATTTTCGTCGCCAAAATGTCCTCCTTGTCTGTCTGCGCGTGGGCAAAAGCGGGTCCTGCCGCCGGTGCGGGCTAACGTCGCCGGACGCCGACGGGCGCGACCCGATGAATACGCTTGCTTGCAAAGCCTGGCTGTGATAGAAATGCGTAGTTATATTTTAGCCACAAAGTGGCTATATTTTTCTCTTGACGCGGAAGCGCCCCGTTGATAATGAATGAACATTCATTCATTTGCATGAATCGTAAATGACGCTGTAAAAACAGTACAATCCAAATACAATAAACCAAGGGAGAAAAAAAGAGAAAAATGGAACCTGTGATCGTCTCTCCGGGCATGCTCCTGCCAACGCAGATACTGGCCCTGCTCATCCTGCTGGCCGGGGTGGGGATTTTTGGCTACATCATGACCCGGCGCGTGGGTCCGCTGGTGCGCGCCAACCCGGATTTTCGATTCGACCGGATCGGAACGAGGGTGATAAACGTTCTCAAACTCTGGCTGGCCCAATACAAGCAGCCGCGCTACATGTTGGCGGGGGTGCTTCACATTCTGCTGTTTGCCGGCTTTCTGATTCTTTCCATCCGTTCGATCTCCCTTGTGATTCTCGGTTTTTACCCTGGATTCGTCTTTCCGGGCCTGGACGGAACCGCCGGGCATGTCTACCACGTGCTCAAGGACTATGCGGCGACGGTGGTTTTCGCGGTCGCCGTGATCGCCGCCATCCGCCGGGGGATTTTCAAGCCTGCACGATACGCCGTACCTGAAAAATACGGAAAGGACCACGCCGGCGAGGCGATTTTCGTCCTGGCGCTTATCGGCACCCTCATGGTCACCGAAAGCCTTTTCGATGCGTCCATGGCGGCGGCCCAGGAGCAGGCGGGGGTGGCGCCCCTGATGGTTGCGCCGGCGTCCCTGGCCTGGTTCTTCAAGCATTGGCTTGCCGGCGCTTCCATCGGCACCTTGCAGGGGCTGCACATGGCCAGCTACTTCGTCCACGACCTGACTTTTTTCTTTTTCCTGTGCTTCCTGCCCCTTGGCAAGCATTTTCATGTGATCATCTCGATATTCAACGTCTTTTTCATGAAGCTGGACAAGGGATCGGTCAAACCGGTCCGCTGGGGCGTGGGCGACGATCAGCTCGACGATCTGGACAGATTCGGCGTCAAGAACTTCGATGATTTCACCTGGAAGCACGTGCTCGATTTTTATTCCTGCGCCGACTGCGGCCGTTGTTCGGACAACTGCCCGGCCAACGCCGTGGGCCGGCCGCTTTCCCCCAGATTTGTCAGCATCAAGGCCAGAGATTACAGCTTCAAGCATTATCCACTGAAGGGCGGTTTTTTGCCCCATGAGCCGTTGATCGGCGGAATCTACGAAGAAGACGAGATCTGGTCGTGCACCACTTGCGGGGCCTGCGAAGAAGAGTGCCCCCTGATGATCGAGTACATCGACAAGATGGTCGATCTCCGCCGGGGGATGGTCGACGAGGGCAACGTCCCCCAGTCGCTTCAAAAGCCGCTCATGGCCGTCGAAAAACGAGGCAATCCCTACGGGAAGATGGAAAAAAAGCGGGCGGAATGGACCCAGGAAGAGGCGTTCAAAGAAGGGCTCTCCGTCAAGATTCTCGACGGCAAAAAGGAGCAGGCCGACACGCTGTATTTCGTTGACAGCATTTCTTCCTACGACGATCGAATCCAGGAAATCGCCCGGTCCACGGCCCGGGTGCTTGCCGCCGCCGAGATCGATTTCGGGATTCTCGGAAAAGCCGAAAAGGACAGCGGCCACGAGGTGAGGCGCTTTGGCGAAGAGATGCTTTTCCAGGAGCTGCGGGATCAGAACACCGAGGCGATCGAAAACAGCGGCGCCGCCCGAATCGTCACCGCAGATCCCCACGCCTACAACGCCCTGATCAAGGATTACAACGGTCTGCCGCCGGTGGAGCACATCAGCCAGACCCTGGCCCGGGCGGTGGCCGAAAAGAAAATCCGGTTGAAGCCGGAAGAAGATAGCAGCCGGATCTACACCTATCACGATCCATGCTATCTGGGGCGCCACAACGGCATCTACGACATCCCCAGGCAGGTGATCGATGCAATCCCCGGCATCCGTCGCGTGGAGATGGACCGCTGCCGGGACCGGAGCTTTTGCTGCGGCGGCGGCGGGCTCATGCTTTTCTATGAGCCGATCGAAGAAACCCGCATGGGAAAGCTCCGGGTCGAGATGGCCAAGGAGGCCGGTGCCAATGTCATCGTGACCGCCTGTCCGTTTTGCATGGTCAACATCGAAGACGCGATCAAAACCAGCGGCCTGGAAGGAGAAATGACGGCCATCGATCTTTCCGAGCTCATCGACCGGCAGCTGGAGCGATAGGACTGTTCAAGGGTTCAGGGTTCAAGGTTCAGGGTTCCAGGGTTCCAGGGTTCAGGGTTCAGCTTGCTATATTTCAGTTAGCCTTGTGGCAATATAAAAAAAGG
>CAYPFH010000172.1:0-8350 GCA_964409825.1 uncultured Desulfobacterales bacterium | reverse complement strand
CTGCGCCTGACGATCAACACCACCGCCGGCGTCGGGGGGCTGGCCGACGTGGCCGCCCGCTATCCTGATCTGAAAAGCGCCGACGAAGACCTGGGGCAAACCCTGGCCGTCTACGGGGTGGGAAACGGATTCTACCTGGTCATCCCCTTCATGGGACCGACGACCGCAAGAGACGGCCTGTCGTGGATCGGGGACCGGTATCTGAGTCCGGTGACCTGGACCGTGAAGGATTTCGGCGCCGCGGCAACCATTACAGCCGGCCGCACCGTAAACAACGTGAGCTTCCGAATCGGCGACTATGAAACGCTCAAGGAAGCCTCCCTGGACCCCTATGCCGCTTTCCGGGACGGCTACGTCCAATCCCGGAACAACAAGATCCAAGAATGATCGCCGCCTGACGGCGGCGATCATCGATTGGTTTTTCGATGTCGGCCCTTGAAAAATGACATGCTATGGAGAGTCCCGAAAAAGTGCGGGACATACAGGGTTTCGGAACGTTTTTGAACACAGGCTCTGGAAACAGGAGAAGGAACCATGAAACGCCGCTGTTGTCTGCCGTGTCTGATCGCCGTTTTTCTGCTTGCCGGCTGCGTGTCCCAGAAAGTGCACGATGCGCTTCAGGCCGATCTGGTCCAAACTGAAAAAGCCTTGTCAGAAGAAAAGGAGGACCTCGAAAGTACCGCCGCCCGCTTGGAAGAAACCGACAAAGCGCTGCTGGACTGCCGAAACCAGGTGTCGGTTCTGGAAACCCGGAACGAAAATCTCGAACGCAATCTGGACGATCTGAACCTGGCCCTTTCCGAGATCAACGAGTCCTGCAACGAGCAGATGCGGGAGATGAGCTTCGAACTGGAAAAGCAAAAGTCGATCATCGCCATGCAGTCCACCGTGATCGACCGGCTCGACGACACCAAAAAGGAGATCGAAGAAAGCCTCAAGGAGCAGATCGAGGCCAAGGAAATCAAGATCGAAGAAATGGAAAACCGCTTGAAGGTGACCCTCGTCGACAAGATCCTGTTCAACACCGGACAGGCCCAGATCAATCCCAGGGGGCGGGAGGTCCTGGCCAAGGTGGCAGACTCGCTGAAGGCCCAGACCAGCCATGGGGTGGTGGTGGAAGGCCACACCGACAACGTGCCCATCGGAGCCGGCCTCAAGAATCGTTTCGCTTCCAACTGGGAGCTTTCCGCCGCACGCGCAATTTCGGTGGTCCGCTTCCTCCAGGAAGAAGGGGTGGCTCCGGCGAAGCTGTCTGCCGCCGCCTTCGGTCCCTATCAGCCGGTCGCCTCCAATGAAAGCGCAGAAGGAAGAAGCCGAAACCGCCGCATCGAAATCATTCTGGTGCCCTTGGAGGGTCGATAGGCAAAGAACGCCATCGACCCGCTGGGATCCGTCTTTGCCTGCGGCTACACCGGACGAGCGCTGGGAGGTCTAAGAAAACACGATATAGAATTCAGGTCTGCGCTTATCCGGAATCCTCCGGCTTGCCGCCGCCGGAGGCCGATGGGTTTGGACTTGGAGGGCCACGCTTCGTCGTGGCCGCCTGCGGTCGGACGCGACAGAGCGCGTCCCTCCACCGTGGCCGGAATTTGGTCGTTACCGACAACGCGGACTGGACTGCGCGCGTCCCTCCACCGCCTCCGGCTCGAGCCGGCCCCAGTTTATTGGCCTCCCAGCCTCCAAGCGTTTTAGAATGCCAGCATCCCGGCCTCCCTGCTTTCCAGCCTCCCAGCCTTTTCCCGCCGCACACCATATATAGTATTAATTTTCCCTTGACCCACATTATATACTGATTTATTATCGATGAAGGATTGATCCGGTCGTTTGTCGGACAATCCTCGATAACACCTTCTCCCTTCCAGGAGCGTGCTGCAGTAAACTCCGGGATCCATGCAACCCAGACCAGGAAAGGAACGGACCCATGTGCCAGATGACCGTAGAACGGCTGCACCAGCTATTCGATGAACAACCCGAGCAGGCGGATCTGATCTGGCAGGGGGCCTGCCACGACTGCCGGCGTCCGGTCACGGTTTCGGCGATCCCCCGCTCCGACGGCATCCACATCAACGGCGGCAGCGTTTACGAGCCGCAGGAAAACCGCTTCTTTCTGAAGTGCGAGGCGTGCTTTTCAAAGAACCCGGCCCTTCTCAACTTCCAGGACTGCGAGGTCTACAGCCGGGTGGTGGGATACCTCCGGCCGGTGGCCCAGTGGAATGACGGCAAACAGGCCGAGTTCAGGGACCGAAAGCTCTTCGCAGTCTAAAAGCGCTCCGCGCTTTTAGACTTGGCGGCTTCGCCGCAGAATGAAAATATCTCGAATATTTCATGAACCTGGGCCTCTACAACGCTCGAGCCGGAGGCCGATGGGTGTCGGCTCGGATGCCGGGCAGCTGTTTGAGCCGCTTAGGCCGCGTTGAAACGGCCGCAACGCCTTTACTTGGCATTTTCCCGGCCATTTTTACCAACCGCTGCTTTTTCACTGGATCTCACCCAACGGCCGTCTCTACGCGGCCTTGACGGCGAGTTCTGGCCGGCAGTAGAGGCGATATCCATCGGCCTCCGGCTGTTGAATAATGCTTGAGACTCCCGGATAAGCGCATTCATGAAATATCCGGAATAGGGAAGAACCGCGAGCCGGACCGTATCGAAGCGGAGCCATCGGTGCGGGGAAACGTCCGAGCGAAAAAAACCAAACAGGGGCGGATGTTCGTCCGCTCCTGTTTTTTGGGCCTTCAACACCGACGAAAGGTCACAGCAAGCCCTCTTTCTTCAGCCGCCGGCGCACCCACATTCGTCCAAGAAACCCCCTCAAATTGAACAAGAAAAGCCCTACTGGAAGGATTTTTTCGACTGTCGGGGTCAGGTAGCAGATCCGGATCAGGGTCATGTACAGCCGGTCAAAATCGGGCGCCTGAAACCGGAGGGTGTCCCCTTCGGCGGAAATTCCCCACCGGGAGCCGATCCGGCGGGCCGCCTCTGTGCCTTTGCGCATCTGCACCGCTGCTTCGAAAGGCCCTTTCATGGGGCATGGGCCCGCAGAGCGGTTTGAAAGCGACCGTACCGCGGCCACCGCCAACCCCTCCCGCCAGGCTTCGACTTCGAATCGATGGACGGGAACGGATTTGTCGATGGCAAAAGTCTGAATATGGGGAATCGCCGCCGATGCCTGCCGGCACGCCGCCGGACATCCGGAGAAAAACACGGGCCGGATCCCGTATGGGGCAAGAGACGCGGAAAAAAGAGCCGCTTCGGGTATCAGGACGCCGTTGACCCGGAGGCTGGCGATGCGGGAGCTGAACGTGTGGGCCAGAAATCCGTCGGTTCCTGAAGCGGCGTGCATGCCTGTCATCATCAGGGCCTCGGCTGGGCCGGGATCGCCGAGACCCGGCACCGAAGCGCGAAGGTAACCCGACACCAGGGCCGCCCTGGGGTCGATGATTTCGGGCAGGAGGTTGTAGCCGGTGCGGTGAAAATCCTTGACCGTCACCTGCTCGACCCCGGCTGCAAACAAGGCCCGAACCACGGCGTCCACATCCAGGCTCATGGCAAGACACGCCCCGGCCCACTCCTCTGTAAGAAAAGCCGAGGCGAGGTAGCTGCCGCACCCGGAGCTTCCCTCGATGTCTGCGATGATGAGGATGCGGGTGAAAAATGTTGGCGGAGTCTCGGACACGATATACTCCACTCGCGAAGAAGCGGGTTAGAGAGCTGCTAAGCTGCTAAGCTGCTGAGCTGCTGAGCTGCTGAGCTGCTGAGCAAAAAAAACACCAAAGGCCGGTCCGATGACCCGCCCCGGATCGGTCGCATCGGCAAAGTGGGCCATGACCTGCAAGTAGCGATCCATCCGCCGGCGGACCATGGAAAAGTAGATGTTGAGCAGCCGGTTTACCGCTTCGGCCGCGCGGGTTCGGCTTTTGGGTTCGTCCGCCATCTCTGTCGAAATTCCTGCATCTTGAGTCCTTGAAACGGCCTGGATCTTTGCCGACGATTATTGTTTCATGGCCACGCCCCTGGGCGGGACGGCGGAGCTCATATGCTGCTTCAGGCAACCGGCCGCCTCCCGGCGCCGGCCTCGTCAACGAATTTCTCTAACACTTCGTAGGGCTGCGCACCGACCAGCCGGGCATCGTCGATCATGAAGGTCGGCACCGCGGTCACCCCGAGCTGCCGGCTTCGCATCCAGTCTTTGTCCACGGCCTCTTTAAAGCGCCTGCTGTTGATGACCTCTACGGCCTCTTCGGCCTGCAGACCTGCAGCGACGGCAGCCTTGGCCAGCACCTCCTGCAATGCGAGGTTTTGCCCTTCTGCAAAATAGGCGGCAAAAACCGCCTTGTGAAACGCTTCTCCCCGGCCTTTGGCCTCGGCCCACTTGCCCAGCTCCTGGGCCAGTCTGCTGTTGTATGTCATCTTCCGGTCGCCGAAGGCCAGCCCTTCGGCCCGGGCCGCATCCCTGAGACGGACCAGCATCGCCTCGATGTCCACCGGCTGCCCCGCAAACAGATTCGCCAGAGACCTTCCCTCCTTGGGAGTTTCCGGATGCAAAGGAAATGCGGTCCACTGGAGGGAGAGTTCGAACCGCTTTTGAAGTCTGTCAACACGCCCGGTGATGAAATAGCACCATGGTCAGATATAATCGGAAAAAATCTCCAGGTGCAGCGGGGCGCGTACAGTATCCTGGTTCATCGATTCCTCCTTTTCCTGCCTGAGAGTTGAGCCAGAACGCCCGGTGCCGCGCAGCGCACTGAAGCTATTCCCCGGTCCCGGCGATGTCAAGACCTCACCGCCAGTGGTCCGAGGCAGGAAGGCCTTGCTCCGCAAAGACTTTTCTGCAATGGTGGCCGTAAATAGGCATTGTAATCATTCCGGCTTGCTTCCGGCGATCTGTTTACCCTTTAATTCTTCTGGAGGAAACTGAATGGAAAACCCCAAAGACAACTACTGGCGCCTCCGGCTGGCAGAGGTGAAGTCCGCCCTCGAGCAGAACAATTTCGCCGTATTTCTCGCCGACTCGCTGCAGGACGCGGCCACGCTGGTCAAAGAAAAAATCCTTCCGGAAATCAATCCGAAAAGCTTGGCATGGGGCGGCTCCATGACGTTCATGGCCTCCGGCCTGTACCAAGAGTTCACCGGCTCCGGCAGCTACGAGATCTTCGATCCTTTCGAAAAGGATCTTTCCGCCGAAGAAAACCTCGATCGGCGGCGCCGCGCCCTGCTGGCGGATCTATATTTTACCAGCACCAATGCGATCACCGAGACCGGGCTGCTGGTCAATCTGGACATGATGGGAAACCGCATCGGAGGGTTGACTTTCGGCCCCCGCCATGCCGTGGTCCTTGCCGGCAGAAACAAGGTCGTCCCGGACGTGGAAGAGGCCATGGCAAGAATCAAAAACTACGCGGCCCCGGTCAACGCCATGCGGCTCGACAAGAAAACCCCGTGCGTGAAAACCGGCTTCTGTGAAGACTGCCGCAGTCCGGACCGGATCTGCAACACCTGGACGATCACCGAAAAATCGTTTCCCAAGGAGAGGATCAAGATCATCCTGATCAATGAGGATCTCGGATTGTAGCCAAACGCTTTTATCATGGTCCGCATCCAACTTTGAACCGCCTCAAAGGAGGTCCGCCATGAGCAAGACCGCCTATCCATTTCTCTTCAAACCGTTGAAGGTCGACGGCCTTCGACTGAAAAACCGGATCACGATGGCCCCCCTGTACCTCGGCTACGCCGGGGAAGGCGGAAAGATTTCTCCGCTGCTATTGGCCCACTACCGGAGAATGGCGTCTAGCGGCGCGGCCATGATCGTGGTGGAAAACGCCGGCATCACTCCGGCAGGAAGCGGCGCTCCGCGGGTGATTCGATGCGACCACAGCCGCTACATCCCCGGCCTGCAGGAACTAGCCGGCACCATCAAAGAAAAAAGCGCCAAAGCCGCCCTCCAGATCAACCACGCCGGGCGGTTTGCCTACACCCCGGAGCCGGTGGCGCCGTCGGCCTTGGAAACCTTCGGCCGAACCCCCCGGGCACTGACACGAAAAGAGATTCTTACCATCGAAAAGCAGTTCGCCGCCGCCGCAAAACGGGTGAAGCAAGCCGGTTTCGACTTGGTGGAGCTGCACGGCGGCACCGGCTATCTTCTGGCCCAGTTCGCTTCTCCACGCACCAACCGGCGCGAGGATCTATACGGCGGCAGCTTAGACAACCGGATCCGGTTTCCCCTGGAGGTGCTTCGCCGGGTCAAGGATGCGGTGGGAGACTTTCCGGTCGGCTATCGCCTCCTGGCCGATGAATGGCTCGAAGGCGGCTTCGATCTGGAGGAGGCCGCCGTCCTGGCCCGGGCGCTGGAAGAAGACGGCGTGGCCTATCTGTCCGTCATGGGCGGCACCTATGAGTCTTTCTTTTTGCCGGAAGTGGCGGCGATGTCCAAAAAGCCGGGGTACATGGTCCCCCTGGCCCGCAGAATCAAAAAAGCGGTCAAGGTGCCGGTCATTACCGCCGGTCGAATCTCGACCCCGGCCCGGGCCGAGGCGATTCTGGAGGCCAAGGAGGCGGATCTGATCGGGCTGGCTCGCATGCTGTGGGTCGACCCCCGGTGGCCGAAGCTGGCCCGTCAGGGCCTCGACCGCTCGATCCGAAAGTGCAGCCCCAAATGCAACGCCTGCATGGAACTGGTCATGAAAGGCAAGCCGGCCGTCTGCCCCCAGTGGGACAAGGATACCCGCCGGTGGCATCGGGACATGCTGGCCGAATCGTAAAGGGAAAAACAGCATCTGCATCCTGCTGCCGGAGATGCTATACTTAGATAAACGGCACGTTTCTTCGGCGAACCGGTGTTGATACGCCTGATTCGCTGCGTATCCATCGGCTGGTGTACCGGCTCCGGGAGAAGCCTTCTCCACCTCCCCTCCTCTGATCTGCAAATGCGACCTCTGTCTTCTCCCTCCTGAGCCTCGGAATCCTTCGAGGAGCATCGGCATGAAAACCGGAAAAAACCCCGCCCGGAGCCGAACCATCGGCCGACGGCAGGACGACCGCTTTGTCCGCCAAGCGCTGTCCAGGATCAAGAAGCTGCTCGCCGTCGGCCAGATCATCACCTCTGAAATGAACATGGAGCGGCTGTTTGAGCTGGTCATGGCCGAAACCAACAAGATTATCGGATCGGAAAGAAGCAGCGTCTTTCTGCATGACGAAAAGCAGGGGGACCTGTTTACCCTGGTGGCCACCGGTTTGGAGCAGGGACAGATCCGGATTCAAACCGACAAAGGGGTTGCCGGCTATGTATTCCGACAACAGGCCCCGCTCGTCATCGAGGACGTCCAGGAGGATCCCCGATTCTTTGCCGAGGTCGACCTGCAGTCCGGATTTCGGACCCGGAGCATCCTTGCCCTGCCCCTGATCAATCGGGAGGGGACCTGCATCGGGGTGCTGGAAACCCTGAACAAAATCGGCGGCAACTTCAGCGAAAGCGACGTCAAGACCCTCTCCACCGTCGCCGGTTACGTCGCCATCGCTTTAGAAAACGCCAAACTCTACCGGGAGGTCACCGAGGCGTCAGAAAGGCTCAAATCCGCGCTTCACCGCATCGAAACCCTGGAAAAAGTCAAGCATCAGCTGACCAAGTTCGTCCCCTCTGTCGTCAGGTCCATGGTGGAAAGCGATCCGGAGAGCATCGACCTGAAAAAAAAGCCCATGGACGCCACGGTCCTCTTTATGGATATCGAAAGCTTTTCCAAAATCACGGAAGCCTTTGACCAGGGGCTGGTCAACAACATGGTGGAAACCTATTTCTCAGCCTACCTGAACTGCATCGAAAAATACGGCGGAGAGGTCAACGAGACCAGCGGAGACGGTCTCATGGTGCTGTTCAAAGAAGGCAGTGGCGCCGATCACCCGGCAGCAGCGGTCAAATCCGCCCTGGAAATCATCGCCGCCACCGAAGCGCTGAACCGGCAGGGCAAATACCCCTGGGGGGATCTGCATCTTCATTTGGGGATCAACACCGGCACTGCATGGATCGGATGTACGAAAATGCAGGGCATCGCCGGCGAACGGTACACCTACACGGCATCGGGGCTGACCACCGTGATCGCCGCCAGAATCGGTCAGCTTTCCTCCGGCAGCCGGCTGCTCGTGGGCGCAGAAACCTACCGCCGCGTCGCCGACCGCTGCCGGGTCGAGCCGGTCGGGGAAAAGAACCTCAAAAACGTCATCAACCCCGTGTCCGTCTACCAGGTGACGGGCCTTTCCGGCTTTGCGCCTCTTTGGAAGGAACAGGGGGGGGCTTTGTAGCCTTAAATCGGATTCGGCAGCCACAGAAAACGCTATGACAAGGAAAAAAGTACAGGCAGGC
>CAYPFH010000171.1:0-8377 GCA_964409825.1 uncultured Desulfobacterales bacterium | reverse complement strand
ACAGGCTCACCACCCTGAGCGAAGTCGAAGGGGAATCCAGTGATTTCAAGTACATCTGGATGCCGGATCAAGTCCGGCATGACGCTTCGGGGACCTTTTACGATTTCATCTATATTGGTTGTTTGACAATCCCTATTCGCGCGGTTTGACCATAACGCACTGGGACTGCCGGCCGTCGATCTTGATGATCATCGCTTTGTTCAACCTGACATGCCGTATATGCTCCGTCTCCCGGATACAGGAAAGGGCTCCCACCCAATCCCATTCAAAAAAGTCCTCCGATCCTTCGGAGACGGTGACATAATGGATCCCCTGGGAAGTAATGTTCTGGAAAAAATGAGAACCTTGAGACGGATCTGCACGAAGTGCGGCGTTTCTCAACTCGATAATGGCGCCGACCCCTGAAATATTTTGCCATTGCACGGGAATGCCCAGCCACCGGTCAGACGAGCCCCACCTTCCGGGCCCGACCAAAAGATAGGGCCTTTTTTCCTTGATCAGTTCCGCATTGATCCGGCCGATTTCGGCGGCCATTTGCACGGTATTTTCCACCCTGAAGCTTTCCGGCTTTGCATAGACGATATCGGCGATCTTTTCGTTTTTTCCGTTTCCCAGGGTTCTTTGAGAGCAGCAGAAGGCGTTTTTGATATCTTCTTCGTCGATCTGCACCACGAGGCGGTCTTCGTCTGCAACCATCGGCCGCATCTGCAGGAAGTTAAAATCGCTTTTTTTGCTGCTGTCCGGGCTCAGGTTGACGGAAAACTCGATCTCCACCGGACAGCCGAGCCCCTTGCGCGCCAGATCCATCATGTCGATCAACAGTTCGGGCAGGGGAAAAGACCGGTATTTGAGGATTTGGGCAAACGTCAACACCTTGGCGCCGCCGATGCTGCTGCTGTCGCGGATGCGATGCTCCTCGGCAATGTAAGTGCTCGCCAGGGCCTTGACCGGAAATTCGTCTTCGGCGTCTTCCACGTCCCGTTTGACGAGGTTGCAGTCGTGCTCGAAATCCAGGCACTCCGGATAATTTTTGATTTTCAGCGCGTAAAAACTGCGCTGGGCGTTTTTCAGGATATCTTCCACCGTGGAAAACTGGGGCAGCATCGACGGATATCGGGGGGAAAACCGCATCGTTTTTTCCCCTTCGACCACGGTTTTTCCAAGCCCGAGCGCGATATGGGCGATCCCCTCCTCGGGCTTCATGGGAGAGACCGCGTAAAAATTGTGGGACTGGGTGACCCCGGAGACGGCAGGATAAAAGTAATCGCCGTAGGCCTCGCCGGTAAGCTCCTGGATGATGACGGCCATCGCCTCTTCCTGGGGTTGATTGGCGGTGCTGCGGGAAAAGGCTTTGGGCCCTTCATAGTATGTCGAGGCGTACACCAGCTTGATGGCAGCCAGGAGATGATCGAGCCTCGTATCCCGGGAAGGATCGTTGTTGGGGATCATATAGGTTTCATACAGGCCGGCGTATGGCTGAAACTGGGCGTCCTCGAGCAGGCTCGAGGAACGAACCGACAGGGGGTAGTCGACCTGCGCCAGAAAAACCGTAAGATCGTGCACCAGCCGGTCCGGGATCCGGGACTCGAGAAAAAACGCGGCGATTTCCCTGTCGGAAGCCTCCTGGGTGGCGAAACGCCTCAGATCGTTCATCTGGACGAAGTTTTCAAATTCATCCGTGCTCAGAACCAGCGTTTTCGGTATCCGGATGTTGATATCCGCATATTTTTCATAGAGGTGGGGCGCCTCCTGCAGGAAGGCGGACATGAAAGCGAGGCTCCTTGCCTTTCCGCCCAGGGATCCGTAGCCGATTCTGACGAAATCCATGATCTGTGCATCGAAAGAATGGGCCTTGAACTGGGCCACCACCCCTTTTTGCTGCCATTTTCTCATCTTCCGGATGCTGGAGATGATGAAATGGCGTATTTCGCCTGCGGTGTCGAAGTCATCGGCCTGAACTTCACGAAATTTCGAGGCGAGCCCGATTTCGGACCGGCTCATGATCCAGCCGGAGAAATGATTGTGATGGGCATGGTACAGGAGGGATTCGTCCGGAATGTCGGGGAGCGTCGCCTGCAGGGATCGCAGGTCCGAGACCCGGGTAATTTCCGTGCCGTCAGGCATTCTGAAAACGAAATCACCGAAGCCGAGATGGGTCAGAAAAAAATCGTGAAGCTCGGAAAGCAGGTTCGGCGAGTTCTTGTCGAGAAAAACAGCCGGTATCTGATCCGCCCGCTTCCGATTGTTCGAGTTCGAACTGAGCAAAAGAAGCGGAAGATCCTGAATTTCCTTTCGAATCTGAGAAAGGAGTAGAGCGCCGCCGGCATCGTCCAAGCGGTTGTTCCGGGGAATCCGCGTATCGGATATGATACCGAGCAGATACGATTTGTATTTGTGGTAGAGCGCCAGCGCAGCCTCGTAGTTGTTGGCGAGCAAGATCTTGGGCCTGGACCGCATCCGGAGGAGCCGATGTTCTTCGTTGAGGCCCACCCCCAGAACCCCCTGGGTCTGCTTCACGATCTCCTTGTAGATGATCGGCAGAAAAGAGGAATAATAGACCGGCGAATCCTCCACCAATATCAGCACCCGGACCCTGGCCTTTTGGGTGTCGGCTTCCACGTTGAGGTGATCTTCGACATTCTTGACCAGGGCCAGAAGCAGGTCGGAGTTGCCGGACCATATGAACATTTTGTCGATGCCGCTGGAATCGATGTTTTCGGGAGGCGGATAAAACCCCCTCGTGGTATGGGCCAGGAGGATGACCGGCATATCCGGTTGGACCTTTTTGATTCTCAGGCCCAGGGAATAGGCGTCCATCTCCTCCACATGAGGGGTGGTTATGACCAGATCGAACTCTTTTTTTTCCAGGATCGAAAGGGCTTCGATGGCCGAAGCGGTTCGGGAAACCCTCGGGGGATGACTCAGGTTCAGCCCGCTGTACTCGTTGATGATCCGGGAGGCGAGACTGCCGTCCTCTTCCATGATGAATGCGTCATAAGGGCTTGAAACAAGGAGGATGTCCCTGACCTTTATCGACATCAGCTCGTGAAAGATTTTAAAATGGGAATAAAAATCTTTCGGAATCGAACTGTCGGTATCGACCATGCCGCCCTCTCATTGAAAACTTCGTCCACAGCAGACAGGGGCGGCATAAAACCGCCCCTGCCGGGTTGTCAATCGGATTGTCGAAAACGGATTCGCTCAAGCATCGATGATATCGAGGGCCTCGGAGCGATAGGCATCCATCACGTAAGGGATGCCCGTGATTTTGGCGCATTCTTCGGTCAGGGAAAAAAGATCGTTTCGGGAAATATATTTGACTTCCCAGTTCCTCGATCCCGCCATGATCTGCTGGAGCCCGACCTTTATCTTGTCGGTGGCGCTGAAGATGCCCACCGCGCCGAGGGGGAGCTTTGCCGCTTCGGAACCGTATTGTTCTTTGAGAACCTCGTAGTTCATGAAAATTTCTTCCTTGGTCGAACCGAACCTCGAAACGGTGGAGGGAAGCCCGCCGTCTTCCCCGCGCAGCCATCTCTCGGTGTTCTTTCCGACCATGCCGGGAATCATCAAAGCCCGGCCCATGCACACCGCCTTGCAGTAGGGGGCACCGAGGGCCAAGGCCTTGAAAACATGATCCTCGGAGGAAAACCCGCCGGCAAAGGCGATGTCAGGAACAGGCTTTCCCCGCTTGGCCAGACGGTCGCACAGTTCATAGGCCATGGAATGCAGGTAAATCGAAGGGATGCCCCACTCGGCCATCATTCTCCAGGGGCTCATCCCGGTCCCTCCCGGAGCGCCGTCTATGGTCAGCAGATCGATGGCCGCATCGCTCGACCAGCGGATGGCCATGGCCAGCTCCCGCATGGGGTAGGCACCGGTCTTTAAAGTGATTCGCCTGGCACCCAATTTGCGCAGCCGCTCGACTTCCTTCATGAAGCTTTCCTGGTCGATGAAACCGAGGCGCGAGTGGCGCTCGAACTGCTTGAGGGGGCCTGCCTTGAAGGCCGCCTGAAAAGCAGGATTTTCCGGATCCGGGGTGACGATATAGCCCCGCCGCTTCAGCTCGATGGCCCGGTCCAGGGAATTGACCTTGATCTCCCCGCCGATACATTTGGCGCCCTGCCCCCATTTCAGCTCGATGGTTTCGACGCCGAGCTTTTCGATGACATACTCGGCCACGCCGTTTCGGGTGTCTTCCACGTTCATTTGGACCAGGATGTCGCCGTAGCCCTCGTGGTAGCGCCGGTATTCTTCCACCCGGCGGTCCATTTCCGGTGATTTGGACACCTTTCCGTTGCTGCCGAACTCGAGCCCCGGATCGATGCCGCAGACGTTCTCCCCGCAGACCAGGGTGATGCCGCTGATGGCCGCGCCAATGGCGAAATGGCTCCAGTTCTTTCTTGCGATATCGGTGCTGCCCAAGGCGCCGGTGAATATGGGCACCTTCATTTTGATCTTGTCGGAAACGCCGAAAGACGTCTCGGTATCGACGGCGGGAAAGGTGGCCTTGTCCGGGTCGGCGTCCATCCCCTTGGCACCGAGGGCGTAGCCCATGATGTTGAGGTGGGAATAGTCGACGGGATAGTCCTTGTCCGCCCCGGCGGTAATGCTTCCGAAAGGCTGCGGGTAAAGGAGTTCCCGTCCTCGGAAGGTTGCCCGGAACAGATCGCAGTTGCCCTTGCAGCCGTCGAGGCAGCGGCTGCATATTCCCGACTGGGGAGCAACATCCCTCGAACGGTTCTTGGTTTCCAGCGCTTCATTTGCATTGGGTCTGTGCAGATTCATGGTTTTTCAGTTCCTTTGGTTCGATGATGTTTTCAAGTACCGCCGCCATCCCGTTGGCGGGCAAAACGCCGTGTTCAGATCCGGCAAGGCCTCCGGGATGGGAAAGCCCATAGACGAAAAAAAGGCGTCAATTCCCAGCAATGGGGAAACAGACGCCTTTGTCGTTGATATCAAAGCGGATTTACACGCCGTTGTGCAGTACCGCTTAAAAATTCAAAAAAAATTTAGCAGGGTGTATGCTCACTGTCAAGCGCGAACGGTGCGACGTACCCATTTAAGGCTGCAAGGCTGGGTGGGAGATACCCTTACACCCTCACATCGACCTTAGATTCGCGCATAGACCCGAGCGCGAATAAAAGGCCCGGGGCTTACAGGCTCTTCTTGTCCAGGGCGTGGGGAATGCTCGAATAATATCCGAGGTCTTCGGAAAGAAGAACCGCCTCTGCCACCGCACGCATCGACTTGCGACTGTCCAAGCTCCGCTTTTGCAGCCACTGGTATGCCGTATCGCCGTCCATTTCGCGCCGGCGCATGAGAATCTCCTTGGCCCGCTCCACCAATTTTCGGGTTTCCAGCTCTTCCTGGGCCGCCTGGATTTTAAGCATCAGCTCCGTATTGAAAACCGCCACGGCCGCCTGCTGGGCCACGGCAGCCATCAGGTTGATTTCGATCTTGGAAAATTCGTGGGACGCGGCGGTAAAACAGGTGAGCACCCCGATGGCCCGCCCCTCCCTGATCCGGATCGGGACCCCGAGCATCGAGACCAGCCCCAGCTTTCGAGCCGTCTCCTTTTCCCTGAAATTGGGATCGGAAAGGACGTCGGCAACGATCAGCGGACGGTTTTGAGCAGCCACCAGGCCAACCGCCCCCTCCTGGATGGGCAGTGTTCGGTCCTTTGCGTAATCCGGATCAACAGCCTGGGTCGCCTGCAGCCGCATCACCGGGGGACGGGCGGTTTCATCGATGAGCCAGATCGAACATACGGCAGCGCCGGTCATCTTCGCTGCGGCCATCACAATCAGATCGAGGATGCTCTTTCTGGAACGGTCCGAGGTGAGCGCCCGGCTGATATCCATCAGTCCTTTAATGCATCGATCCAGGTTTTCAGACGGAAATGTATCCATATAAAATCGCTATAAAATCGCTGCGCGCTTTTATGTTTCGACGGACTCACCGATTTTGGCTAGGGGCAAGGGAGGACTTTGTCAATAAAAATCAGACCGAGAACGCCGGCAGCGGGTTGCACCCTGCTGCGTCATGGGCTACAGTCGTCAATGGAGCACCATGGGTAAACTGGTGGTCCCATTAGCCTACCCGCCTTCGCCTCCGGCTGCGGTGCGGTTATCCGCCTTCGGATTTGGGCGACATCGCGCCGTAGCACAAGATCCTTTGCGCATCCATCCACGGGCAACCCCGTGGTCTTCTGCGAAGGCGGATAAAATCGGGCAAGCGATTTTATCAGCAGAAGGAGGAGCCATGGGAAGCAAAACGTACGATTTGCAGGAGATCGAGGAGGCGGCCGGAGACACTCTCCTGTCTCCGCGCCCGGAGTCGGCCTTCTTTATGGGGCCGACTTCCGAATCAGACCGCGTCTATGCGTTTGCCCACAAGCTCGATGCCCTTTTCTTTCTTCGCGACTATTATGGTGAACAGCTCGGGCAAACCGAATCGGACATCATTGAAGATCAGATCGGCCGGATCCAAAAGGAGCTCTCCGACACCAACACCGCGCCGCTTTCCGAGCTCATGGGCGATTCCGACGCCATCGAGATCTATGCAGACGGATATTGGGACGATTTCGTCCTTGCGTCCCAGCCCTTCTGGGAAGATTGGATGGAGGAGGCCGGAGACCTGATCCGGGAGCCACAGTTTCTGGAAAGCGACGACGACGAGGAAGAAAATCCCGATAAACTCAAAGAAGATGACGAGATGATGAAAACGGGCGCCTTTCTGTTCGGCGAACCGCCGGAAGATCTCTTCAGCGATGAATTCATGGACGCCATGGTCAGGATCATCCCCCTGGCAGGATGACGGGGACAACGGTTTGAGTCAGGCTGTGTCGTTCAGGTCCGCATGCCTGCCGCGGCAGGGGATTTCACAGCGGCCCGTTTCTGAGGGTAAGAGGCAATCTTACGAGACAGCCGCTGAGCCAGAAAGGGATTCGCCTTCCCAAGGCTCCGGTAAATCAGAAGAGACTCTTTCCGATAGTCGGCAATACGAGCTGCGGACCAACCGACCGGCGGCGGCGCCAGGTTGGTGATACGGTCGGCCATCTTCACCAGCCAGATTTCCCAGGGTTGCTTTCGAATGCGTTTCAGACTGTCTATGATCCGTCTTTGCCAGTCCTGAATATCCCGATCCTTGGTCATGGCGCGCACACCTTCGGCCACTGCATTGCCAAACTGGCTGCGTATCTCTTCGAGCCGGTGCGGTGTGTCTTCCAAAACGTCGTGAAGCAAGGCGGTCTGGAGGGCCAAATCTCCGTCCCATCCGGATTCGATTGACAGCAAGGAAATAATTTCCATGGACACCAGGGTCGGATGAACGATGTACGGTCGATCGCTTCCCGCTATGGTCTGCTCCCGGTGTGCCTCCGCGGCAAACCGGTAAGCCCTCACATATATTTCACGCGACCAGGAACTCATTTATTTCCCCCTCGGAAGCGTGATCCATGGTCTGCAGCTCGCAGAAAAAAAATCCCCTCGACCTCCTCTCCAGATTTTTCGATGGCTTCTCACCACTTTTATAAATTCGCGGCAGCGATTTTATCACGGGTTGTAGACCACGACGATCAGCTCGGTTTCGGTCTTTCCCGGATTTTTCATCATGTGCCGGATGCCCGAGTTGAAATGAAGCGAATCCCCGGCCTTCAGGCGGTTGACGTGGTCGCCGACCGTAATTTCGATCCGGCCTGTCAGCACATAGACAAACTCTTCTCCTTCGTGCTGATATCCGACGCCCTGGTGATCCTTCATCGGGGCCACCGTGACCAGAAAACCTTTCAGGTGCTTGTTTTCCGCGCCGGGAGTCAGGGTTCGGTAGGCGTAATTGTCGGTCCGCTTGGTGTAGGCCCTTGCCCGATCCTTGCGCCTGGACGCCTCCTCTCGGAGCAATGCCCCCGAATCGATCTCCAGGGCCCTGGAAATCTGCAGCAGCGCGCCGACCGGCGGCACTTCCTTTCCGGCTTCGACCAGCTTGAGGTAATCGACCGAAAATCCGGTTTCGTTGGCCAGGGTTTCGTAGGTAACCTTCTTTTTCTGGCGTGCCTGCTTGATTCGATTGCCGACGGGAACCAAACTGGGGGGCTTTTTCTTCGCCATGGCCCGGCTCCGTTTCCTTTTAGGAAGTTGATTGGTCGAATCGTTGATTGGTCAATTGGGTTCAAGCCTTGCTGGGGCAACCTTTTCAAAAAACATCAAAAGATGCTGTTTCTTATGCTGGGCTTGTTTTCCTATTTAACGAATCAACCATTTAACCATTCGACTACTCTTATGATCAAAACGACTACAGCTTTCCAAAGATTGTATTCGCCCCTGTTTGGGTCATTCGGTCATTCGAATTTGCCCTTCGACGTTGCTCAGGGTGGTGAGCC
>CAYPFH010000170.1:0-8397 GCA_964409825.1 uncultured Desulfobacterales bacterium | reverse complement strand
AGCGCCGTCATCGGCATCGATGCCTACCTGGTGGAGGTGGAGGTGGACATCGCCGCCGGTCTTCCGACGTTTACCACAGTAGGACTGCCCGAAGCGTCCGTCAAGGAAAGCCGGGAGCGGGTCAAGTCCGCCATCAAAAATTCGGGCTACCATTTCCCGGACGACCGCATTACCGTCAATTTGGCTCCGGCCAATATCAAAAAGGACGGCACCGGCTTCGATCTTCCGATGGCGTTGGGAATCCTGGCCGCCACAGGTCTCATTCCGGCAGCGTCTCTGAATCCTTTCGTTTTTTTGGGGGAACTTTCCCTGGACGGCAGGATCAAGCCGGTAAACGGCTCCCTTCCGATGGCCATCGCGGGCAAACGGGCCGGCCGCAGAGGGATCGTGGTCCCTTTTGAAAACCGGCGGGAGGCCGCCGTGGTGGAAGGCATCGGGGTGTATCCGGTGAAAAGCCTTTCGGCGGTGGTCGAATTTCTCCTGGGGATCCGGTCGATCCTCCCTGAAAAGACCGACATCGACGGGATGTTTTCTTCGGCCGATCCGGTCCAGGACGACTTTTCCGAGGTCAGGGGCCAGGAACACGTCAAGCGGGCACTGGAGGTGGCCGCCGCAGGGGCCCACAACCTGATCATGATCGGACCGCCCGGCTCCGGGAAAACCATGCTCGCCAAAAGACTTCCGGGCATTTTACCGCCGCTGACCTTTGCCGAAGCCATCGAGACGACGAAGATTTTTTCGGTGGTCGGCCTGCTCGACGAAAACCAGGCCCTGATTATCACCCGCCCGTTTCGGGCGCCGCATCACACGATTTCAGACGCCGGTCTCATCGGCGGAGGCCACGTGCCCCGCCCGGGCGAGGTCAGCCTGGCCCACAACGGCGTCCTGTTTCTGGACGAACTGCCCGAATACAAAAAACACGTGCTCGAAGTGCTGCGCCAGCCCCTGGAGGACCGCAAAGTGACCATCGCCCGGGCGGCTACCACCATCACCTACCCGGCCCGGTTCATGCTCGTGGCGGCCATGAATCCCTGCCCGTGCGGTTTTTTTTCCGATCCACGCCACCCCTGCCGCTGCACCTACTCCCAGATCCACCGTTACCGGGCCAAGATCTCCGGTCCCCTTATGGACCGAATCGATCTTCATGTGGAGGTGCCGGCGGTGGCCTACAAGGATTTGGTGGGAGAAATCAGCGCAGAGCCTTCGGCAGACATCCGGAAGCGGGTCCTGGCCGCCAGAAAGATCCAGGAAGCGCGCTTTTCAGCCGCCCGCATTTTTGCCAACGCCCAGATGAGCAACCGGCACATCAAAAAGTTCTGCAAGATCGACCCGGCCTGCGCCGCCCTGCTCGAATCGGCCGTGGACCGGTTCGGCCTGTCGGCCCGGGCCTACAGCCGGATCGTCAAGATCGCCCGCACCATCGCCGACCTGGCCGGAGAGCCGGACATCACCGCCGACCACATCGCAGAAGCGATCCAGTATCGCTCGCTTGACCGGGGCAAGACCGCGGCCGGAGCAGGGCTGCCGGCGCAGTAGAGAGATGATCGGGGTATTTGGCGATTAAACATTTTAGAGGGCAGCCAGGCATCGGGGACTTCAAAGAAAGCCGAGATCAAGCGCTTCGAGTTGAAAACGGCCGCCTGAGCCGGCAACCGAACAACCTTTCCTTCTTACTCGGTGGGAATGAAGCGCCGCTTCATTCCCACCGTTTTTTTTATCGTTGACGAAATTCCCCGTTTATTTGTAGGAACCAATTTATGCGCATAAGCTCATAATAAAACGCTGCCAGTTTAAACTGTTGGGGTGGGATTGACGCTGGTTTACTGAACCGATGCATACCGAAACCATCGATACGCTGATTGTCGGAGCAGGGCTCAGCGGTATCTATGCCGCTTTTCTGATATCCCGGCAAAATCGCTCGTTTGTCGTGCTCGAAGCCCGGGACCGAATCGGGGGCAGGATCCTGTGCCCCGAGCATCGGGGGTTTTACTCCGATCTGGGTCCTTCCTGGTACTGGCCGGACATTCAACCGAAAATGGCCCACCTTGTTGAAGCCCTCGAGCTGACCGGATTCCGCCAGTTCGATAACGGTTTCGGCCGCTTTCAACTTCCAGGCGGCGAAGTTCGCACCGTCGGCGGCTTTGCGATGGAGCCTCCGTCCTGGCGGCTTTCAGGCGGGATGGGGTCGCTTGTCGCCGGACTCGGCGGCCACCTCCCGGAAAACGCCATTCGGCGCAAGCACCCGGTCTGCCGAATCGAGAAAGCCGGAGCCGCGGTGCAGGTCGACGTCGGTGAACTGGAAAGGACGCCCATCGCCCGGTTTCTGGCCGAAAAGGTCATCCTTGCGCTACCGCCGCGCCTTACCGCGTCGACCATTTTATTCGAACCGGAGCTGCCCCATGAATTGACTCAGGCGATGCTCAAAAGAGCCACCTGGATGGCGGGGCAGGCCAAGTTCTGCGCCCTTTACGATGCGCCCTTCTGGCGCAGTGCGTCTTTGTCCGGCGAAGCCTTCAGCCAGCAGGGACCGATCGGTGAATTCCATGACGGATCCAACGACGGTTGCGCGCCATACGGCTTGACCGGTTTTCTCGGGGTGCCGGCCGCACAGCGCAGCCGTCCCCGGCGCCTCGTCGAGGCGATGATCTACCAGCTTGCGGAGATTTACGGCCGGCCGGCGGTGCAGCCGACCGTTTTCTTTTACCAGGATTGGGCGAAGGAGCGGTTCACCGCCACCGAATACGACCAGCCCCCGATGACGGAACACCCCCTCTATCACCCCCCGGCGGGCCGGACCGCCATCTGGAACGGCACCGTCCATTTTGCTGGTACCGAGACGGCTGAAGAGCACGGCGGTTACCTGGAGGGCGCCCTTGCAGCCGCAGAACGGGCGGTGATGGGCCTGTGAGGCCTGCTGATCAACTCGTTGCTTCTGAGTTCCGGCCTGTTTTTGATGTCGGATAAACAAAAGCGCCGGGTCAGGCCGCTTTTTCGTACACCCCGCGGTAGTTCACGTACAGATCGTACACCCTTCTTTTCAGGGCCTTGATCTTTTTCGAGTCCTCGGGCGCGGCCCACCGGGGCTCGCTGATGGAAAACAGGGAATTGGCCAGCTCGTCGATCACGTGTTCGGTGGCCTCGCAGCATTCGCTTTCAAAGTTGGTTGAGCCACATGACGAAAACCGGATCGACCACCTTCCAGATCCTGCTTTCTTTCTCCTGTTCTATGAGATCTTCGGTTTTCAGCCTGTTGCGGGCGAACTGTACAGAGCTTGGGGGAAGGCCGCATCGGCCGATAAATTCACCGGAAAGCATTTCTTTCACCGGAAAATGGGCCAGCGTGCGAATAACCCGTACCTGGGAGACCGTCAGCCGGGACAAAACGGCTTCGAAAGCATACCGTTCCGTATCGACGACATTTTTGACGGCGCGGTCCACATCTTCGGCCAAGATCGTTTCCCCACCCAGGTCATAGACTTCCCGCGCCAGACGCTGGACGTAATAAGGATGGCGCTGAACTTTCGATGAGATCGCCGTACAGAGTTCGTCCGAACATTGCTTCCCTGCCTTTGAAAAAAGTCCGGATAGGAAAGAATCGGTCTCTTCATGGGGCAAAGGGGGCAGTTCCATCGGGATTGCGGATTGAAAGAAGGGACGCTTTCTCTCTGAAAACATGGCAAGAAGAATTCCTCTACGGCTGCCGAGAAAAAAAAATGAGGCCGGCTGCCCCTGGATCTTTCCGCGCATGACCCCCTCGATGCGGGCGGATTCCTTAAGCCGGGAGATCTCCTGAAATTCATCCAAAACAACGTTGACCCGATAGCCGGATTTTTCGGAAAACTCCGCCAGCTCGTCCAGGACGCGCTCGAGAAGATCCATCGGCTTCTCCTCTGAAGCGGATTCCACTGCAATGGATATTCCTTCTTCGGAAGGTCGAAAAACCGGCCGAAACGTTTTAAAATACTGAAGAAATCGTTTCCCCTTCTTCAGCAGCGACTCTCTGGCGTGAATGGCGCCGAGAATGCTCCCGGCGATCCGGGAGGCCGCATCCAAAACAGAGTCGACGCCGAACAGGTGGCAGTAAACAGCCACATACCCTTCTTTTTGGAGCATCGCCTGGACCCGGAGGGCCAGGGAGGTCTTTCCGTATCGGCGGGGAGAAAACAAGACGATGTTGGTGCCGCTTTCAGCAGCGGAAACCAGACGGCGGATCTCTTCTTCCCTGTTGCAAAAAGGGCTGTCCGGAGGAAGCGTTTCGATGAGAAAAGGATTCGCCATGGCAGGGCAATTCATTTATGCGCAACTTTCGGGATTCATGATGCCGCGAAATGGATCATTTCGCTCTTCTGGTGATGACCCCCGAAAATTGAATACAAATCTTTCGTTACAAGTTATTGATTACAACATTCTTGTAATATAGAAAAACGGGCCCTGCAAGGTAAAATTTGCATTTTCCCGCCCCATTCCTATTTTTCTATAGATGTTCCAACAGGGAGACTGCTTGCCATGGATTCTTTTACCCAGGTTCTATTAGGTGCCGCCGTCGGCGACGCCGTCATGGGACGGCAGGTCGGCAAAAAGGCGCTGCTGTGGGGAGGCGTTTGCGGCCTTTTCCCGGATCTGGACATCCTGGTGCCGTTTTCAGACGCCGTGAAGAATTTCACCTATCACCGCAGTGCCAGCCATTCGCTGTTCGTGCTGGCGGTCCTGACACCGCTCTTTGTCCGGCTCATTGCCCGGCTCCATCCAAGCACTTCCGAGTATCGGTTCCGCTGGACCGTGATGGTCTACCTGGCCTTTGCCACCCATGTGCTCCTGGACAGTTTCACGGTATACGGCACCCAGATCTTCTGGCCCCTGCCGACGCCGCCCGAGATGTGGTCCACCATTTTCATCATCGATCCGGCCTATTCGCTCCCCCTGCTTGGCGGCGTCCTGGCCGCCCTGGTACTTTCCCGGAAAACCTCGACCGGATGGATGTTCAATGCGGCGGGTCTTGCGTTGAGCACCCTGTATCTGACCTGGTCTGCGGGGGCCAAACTGTACGTGACAGAAGCGGCCGAGGATTCCCTTCTTCGCCAGAACATCGCCTATGAAAAGGTGCTGACCGTTCCCTCTCCCTTCAACACCCTGCTCTGGCGCGTGCTGGCGATGGATGAGGGCGGCTACTATGAAGGATTTTATTCGCTCATGGATGGAAAAAGAGAACTGAGCTTCACCCGCTACGACAGCCGATCGGAATTGCTCGTACCCGTTTCCAACCACTGGCCGGTCCGGCGCCTGAAGTGGTTCACCCACGGGTTTTACGCCGTCGATCAGGAGGGGCAAGATGTCGTGATCACGGATCTTCGGATGGGCATGGAACCCGGCTACATTTTCCAATTCAAAGTGGCGGAAGTCGTGGATGGGCAGGTACGGCCGGTGCCGAACCGTCGGATGAAAAGCCCTGTCCGCTGGGAGCAGCTTTACTGGGTGTGGCAGCGCATCTGGCACCCGGAGCCGGCCCCGACCGTTTTTATCCGGTCAGACCCGGGATCCGGCCGTCAGCACTTCGAACACAGCGGCAGCGGCTTTCTCCCTGTCGAGCAAAACAAAACGCCGGAGGCGGCAAGCCTCCGGCGCTTTTTTTGTTCTCACTGTACCTGAAAAATAAATCAAATTGCGTCAGCAATTTGATTTATGCTGCCTTTTTCATCGCCTCGACCTCGGAGGTCTTCTCCCAGGTGAACCCGGGCTCGTTTCGGCCGAAGTGGCCGTAGGCCGAGGTCTGCGCATAGATCGGCCGGAGAAGATTCAGATATTCGATGATCGCCGCCGGCCGCAGGTCGTAGACTTCGTCGATGATCTCCCCGATCCGCTCTTCGTCGATCCGGGCCGTGCCGAAGGTGTCCACCAGCACCGACACCGGTTCGGCCACGCCGATGGCATAGGCCAGCTGGACCTCGCATTTTTTCGCCAGTTCGGCGGCCACCACGTTCTTGGCGATGTGCCGGGCCATGTACGAGGCGCTTCGATCCACCTTGGACGGATCCTTTCCGGAAAAGGCCCCGCCGCCGTGGCTGCCCTGCCCGCCGTAGGTGTCCACGATGATCTTTCTGCCGGTCACCCCACAGTCGCCCATCGGGCCCCCCACCACGAACTTGCCCGTCGGGTTGATGAAATACCGGGTGTCTGCGTCGATCATCTTTTCCGGGATCGTTTTTTGGATGACTTCGGCGATCACCGCCTCTTTTAGGTCGTCGTAGGCGATCTCCGGCGCGTGCTGGGTGGAGACCACCACGGTGTCGACCCGCTTGGGGGTGCCGTTTTCGTATTCGATGGTCACCTGGGACTTTCCGTCCGGACGCAGAAAATCGAGAACGCCGGTTTTTCTGGCCTCGGCCAGGCGCCGGGTCAGCTTGTGGGCGTACATGATCGGCATCGGCATCAGCTCCGGGGTTTCGTCGGTGGCGTAGCACTCGGTGGTGATCTCGCCGCCGATAAAGGCCAGCCCAGTGGTCACCAGCGTTTCGCAGGCCACCCGGCCGTTTTTGTCTTCGGCCAGAATGGCGTCGAGCACGCTGTCGGAGATGGCGTCGGCCACCTTGTCCGGATGGCCTTCAGTCACCGACTCGGAGGTAAACAGATACTTTTTTTTCCCTTTCTGGGTTTGCATGTTCGTTTGTCTCCTTTCCATTAGCTGCTGATGTAGTTTTCCGGTACCTGGTAGGTGCACAGTTTACAGGTGACCCCTTCGTTTTTCAGGTAGTCGGTGTCGACCATGGAATGCAGCTCCCAGGCATTTTTCCGCTCCAGGTCGATCATCCGCTTCCGGTAGCCGTATTCTTCGTATGCCCCCTCGCGCACCGTAAAGCAGATGACCCCGCCGGGCTGCGTGATTCGGACCAGTTCGTCGAAGGCATCGGCGTCGACATGGCCGAAGGTGAAAGTCCCGGTGCACACGATCGCACGGTAGCGGTCGTTTTCGATGTCGAGGGGTTGGCTCAGGTCGGCCTGAAAAAGCTTGCGGTAGACGCCCTTTTTCTCGGCCTCGTCGAGCATCTCCTTTGAGTAGTCCAGGGCGTCGAGATTCTTGTATCCCCGCTTTTTCAGCTCCTCGCCCACCAGGCCGGTGCCGGCGCCGGCGTCGAGAATTGCGGCATCCTTGTCGTCGAGCACCCGGCAAAGCGCCTTTGCACTTTCTTTGTGCGCGACGTATCCGAAGGCGCCTACCGTGTCGGCATCGTAGTTGTCGGCCCAATCCTTGTAGGCATCCATGAGTTCTTCGTGGTTTTCGGCGGTATACACCTTGTCGAGGGTTTCGTTATCGGTAACCAAAGGGTCTCCTTTCTGGGTGTTTTGGTTTTCAATGAAAACGATTTTGCAGATTCGATCCGATGGCCTCGGCTCAATTGTCCAGCACGCGGTAGGTGCAGAACCGGGCCGTGACGTCTTCCTTGACCAGGTAGTCTTCCAGATGCATCTCGGCAAGCTGCCAGACATCTTCTTTTTCGAGTTCCAGCATCCTCGGCCGGTAGCCGTAGTCTTCGTAGGCGCCGTCGCGGATCGTAAAGCACACGGTGCCGCCGGGCCGGGTCACCCGGATCAGCTCTTCGAACGCGTCGGGCCCGACGTGGGCATAGGTGAAGGTGCCCACGCAGATGGAGGCATCATAGGCGTCGTCGGCCACATCGAGCCGCCGGTTCAGGTCCGCCTGGAACACCCGGCGGTACACGTTCTTTTTTTCCGCCTCCCGGATCATGTCCGGCGAGTAGTCCATGGCTTCCAGGTTTTGGTAGCCCATGTCGTTGAGCACTTCACCGACCAGGCCCGTTCCGCAGCCGGCATCGAGCACGCGGCAGCGCTTGGAATCCAGATGCCGGTCCAGTATTTTAGCGGCCGTCTCCGGGCCGACGTATCCCATTTGCTTGCAGGTGTCCCGATCGTAGTCGCAGGCCCACTGCTTGTATGCCTCGTTGAGCTCTTCCGCTGTTTGCGCCTCGTAGGTTGCCTCCCATAACGCGGGTGTCTGACTCAATCTGCCTCCTTTCGGCGGCGCACCGATGATTCCGGAACAAGCATCTTCACAAAGCGCCGCCCAATGAAATAAGAATTGGAAAAGCTGGAAAAGTATGGACTGGTTTTTTCAACATTTTGCCCGGCGGACGAAAGTCCGCCGGGCAAAATGCATCAGTAGCGGTAGTGTTCGGGCTTGAAGGGGCCGGTCTGGGGCACGCCGATATAGTCGGCCTGCTCGGCGCTCATTTTCGTAAGGTGCGCGCCGAGCTTTTCGATGTGCAGCCGGGCCACCTCTTCGTCAAGCTCCTTGGCCAGCCGATAGACCCCGATCTCCTTGGGATTCCGCCACAGATCGATCTGGGCCAGGGTCTGGTTGGTAAACGAATTGGACATGACAAA
>CAYPFH010000169.1:0-8423 GCA_964409825.1 uncultured Desulfobacterales bacterium | reverse complement strand
GACGCAATCTACCTCTAGCGGAAGGAAAAAAAGCGGTATCTAAAATACGATCTGTACGACGGATCGAAGCTGCCGGCCTATTGCACCTCCGTTGGGAAGGCGCTGCTGGCCGGGCTGGCCGACAACGAGTTGAAAGACAGCATCGAACGGCTCGATCTGGAGCCGATCACTCGAAAGACGATCACATCGAAAAAGGATTTATGGCTGGAGCTCATGGCGACCCGAAAGCGCGGCTATGCCGTCAGCGACCGCGAGCTTTCCATGGACCTGTATTCGGTTGCCGTTCCCGTGATCGATGGAAAGGGGTCTGTCGTCGGAAGTATCAATGTGACCACGGCAGCAGGCGACCTGAACCCGTCGTTTCGTGAGAAAATCCTGCAGAAGCTGTTCGAAAAAGGAAAATTGATTTCCAGCCTGCTCGGTTATCAAGGAAAGTGGCCGGGCATCGTCTGATCCTCCTCTCAGCCATTGACGGCCTGCGTGCTGTCGGCCCTTTTCATGGCCCACATGGCTCCCGACGCCAATTTTCCAACCCTCTGTCCCGCTTCGGCGCGCCAGATAGAGCGCTTGTCAGAATATCGTTCCGATTGTAGCGGTCCTTTGGATGCTAACCGGGTTGTCAATCACATCCAAAATTGCTTGGTCCAAGCGCTATAGCAGGCGGTTGAAAAACTGATGTAGATCCCAGGCTTTTTCATTTGCTCTTTGAAATTCCAGGCTACCAGCAGCCTTCAACAATCTGTTTATTGATTCCGGATGGTTTTTGGGAATGCGCTTTTCGAGAGGCACATAGCTGAATAGTGAATCCTGCTGCTTTCGCGAGCCTCTCATTATATGCCCGCAATCCTGTAGATGTTTTGCTGGTAGGCTAGTATAAAAAAAGCTGTCGATCAAGAGGATTTTTGGAAGTTTTTCAACAACCTGATAAAACATCGCGATTGTTTGCTGGAGGCCAACCGCCTTTTGGATTGGATTTTCATTTCGGAAGCAGTGATTCCAGGATTTCCCAATGCCTATCATTTATAAAACGGGTATCTTTGGCCATTGGGTCACCTCCCAATAACCTAATCCACAATCCATTACAACTGGTTTCTCATCATTCTTCTTTCTTGGCCATTGATATCGCTCATCGTTTTCTGGCCCCTGTATGGGGGAGACAACATCGGCGGAGAAAAGGAAGAAAACGCGTAAATCGAACGCGTGTTAGACCGCCGTTCCGCTAAAGCCGTCGATGGGTCCTTGTCAGCGAAGCGATTTCGTCTGATGAGTCGACTTTCGGCGGGGTCAATGCGAAAGGCCGAGTATCTCAAGGGCCTGGGCAGGCGTTGCCACCGTGCGGCCCAGGCGACCGGCAAGATCGGCGGCCATGTCGACCATCTCGGCGTTGCTTTCGGCCAGTATCCCTTTCTTCCTGTAGATGTTGTCCTCGAATCCCACCCGGATGTGGCCGCCGAGCAGTATGCCCATGGTAATCATCGGCAGCTGGCCGGGGCCGATGCCCAGAACGGACCAGCAGCAGTCGTCCGGTAGGCGGCTTTTCATGAACAGCAGGCTTTCTGCGGAAGCCTCGATCCCCCAGTACACCCCCATGCAGAGTTGAAACGCCGGCGGCGGCAGAATGAGGCCGCTTTGCACCAGATCGGTCGCCTGGCGGATATGGCCCGGCTCGAACACTTCGATTTCCGGCTTGACGCCGTTTTCGGCCATGCATTCGGCCGCTTCCCAGGACCACTGCGGGGGGTTGGAAAAAACCCGCTCCCGGAAATTCATGCTTCCCAGATCCAACGAGCACATGTCCGGCTTCAGGTAAACGGGTTCAAGCCGTTGAGCGACGGCATCCGGCCCGCTCAGGTGAAGTCCGCTGGTGGTCAGGTTGACGAGCATGTCGCACCGGTCGCGGATCCGGTCGAGGACCTCTTTGAAAAGGTCCTTTTCAAAGGCGGGTTGTCCGGTATCCGGATCCCTGACATGGATATGAGCGATGGCCGCGCCGGCCTTGTGGCATTGCACCGCGGCATCGGCGATCTCTTTTGGGGTGTAGGGAACGGCCGGGTTCATTTCCTTGGTGGGGTTGGATCCGGTCACGGCCGCCGTAATGATGATCCGATTGTCCACAGCCGCCTCCTTTTCCAAAGCACTTGCGACGTGCAAGCCGTGCAACAGGCGTCCTGGATCCAACGGAGAGGGATGTCATCCCTATTCGATGTCCGTCTTGCCGCTGACCGGCCAAGCATCCAGATTGATCAAAATGAAACTATTTTAATGCGAAGTAGAGCGCCACGCCCTCTGGGCGTGGTCAAGTGGGACTGGCTATGCCGGTCCCGGACGGACATGGCCTGAAAGGCCGGTCACTGCTATCCTTGCAATGAGTTGTTGTCGCAACGTCAAATCAAGGAGGAAGCAGTAAGCCGGCTCCGCAAACTATCACATCCGATATGGCATTGCAAAATTACCACATTATCTACTTTCCAAAATATCGATTCCGTATCCTGGTGGGCGCGGCAAGAGATGCTGTCCACGCCAATATCCAACCGATATGCGGATTTACAGGATTTGAGGTGGCCGAATTGAACATTCAAAAGGACCACGATTCCTCCGAAGGTATCGGTTTCGGAGTTAATGACTTTCGTATAGGGCCAAACAGCGATGAAAGTGTTCCGCCAATTTCGTGAACTGCGCAGCAGGCCTTATTGGGGCAATCATTTCTGGGCCAAAAGCTACTTCATGGACACAGCCGGGTTGAACGCTGAAATGATGCGGAAATACTTGCGCCATTAGGAAAAGATGGAAAAGCAACAAGAGCAACTGCAATTGGACGATTAATTTTCACAAAGTGACACAGCTCCCGGCCCTGCCTCCTTGGGGACGGGGTTTGACCCCCCCATGGGGAGAGCTTATAAAGCCGGGTCCTTTGGGCGCGGATTCTTTACTGTTGTGCATAAGCCGCCGGGGCCGCCAGCAAAAGAGCAAGCACCGCTACAAAAAAGGTCTGTATCCATCTTTTCGACATTTTTCCTCCTTCACTGCTGAATGTGTTTTGGGTTGGTACTCCCCGTCCGTTTCTTCCGGAACGGCCCCTCAGATGCCGACCCAGCCGACGCTCAATCCGCCGCAGACAAACAGGGTCTGCCCCGTGATAAAGTCAGCCTCCGACGAGGCAAGAAAGGCCACTGCGTCGGCGACGTCTTCCGGTGCACCCATCCGCCCGAGGGGGATATTGCCGACGATGGCCTCGGTCTTGGGGCTTCCCGGCGGATTGCCGTCGGTAAACAGCCGGGTGGCGATGGGTCCGGGCGCCACGTTGTTGACATTGATCCGATAGGCGGCCAGCTCGAGCGCCCACGTTCGGGTCAACCCGACCAGGCCGGCTTTGCAAGCGGAATAGACGCTGCGGTCATGTTTGCCGAGGCCGGCCCGCGAACCGATGTTGACGATTTTCCCGGAGCGCCGCTTTTTCATATAGGGAAGGCAGTATTTCGCGCAGAAAAAAGCGCCCTTGAGGTTGACGCGGGTGGTGCGGTCCCAATCCGCCTCGCTGGTTTCCTCCAGGCTTGCCGGCAGCACGATCCCGGCGTTATTGACCAGGATCTGCGCTCCGCCGAGCCGATCGGCCACCGCTGCCAGGGTCTTTTCGACAGCCAATGCATCGCCCACATCCACCACTTGGGCTATAGCTGAAAATCCTTGTTCGTTAAACTGCCGGGCCGCATCATGCACCCGGTCGTCGATGTCCAAGAGGGCCACCCGGGCGCCCTGGCTCGCCATCTTCGCCCCGATGGCATAGCCGATTCCCCTCGCTGCCCCGGTGACCACCGCCACCTGTTCCTTGAAGCGCATGCCCTGCCTTTTTCGAGTCTCGCTGTTCCGTGTTTGATCCGGTTGATGGGAGTGATGGAAATTCGATTTGCTGCAGCCAAAAGACCGCTGTGCGGAAGCATTTAATGTACTGCGTTAACACCGAATCAGCCGCTGACTGTCAATTTTTTTGCTGATTAACATTCACTTTTTCAGCGGATGCGAGTCGGGGGCAACCGTGCCAATTCGAGATCATGGCTGTGAAGATGCGATTGGGGGATTTTTCGAACCGTCAGCGCCGCCCGGGCCGGTGTTCAGTGAAACGGAAATCTATCCCAGAAAATTTTATCGTCCTTTTGCCAGCCGGGCTGAAAGTTGCGCTCCAGGTAGGCGGACATCCGGTCGAACCAGTTCGACCAGGTGCTTTCGCCTTTTTCCTGGGCTTCGAGGATGTCGCATAGGAAGGTGTCGATGCGGAACATCTCTTCTTTGGGAATATAATAGGCGGCGCCTTCCTGGTAGGACTTTTTCACGTTTTCCGGACCCACGGCCCGGGCGGTGAGCATAACGGCCGTGATCTTTTTTTTTGCCGCGATTTTCAGCAGTTCATAACCGTCGACGCCCATGATGTCCAAAATGGCGATGTCAAACGGGGTCGAATCCAGCAGGTCCCGGGCCTCAAAAAAGCTTGAGGCCCGGGTGGTGCTCCCTGCCGGAAGGAGATCTTCGAGCGTCTCTAAAACGTCCGGTTCGTCGTCGACAATGAGAATCCGTTTGCCTTCCAGAAGGTGTTTGGCGGTATCGATTTCATCGCTTTCTTTCCGGATATATTCGTTCATGGGATCCTCCAATTCGTTTGCCGGTATTCTGATTATGGGGATCGTTACCCCTTGCATGGATTGATTCCATTCAATAAAAAAATAGTCATCATGAACCGAAAATCCAGCGTGCACGTTGACCGGATGCATGTCGATCCTGTTTTCGCTGCACGACCCCATGCATCGGCAAGGAGAGGTAGATGCTTCTGATCGGCGCCTGCCGGCAGTCAAATCGCCCGGAGGCGGCCCTGGCGGTCGTCGATGCGGCCCTGAGCCGCGGCCGGAAGCGCTATTCGCTCTTAGAGATCGACGAGGGGATAGATGCCGATCCGGCTGCATTCGTCATAGACGACCTGTCCGCATCCGCCCTGGCCCTGGCGCTTGTTTTCTGTTTCCGGGAAACAGTCCCTTACCGGCGCGCCTACCGGGCCAATTAGGGCGCTGCGCCCGTAGCTGTTATTGTTCCGTGGAAACCCAGAAGTTCCCGATCGCCCTTTTCAGGTCCCGAATTCTTCCCACGGCCCGCGGCTGCCAGTGGCCGGGAAACAGGGAGCGGTATCGGCGGGATGAAAACCGGGTGTCGATCAGCAGCACCACGCCCCGGTCCTCGTCGGACCGGATCACCCGGCCGGCGGCCTGCATGACCCGGTTGATGCCCGGGTACTGGTAGGCGTATTCAAAGCCGCTTTCCTTCACCGCCGCATAGTAATCCCGGATCACATCCCGCTCGAGGCAGATGCCGGGCAGTCCGACCCCGACCACGGCGGCCCCGGAAAGCCGCTCTCCGGCCAGGTCGATCCCCTCCCCGAAGATCCCCCCCATGACGGCAAAACCGACCAGCGTTCGGGTGTTTGCCGAGGAAAACCGGATAAGGAAATCTTCCCGCTCGGATTCGCTCATCGACGGGGTTTGAACGAGAGTTTCGATATCGGGCCGCTCGGCGGCGAACAGGGTGAACACCTGCTCCATGTAGGCGTAGGAGGGAAAAAAGAGCAGATAGTTTCCGGTCCGTTCTTCGACCAGTGCCTGCAACGCCCGGGCGATTTCCGGGGCCGTGGCGGCCCGGTCCCGATAGTAGGTCGATACCCGACCCAAAATAAAAAGTCCGAGTCGGTCCCGGGGAAACGGCGAGGGCAGCGCCAGTGTTTCCGCAGATGGCCTACAGCCGAATAGGTCTTTGAAATAGTCCATGGGGGCGAGCGTGGCGGAAAAAAAGACGGCCGCCCGGCCCCGGCCCAACGCCTCGGTCATATTGCCCGAAGGGTCCACGCAAAACAGTTTGACCGACAGGTTTTTCTTTTCGATCCGGTAGAGGGTCGTATACCGGCGGTCGTATTGCTCGGCCGTCCGCAAAAACGTTCCTGCCGCAAAGTACAGCGCCTGAAGCGGTTCGCGAAAATCGGTCTGCAGATTGAGGGCCAGCCAGCGTTCGGCCTCGGCGGCGAACTTCCGCAGAAGCGGAAGGAGGGATCCGGGAGATTCAGGGTCCACCCAGGCCGTCTCGCCTTCACCTGTCAAGTTCTCGGCGCCGCCTTTTTTGGCCCGCGCCATCCAGGCGCTGATACGGCCCATGGATCGATACAGATCCGGCAATTCGCTTCTCAGATCCCGCCGGGCGTCGAGAAAAGGCTGCTTTGAAATCTCGGCGGAGAACATCTCCCGGCTTCGATCGACGAGATTGTGGGCCTCGTCGATCAAAAAGGCGTAGCCGCCGTTTTTCTCGGTGAAAAACCGCCGAAGATAGACCCGGGGATCGAAGGCGTAATTGTAGTCGCAGATAATCAGGTCAGCCCAAAGAGAAAGCTCAAGGGAGAGCTCGAAGGGGCACACGCGGTACTCTTGCGCCACAGTCTCCACCGCCTGCCGGACGAGCGCATCTGTTTCAAACGCCCGGCTTACGGCTTCGTTGATGCGGTCGTAGTGGCCGCGGGCAAATGGGCATACCTCCGGCCGGCATCCGGCCTCCGGAGCAAAGCAGATCTTGTCCTTGGCGGTCAGGGTCAGGGATTTGAGCCGCAGCCCGTCTTGGGCCAGGGTCTGCACGGCGGCTTCGGCGGCGGTGCGCGCCGTGGTCCGGGCCGTCAGGTAAAAGATCTTTTCGATCAATCCCTCTTCCAGGGCCTTTACCGACGGAAACAGGGCGGCCATGGTCTTTCCGATGCCGGTGGCGGCCTGGACCAGCAGCTGCCCCCCGTCCCGGATTGTCCGGTAGGAGGCGACGGCCATCCGGCGCTGTCCGCCTCTGTATGCAGGATAGGGAAATGGAAGCTGTGAAACGGACCGGTCCCGGATCTTCCTAAACTCGATCACCGTCGAGGCCCAGTCCATGTAGCGCCGCACCAGATCATCGAAAAACGCCTGCAGGTCCGCATAGGAAAAACGGCGTTCGGTCTGAAGGGTTTTCCCGGTCTCGATCTGCACATAGGTCAGCCGGGTATCCACCGCTTCCAGGGAGCGGATAGCGGCATACATGTAGGCGTAGGCCTTGAGCTGTCCCCAGTGCAGCGGGTTTTGGGCTTCGGCTGCAGACGCCAGATCGCCGGTGGTGGTCTTGATTTCCTCCACCAGCGGCGGCACCGAACCGGGAAACACCCCGTCGATGCGCCCGCCGATCCGGAGAACAAACCGGTCCGACTCTGTGTCGTGGGAAACGGCTTGCTCGGCCAGGTAGCCGGCGGGGCGCCGTTGCTGGATGCGTTGATGGGCGCGGATGGCCTCGGCGGTCCGGGCCGGACCGGAAAAAGAAAAGGACAGGTCGCCGGCGCGAAGCACGTGGGACACGAGATCCCGCACGGCGATGGTGAGAACGGGTTTGTCAGCGGTCATGGCCGGGTCAGTAGCCGTGGCCGTCGGACTCGACAAAAGGCGGCCTTCTGCCGACCATGGATTCGAGCAGGATCAACTCAGCGTCGGTGTGGTTGACCACCGGAGCGGGCCGGATACGCCCGGCCGCGTCGATATAGCGCGGGGCTTCGTGGTGGCGGGTGGTCACGGACTCTCTGTTCTGCGGGTCGGCCAGCGACTTGATCTCTGCATGCCCATAGCAAGTGCACAGGTAGGTGGTTTGCGGGTCAGCTTCGCTGTATACCCCCGAGCCTCGGATGCCGACAACCGCGGTGGGAGTCAGCAGCTGTTTGCGCCGGCGCCGGCTGAATACGCCGAGCATTTTCCCCTCCAGAAGGCGGATCACGTCGAGCACGGCAGATTCGTCAATGTTTTCCCGGGTCAGGGTCATCCGGGTGTTTTCCCGCAGCAGAAACACCGCTGTGTCAACGACGAAAACAACCTTCCCGTCAGGCCCGGTCGTCACCGTGTCGCCGATCGCCACGATGTCTCTCACCTGGGCCGATTGCCCATTGACGGCGGCGATTCCCTCAATTTTCCGAATCCCCTGGGGATAGCGGCCCATGGCCGCTGCCCCGTTCACGGAAAGCCGGGGCAGCCCCCATAACATGCCGGCACCGGCAAAAAGATGCCGGAGAAATTTTCTTCGACGGTCGTCCATCATCGGATCCGGATCAAATCGCTGGCTCTATGGGCGCAATTTTTCCCGAAATCATAGCATATCGACTGCCGGAGGAGAACCCTTTTGCTTCCGCCTTGCCGAGGCCGCAAAACCGAGCATCGAAAAAAGGTTGGGTGCCGGCGGGCGGACTTTCACGCTGTCGATTTCGTCGTACCGAGGGAGAAGATAAATCGATGGGGGCTTGCCAATTGCAGAAAGATCGGTCTATATCGGGGCGAACTGGTTGATTCGCCAACGAAAGATTCACCCCCCCCGGAGCCGAGGCGGCGCTGCAGCGCCGCCTC
>CAYPFH010000168.1:0-8450 GCA_964409825.1 uncultured Desulfobacterales bacterium | reverse complement strand
CTGCACGACTTCAGAGACAAGTGCGTGATGCAAATCGACCAGAGCCAGGATCGGCTCTGGGCCGAGGTGGAGGATGACCGCGAGAAGTCGCCGTTGCGGGTGGCCGTGGACTTAAACGACCAGGGCCATCTCGTCCTCGATTGTGAATGCCGCAAGAGCCGCGACGGGGTGTGCCGCCACCAGATTGCGGCGCTGTGCGCCTACGCGGATCAAAATGATGAAACGGAACAGCAGGTCATCTCCGCAGCCGATGCCGCCGTCAAGGACCGGATCAAACGCGGCCGAACCGAAGTGCAGGTCAACCATCTTACCGGCAAACCCTGGTTCGGCATATGGCAGGCGGAGTCCAGCGGTTCGGCCACCCATTATTCTAAGACCTATCGGGTGACCATCCGCAGCATCCAGAACCGTGCCAACATTTGCAGCTGCCCGGATTTTTTAAACAACCACCTCGGGACCTGCAAACATATCGAGGCGGTGCTGCACAAGCTGAAAAAACGCCGGGACTATACCAGGATCCTAAAACAGCCGCCGCCGGCATCCTATGTCTACCTGGCCTGGGACGTGGAAGACGCGCCCCGGCTCCAGGTCCGACGCGCCCCGGTCCTGGCCGACGACCTGGCCGCCCTCCTGAACCGGGTCTTCGATGCCTCGGGCCGGTTCCAGGGCCGCCTTCCCGACGATTTTTTCCGCTTTACCGAACTGGTGGCCGACCGGCCCGATATCGTTGTCGGCGAAGACGCCGCAGAGTTCACCCGGCGATTGGCGGCCGACTCGGCCCACAAGGTCCGGGCAGCGGAGATCCGTGATCGGATCGTCGCCACCCGCGGAAGGCTTCCCGGGATAAAGGCGAAATTGTACCCCTACCAGGTCGAGGGAACGGCTTTTCTGGCCGGCACCGGCCGGGCCCTGATGGCGGACGACATGGGACTGGGCAAAACCCTGCAGGCCATCGCCGCAGCCGCCTGGCTCCGGACCCACGAAGGGGTTCGAAAGACGCTGATTATCTGTCCGGCATCATTGAAGCAGCAGTGGGCCCGGGAGATCGCCCGGTTCACCGACCTTCAAAGCCAGGTCGTCCAGGGGCCGCCGCCGGAGCGCGGGGTGCAGTACCGACGGGACGCGGATTTTTTCATCCTCAACTACGAACTGGTCCTGCGCGACCGCAGTGTGATCATCGACACCTTGAAGCCGGATCTGGTCGTCATGGACGAAGCTCAGCGCATCAAGAACTGGCGCACCAAGATTGCCTCGGCGGTGAAAACCATCCCCTGCCGGTATGCCTTCGTGCTCACGGGCACCCCGCTGGAAAACCGGTTGGAGGATCTTTACAGCCTGATGCAGGTGGTCGATCCCAAGGTGTTGGGGCCGCTGTGGCGCTACATGGTCGATTTTCATGTCACCGACGCCAGGGGCAAGGTGCTGGGATATCGCAACCTCTCCTTGCTGCGTCGCCGCCTGGCGCCGGTCATGCTGCGCCGGGACCGCCGCCTGGTCAGCGACCAGCTCCCCGAGCGCATCAATCAGCGCATCGATGTCGCCATGACCGCAAAGCAGGTCGAGCTTCACGATGCGGCCATGTCCGCCGCCGGCAGACTGGCAACCATCGCCAAACGGCGCCCCCTGACCCCTGTGGAGCAAAACCGGCTCATGGCCGCCCTGCAGCAGGCAAGGATGGCCTGCAACGCCGCCGGCCTGGTGGACAAGGAAACCAAAGGCGCCCCGAAACTCGACGAACTGGCCGTTCTTTTAGAGGAACTCTGCGTCCAGTCCGGCTTGAAGGCCGTGGTCTTTTCCCAATGGGAGCGGATGACCCGCATGGTGGCCGACCGGCTGGAACGGATGAACCTTTCATATGTGCGCCTCCATGGCGGCGTGCCCACGGCCCGGCGCGGCGAATTGATGGACCGGTTCCGGGACGACGATGCCGTGCAGGTGTTTGTCTCCACCGATGCCGGCGGCGTGGGGCTCAACCTCCAGAGCGCCTCGGTGGTGATCAACCTGGATATTCCCTGGAACCCGGCGGTGCTGGAGCAGCGAAACTCGAGGGTGCACCGCCTCGGCCAGTCGCGCCGGGTGCAGATCATCACCATGGTGGCAGCCGGTGCCTACGAAGAGCAGGTGCTGGGGCTGGTGAACACCAAAAAGGACCTGTTCGACAACGTCGTCGGGGAAGATGCCACGGAAGATGTGGTGGGGGTATCCAAAAAAGTTCTGGAAACCCTCATCGAGGATTTGGCCGGAGAGCAGGCCGCTGCCCAGGTCGAGGCGACTGCGGAGCCGCCCGATACCGAGGAAGAAAAACCCGCCGCCGGAAAAATCGCCTCGAGCACCTTCGGCGATCCTGCTCTGGATGCGGCCGTCGCCCGGTGCATCGAGGCGCTGCAGCAGACCTTCGGATCGCGCATCGACCGTATCTTTGCCTCCGAAGGCGGCTTGTTCGTGGTGTTGGACCAGGTCGATGCGGCGGCGGATGCGGTGGCCGAGGAGCTTTCGGCGGAATTCCCCGTGGCGCTCATCGATCCTTTCGCCCTCAAGGGGCTTCAACGGCTGGGCGCCGCCTCCCCGCTGGCCGGTGCCCGTCCCTGGTACGATGCAGCCGAAGAGAGCACCCAAAACGGTATATCGCGGATGCGGCAACTGGCCGCTGAAAAGCTCAAAGCGGCAAAAGTCCTGCTGGACCAGGACATGGCCGGAAGCGCCCTGGACATGGCCGTGGCCGCCTTGCTGGCGGCTGCATCCGATCTGGCGGGAAAAGACACACCGGTGCCGTCCCAGGAAGCCGGGGTATGGCTTTTCAGCGAGGCGCTTCCCGCCGGTGTGCTCGATCCGCAGGATGCGTCCCTGATCATGAAAGGCATCGGCCTGGCCCAGGGCAAGACCGTTCCGGAAAGTCTTGTCTACGAGTTGTTCGACGATGCGGACCGGTTCGTCTCCCGTTGATATCGGTACCGTTTCGCGGGCTCCACCGGCGGTACATCTCTCCCGCCGCATCGATAAGATGAGGACATCCGAATCGATGTAGGCCCTCATCGCTTGAATCGCTCCTGGGATTTTCGCATCGTTTCCTTGACGGCGGCTACCGTTTCGGCTGCCGACTCGTCGCGCTGCCAGCTTCCGAAGGTATAGGTCAGTACGTCGAAGCCCTGCTCCGCCTCGATTTTTTCTGCATAGCAGCGGGATACAAAGATCCATTCTCAAATCAGCAATTTTTGACCGCAACGCTTTTCAAAGTTTGGTAACGTTCCTTCACATCGAGCCTATCGTTTTCCTCAGATATCGAGTCATGGCTCGTTCGTACAATCATTTCGGCCTGCCTTATTACTGCCTTTCTTTGCTCTGAATTGCGGCATTGCAAGGCAATTGTATGTAGTACTTCAAGCAGCCGAATTGTAACTGCAACATCGGAGCGGCTGTTTTGCCGAATTTGATCAAAAGTTCAGCGTAGACGGAACGAAAAACCTGATCTGCTTGTATAGCGCTGGAAACATGATGAATAAAATAGACAAGGATGGCTACGGCTGCCAATACAAGGATGATTGAAAGGTTTACCGAAAGGGTAGGAACAAAAACCTTCTTTTCCAGCGGAGCTATCGCGCCCAGAACGATCAGACAGTAGGGAAAAGGACCTTGACCATCCACCCGGAAGGCAAAGTCCACCGGTCGGCGATTGTCGGGATCCACCAGGCTCAAGTCCCATAGTCCGGTGCCCTGGTATAGGTCGGGGACGCCCGGTGCGGTCAGCTTGATCAGGGTCTGGGAAAGGGCGTTGATCCGGCCCGGTTCGATCAGCGGCGTGACAAACGCTTCAAGATCGGAGACAAAGGCGGGATCGGAGAGAACGCCCTCGACAAACGCCTTCAAGGCGTTTTCGTAGTCCGGGTCCGGCCGCTCCCAGCCAGTGTGCATCTTGGCTTCACGGGCCGCCTTTTCCATAAAGGCCGCGGCGCGTTCCGCGTCGATGGGCCAGGCGCCCACAACGGTTTGATAGAACAGATATTCCGCATTTCGATCCGGCAAGTTGTCCTTTCGGTATCGTTCATTTGATTCCGACCATCTTCGCACCGCCTCTGCCCACTTTTCCGGTATTTCGGAAAGCAGGGCCAGCCGAGCCCGGACATCTTCGCTTCGCTTGGTGTCGTGGGTGGAGGTGGCAAGCATGGCGGAAGGATGCCGGCGGTGTGCTTCCGACATGGCTTCATGAAACGCCGAAACCGGCATGCCGAACCGCGACGGATCGCCGCCGACTTCGTTCAAAGCCGAATCCGGACACCATATGCAGCCGCTGCGCTGCAACAGGTTCAGGATTCCTGGTGCAGCACTACCAGGCAACGGGCTTCGACCTTGATTTGATCCCCTGCCTTCAGTGATTCCTGTTCTTCCAGGCGCTCGTTTTCGGAATAGCAGCGCCATTTAAAAAGACCCCCAGTGACTTCACGTACCCTTGCTCCCGGTCCTCCTCGGCCATCCGCTCTCCTTCCATGGTGAACCAGCCGATGTCGTGAACCTCGCTGCCGTGAATCGGCCGGCCGTGGAACCACCCGCGGCGGCAAAAGACGGGGTGGTCTTTACGGAAGCGAATGAGCTGTCGACAAAAAACAAGCAGCGCTTCATTCCATTTAACCTGCCCCTCCATGGCCTTGGCATAAGGGTCGAGCAGCAGCTTGGCCGGATTGCAGCGGTGACCGCCGGCCGGATCCCACGGTCCGTGGACACGGTAGCCGTGGCGTTGGCCCGGTTCGATAGAAGGCAGGTATCCATGCCAGCAATAGCCCGTCACCTCTGGCAGGTCGATGCACGTCTCCTGACCTTCGTCGTTGAAAAGGCAAAGCTCGACACGCTCGGCGATCTCTGAAAACTCGGTGTTTGACGCTTTTCAAAGTTCTCAGCGTCAGGATTTTCCGGACAGCAGAGGCCTCCCCCCACTCCTGGCCCTGATAGAGCATGGGCTCGCCCGGAATGGTCATAAGAATTGTTGTTGCCAGTGTCAATTTTTTCAGAGCAGCGGCATCGTCAACGCCGGATTCCTGGATGACATGCTTGAGGCGCTGGTCGTCATGGCTCTCCACGTAGTTGATCATAAACTGCGGATTCCGATAGTCCTGTGTGGCCGGATCCAATACCTGAACAGCCTCTGAGAATCTGGACCCGCTATAAGGCTCGACATCGGTTTCGGCAATCAGCGCCTGCAGGGCCATGCGGCTGCGCGTATGCCAGACGGCGCTCAGACCGCTGTTATTGACCAGTTGGGGTCTTTCGGTATGCACTCTCTGAAAGACCGTATTTATTCCCTGTCGGTAATATTGGGGCCAGAAAAAGGATGAATCCTTCTATTTATTCCCTTTCGGGAATAAATTTCTTGACGAAGCTGTTTTAGCGAGTATTATTCCCGAAAGGGAATCAAGGAGGATGCGGTGCAAAATAGGGTCGCTACGGCTTCGGATATCGGCATCGCCGTCAGGAAGAAACGCAAAGAAGACGGCCTGACCTTGGCAGATGCGGCGGCCTTATGCGGCGTCGGGTACCGATTCATGTCCGATCTTGAAAACGGCAAAGAGACCGTGCAGGTCGGGAAGGTCCTGAAGGTGCTGACGGGGCTGGGGCTCGAGATGACCATCGAAGCAAGAAAGTGGCCGCATGAATGAGCATCTTGCCAAAGACTTTCCAAGGCTCGACGTCTATCTTCAGCAGCAAAAGATCGGACGGCTCTGGCTGGATGAAAAAAGACGCTTTGTCTTTCAATACGATAAAGGTTGGATCGGGCATCAAGGCGCTGTACCGTTGTCGCTGCATCTCCCACTGCGAGCAGAGCCATACGCTGACGATCTTGCCCGTCCTTTCTTTTCCAATCTCCTGCCGGAGGCAGACATCAAGCGGGTCATCGCGCAGCGCCTGAGAATTTCCAAAAACAATGACTTTTCCATGTTGAACAGTATCGGCGGGGAATGCGCCGGCGCGGTATCCGTGTTGCCCTCGGGCGAAACGCCCACTGTGAAACCCGGTTATCGAGAACTGAACGAAGAGCAATTGCACAAGGTCATCATCGAACTGCCCCGAAGACCGCTGATGGCCGGCATGGAAGGCATGCGCCTCTCGCTGGCCGGCGCGCAAAACAAACTGCCGGTATACATGGAAGATAACCGGATTTTCATCGCTTCGGGAAATGCGCCAAGCAGCCACATCCTGAAACCCCCGATCAAGGATCTGGAAGATACAGTCGGCAATGAGGCCTTCTGCATGATGCTCGCGCAAAGGATGGGGCTGGCAACGCCAAAGGCGACAATCCATCAGGGCCTTGACCGGCTCTTCATCATTACCCGCTATGATCGAAGCCGGGACAGCGACGGGCATCTGGTGCGCCTCCACCAGGAGGACTTCTGCCAGGCCCTCGGGTTCCTCCCTGAACAGAAATACGAAAGTGAAGGCGGCCCTGCTTTACCGCAATGCTTTGACCTCTTGCAGCAGAAGAGCATCCGCCCCGCGGCCGATCGCATGGCCCTATTGCGCTGGACGATCCTCAACCTCCTGATCGGCAACGCTGACGCCCATGGCAAAAATTTGGCGATACTCTTCACCGACCGAGGCCCTCGCCTTGCCCCCTTCTACGACCTGATCTGCACGCAAGTCTATCCGGATTTGACGGAAAGACAAGCCATGAGCATCGGTGGAGAAAAACGACCACCCTGGATCCGGCGGAGGCACTGGGAGCGGTTCGGCGAAGCCGTCGCGATCAAGCCCAGACTTGTCTTAAAGACCTTGCAGGACATGGCCGCGTCGGTCATGCCTCCGGCGCAACAGCTGGCAGACGAATTTCAAAAGACCTATGGAACATTCCCTGTCATCGAAAAAATCCTGGCTGTCATTGAGAAAAGGGCAAAGGCCGTCTCAATTCCTGATTAATTTTCGGCCTGCCTTATTACTGCCTTTCTTTGCTCTGACAAGCGCTCTATGCCAGGTACCCCAGCAGGAAAAGAGGAATTCGACCCTTCTCCGGTATCGGACTGTGGGTGAAGACAACCTTTCGGTCGACCGCAACGCCTTTGAACTGCTGCCGGCCCTTTCCCGGCCCCCCGATCTCGACAGCCAATCGCTCCGATGTGCCTTCGATCAGATAGTCCGGCGTCTTGCTGCCCCGCGTACTTTTCAGGTAATGAAACCCGGTGCCGGCCTGCTTCATGGCATCCACGAAAAAATCCTCCCGCAGCCCGCCCACGGCATCTTCAAAATCCCTGTAAAGCAGCCGGATCGGCGGGGTCATGACGACCTTCGGTTCGCGAAGGACATTGGTTCCTGCCGGAAACACCTGGTGGAGGATAAAAGCCCTCTCGAGACAGCCGACATACTGCTGCGCTTTGTACTTCGTGACGGCAAGGTTTCTCGACAAGCTGGAGTAGTTGATTCCGTCGATCCCTGACCGCCCCACGAACCGCATCAGGCGCCGGATGATCTCCAGTTCATCGACCGCCAGCCTCGGCACGGAGGGGATATCCCGGGCGATGACCTTTTCGATGATATTTTTGAGAAAGAGCAGCGGTTCGGGCTCTTCCATCGAAAAGGGCAAAATCCCGCCCCGCAGATAGTCATCGAAGAACCGCCCCGCACGGAGATGTTCCGGAGCCCATTGCCCATCGACGATCTGCGAAATTTCCAGGCGCGGTGGCGAGATTCCATGGGTAAACGCCAGGTATTCCCGAAACGAAAATCCATGGAGCTTCATCAGCCGCACCCGGCGTGACAGATCGTGGGCAGAAGCCTGCATGGCAAGCGCGACTGAACTCGAAAACAAAATCCGGATATCCGTAAAGTCGTATAGCTTCTTTAGCAGGGCGGCCCATGCCGGCAGAAAATGGATTTCGTCCAGCACGAATGTCTGAAAGCCGTAATGCCGATTCAGCATCAAAATAAGGTCCCAGGCGTCGTCTTCCGGATCGAGCGTATCCGCCGACAGATAGAAGACATCGTCATGCTCGATCGCATGCTGCCGGAGCAAAACCGTCTTTCCGACGCCCCGGGCGCCCACAATTCCGGTGAAATGCCTGCCTTGGTCTTCCACCAATTGCGAAAACAAGAAGCGCTTCCGACTGTACCGCCGGCTCTCCTGCTTGGCCAAATCGTGCAGTTCAAGAATTCGATTCATGTTCATGGATCCCTCCATTTCGGCCAATCATTTAACGAAAAGACATACATTTTGTCAAATCATTTGTCGAAATGAAGGATGAATCCTTCTATTTATTCCCTTTCGGGAATAAATTTTTTGACGAAGCGTGTTTTAGCGAGAATTATTCCCGAAAGGGAACCAAGGAGGATACGGTGCAAAATAGGGTAGTTACGGCTTCGGATATCGGCATAGCCGTCAGAAAGAAACGCAAAAAAGGCGGCCGTTTTCGGCCGCCCTTTTTTGGTGCCGGAGGTGAGAATCGAACTCACACGGAGTCGCCCCCGCGGGATTT
>CAYPFH010000167.1:0-8465 GCA_964409825.1 uncultured Desulfobacterales bacterium | reverse complement strand
AAAACCCAAGGCGGAGGCAGGTCGGTTTTTACCGCCTGCTTCGAGCGAAGTTTCAAATAAGCAGCTGAAGCGAGTAGCCCAGAATTGACGATGTTTTGGTCATTGGGTCATTCGAACTTCGGATTTGCCCCTCGACGTTGCTCAGGGTGGTGAGCCTGCCTGCAGTGAGCTTGTCGAATCTGTCGAACCATTTCGGATTTATGAAATTGTTGCCGCCTACAGGCCGGAAAACCGGTTCATCCCGGCCATACGCTTCATGTGCGCTTGGAAACGCCCGCGCCAGCCTTCGTTTTTTTGCTGCCTTTCAGCGATTTTCTGCATCAGGGGCCGCATGGCGTAGACCCAGATCCCGGTCCAAAACGGGCCCTGGGCGCGGATTCGTTCAGACGGCTCCCACCATCCCATGACCGTTTCCCGGTAATACCAGAACAGGTACTGGAGCTGTTCCTCGCTCAGGTGATGGGTTTTTACATTGGCCCACATCCCGTTGTAGCGGGCATAGTTGTCCGGGTTGGTAATCAGCCCCTCGTCTTGGAGGACCTTGCGGATACCGGTTTTCGGATACGGCGTCAGAATCTGGCAGTAGTCGCTGTCTGCGTCGATCTCTTTTAAAAACCGGTAATTGGCCTCGATATCGGCTTCTTCGTCGTCTGGAAAGCCGAAGATCATTCCGCCGACCACCATGATTCCGTGCCGGTGACAGTTTTCCACGGCCCGGCGGGAGAAGTCGACGATGTCTCCCTTCTTTGCGGCGGCCAGGTTCCGGCTCGACGCACTTTCGATTCCGAGAAACACCGAGCGAAAGCCGGCCCGGGCCATCGCCGCGACCAGTTTTTCGTTCCTGGCCATGGTGAGGCAGTCGGCCTGGACCACCAGCTGCAGCTTCCGGTAGCCGCGGCGGGCAATGGCGTCACAGACTCGGATGGCCCGCTCCGGATCGAGAACGAAATTGTCGTCGGAGATGAATACCCACCGGGTCTTTCGCCGGTAGTAAATATCATCCAGCTCGGCCAGCACCCGGCGGATCGGAAAGGTCCGGTAGCTGCGCCCGTACATGTGTCGGATGCTGCAAAAATTGCATGTTCGGGTGCAGCCCCGGGAGGTCTCCATGACTTCGGCCTTGAAGTTCATGATGTGGTAGCCGCTGGTGAGCCTTCTCTTGTCGCGGATTGGCAGCGGCAGCCGATCCAGATCGAGCAGACCGCCGGGCGGGTTGTGCACGAAGGCGCCGTCCTGCTTGAAGGAAAGAGACGGAATGTCATGGTACCGGTCTTTTCCGTCCAGGGCGTCAATCAGGCGGCGGAAGGCCGCTTCTCCCTCGCTGCGGATGATAAAATCGATGTCTGCCGCCTCTTCGGATCGGCCGATCTCCTCGTACATCAAGGTGGGGTGGTAGCCGCCCAAGACGATCTTCACTTTCGGCATCCATCGGCGCAGGAGCCGGACGATTTTTACGCAGGTGCCGTACTGCCAGGTCATGGAAGAAAGGCCCACCACGTCCGGCCTGATCCTGGACAGGGTCTGTTTAAGATAGCCGCACACGCTTCTGCGCTTTCGAATCAGGTCGATGACGTAGACGTCGTGGTCGGGATCGATATTGGCGCCGATGCCGGCGATGCCGTTATTAGGCATGTGAAAGGCCGATTCGTGCATGATCACCGGCGCCACGTCGGGCATGGAGATCAGAACGACTTTCATGGTGCTCCTTTCAATAAAATCGCTGCCGCGATTTTATTTTTGAATGATGCCAGGCGGGACCTGACAGTTTCCATGAGATCGTCCAGGGGCAGGTCGTAGCGGGGATCGTCGGGGGCAATCCGGTCTACGACGTCCAGGCAGACGGTGTTGGGCGCCCGGGTGTTGAAGAAAAACCTGCCGGGGGCAAACAGCCGGTCGGTGTTTCGAACGTAGAGCACCGTGATGGGCGCCCGGCAGTTTCGGGCGACCTTGAAGGCGCCGGTGCTGAACCGGCCGATCCGCCCGGTTCGACTTCGGGTGCCTTCCGGAAAGATGAACAGGTTTCCTCCGTCTTTGAAAAACCCGGGCATGGAAGCGATCCGTTCGATCATCAGTCCACCGAACCGGCCGCCGGCAGTGGCCGGAAGATACCCCGACAGCGCCAGCATTCTGCCGAAGAAGGGAATCGCAAACAGGCGGTTTTTGACCACGGTCCGGTGCCGCGCAAAGAGCGAAATCAACAGAATCGGATCCAGGTAGGAAAGGTGGTTGCACACCACCACCGAACCGCGAACCCGGGCAATCGCCGGATCGATCCGCCAGCGGCAGGAAGGGATCAACCGGCGCACCAGATAGAAAAACCCCTGGTAGAAGCTGCAGTTGAGCCGCTGAAAAGCCTTTTCCCGATCAGGCGCCAGAACCAGGGCCAGCAAATAAAAAGGGAAGAACAGGACGAGGAATCCGGCGGTGTAGTACGACCATAAAAGAAGGGTGATCCAAGCGTCTCGCGCCGGACCGGCCCCAGCATGCTTCTGGATTCGGTCGTTGCCGGTCATGGATCAAAATCATTCCTCAAAGCGTCGGAGCATAAGGCAGGTGTTGACCCCGCCGAAGGCAAAATTCTGCACCGATGCGGTGTGGATCTTTGTCTGCTCCAGGGTGCGCACATGGCGGAGCATGCTGCAGCGCGGATCGATTTCATCCAGATTCAAAGTGGGGACGGCCAGTGCTTCCTGCATCATGTACAGGGTGATGATCGTTTCGATCACCCCGCAGGAGCCCATGGTGTGGCCCAAGTAGCTTTTGAGCGCGGTCACCCTCGGCAAATCCCCATAAATCGACCCGATGGCCTTTGCTTCGATCACGTCCCCCATCTTGGTGGCCGTGGCGTGGGCGCTGATCAGATCGACGTCCCCGGGAACGATCCGGGCGTCTTTCAGTCCCAGGCGGATCGTTTCGGTAATGCCTTCGATGTTGGGAAGAATCAGGTCTCCGCCGTTGTTGTTGCAGGAAAAGCCGATCACTTCTCCCAGTATCGGTGCCCCTCTTTTTTTGGCCCGGCCGTATTCCTCCAGCAGGAGCGCGCCTGCACCTTCTCCCACCACCAGCCCGTCGCGCAGCCGGTCGAAGGGCCGGGGGGTCCGGTGGGGGGTGTCGTTGAAATCGACCGAGCAGGCGAGCAGGTTGTCAAAGACGGCCACGGTGGTGGTGTCGTACTCGTCGGCACCCCCGCAGAGCATAGCATCCTGCATGCCGAACTTGACCATTTCATATCCGAAACCGATGGACTGGCTGCTGGTGGTGCAGGCGGTGCACGAAGAAAGGACGCGGCCGGTGATGCCGAACATCTTGGTGATGTTCACCGCCGTGGTGTGAACCATCGATTTGAGATAGTCCACCGCGCCGATGGAGGAGTAGCTTTCGGCGCTTTCGCCGAAAAAGGTGCGATAGATCTCCCGCTGCACCGTGGGACTGCCATGGGTGGAACCGAACGCCACCCCGAGCCTTCCCGAGGTGATGAACGCTTCGGTCAGACCCGCCGCTGCAAGCGCTTCCTTGGCCACCTGACAGGCATAATACGAGACCGGCCCCATGGTTTTTCTGTGGCTTCGGGAAAAGTCGTAGGCGATGGGCTCATCGACGGCCCCGAATACGCCGGACTGGATATGATCGGTCAGGAGGCCGTCGGACCGGAGCGGCTTTACCCCCGAGGTGCCCTCTGTCAGGTGGGTCAAAATCTGCTTTCGGCTGCATCCGATGGGGGTAATGGCCGAACAGCCGGTGATTACCACGCGGCGCGGGGTCATGGCTCTGTCCCCTTTACGGAAAAGGCCTCCAGGGCCATCACGTAGTCGAGAATCTGGTTGATGGTTCGAATCTCCATGGCCTTTTTCTTCTCGGCCCGGCTCAGCTCCGATCCCAGCAGCAGTTCGATCTCCCGCAGCAGCTCGATGGCATCGATGCTGTCGAACTCGTGCTCTTCGCGCAGATTCTCGTCCAGTCCCGGGTTTTCGATCTCGAACCGCTCTCGGAAGACGGCCAAAATGGCTTTTTCCAGCTCTTCCCGTGTCATCGATGAATTGTTCCCCTTCAAAACCGGTTCAGGCAGCCGGGGCCGCCTTCTGTGTCGACGAATAAAGTCCGCTCTTACTATAAAACGGCGCTAAGATCAAAGACTGTCGGACCGCCCCGGACCCGGTTCGAGAAACGGGCCGAAGTGATACCATTGGCTCGGATGCCGGCGAACCTCCTGGGCCAAGAGGTCGGCGTATTCCTGGGCTGCGGTGCGGATGACAGCAGGACGCTGCCGCCTCGATACCGGCGGAAGTTCGATGACCCCGCCGATCCGGAAATGGTACCGGCGGGGCCCCGACCGATGGGAGAAAAAAACGAACAGGGGCGCTTCGGCCAGAAGGGCGAACAGGTAAGGCGCCTCGGGCAGACGGACGCGGTGGCCGAAAAACGAGGCCGAAACCGTCCGCTGGTCGGATCGCCAGGCACGGTCTCCGGTCAAGGCGACCAGCCCGCCTTCCCGGATAAAGCAAATCCCTTCTAGTATGTCATACGGCGAGCCCCCGTCTTTTTCCACCGCCAGAATCCGAACGCCGGTGCCGGCCGCATCATTCCGGTGGATTTTCTCGATGGCCTCTTTATCGTCCATTCCCATGTAGAGCAGGATTTTCAAATCCGGCCGCCGCTGCATCATCAGGGCGGCGGCCACTTCCCAGTTACCCTGGTGGGACATGAGCAGTATGCCCCCGGTACCCTGGTCTGCAGCCTGTTCGAGCAGGTCCCAGCCTTTGAAACTGTATCGGATGTCGCCGGTCTCCTGCAACAGGAACCGGTCCAGATAGACGGTGGTAAAGTTCTGGAATTGTCGCCAGGCCGTCCGGATGTGAAACAGGCTTCCGCGGTCGGCAAACGCGGCGCGGTAAAACCGGACGCTGGCCGCGACCCTGGACGGAAACAGCGCGAAATAGCCGGCGGCGATTGCCCGGGCTCCGAGTTGAAACACCCACGGCCCCCAGCGCCGGGACAGGCCGGTCAGATTCCGGTAAAAGGCGCCCTTCACGACGGCTCCCGGCCGAAAAAGGGGTGAACCACCACACGGGTGGTGATCAACCGGGCGAACAACCCGAAGTTGCGGAGAAAATCATAAAACGGATGAAAATGCGAGATCCTTCGACCGCCGGGGCGGTAGTCGACCCCCACCGGGTGCTCGACCACCGGCAGACCCTGCCAGCGGGCCTTGACCAGGACTTCGATCTCGAATTGAAACCGCCTGGCCTTGACCGGAAGATTCAAGGCTTCGGGAAGGGGGTAGATCCGAAAGCCGCTTTGGGAGTCGGCAATCTTCGGTCCGCCGGAGATCCGGACCCAGAAATTGGAAAATTCCCGGCCGAACCGGCTCGTCCAGGGGGCGCGGGCGGCCAGCATGCCCTGCCGGCATCCAACCACCACGGGTCTTTCACCTGTGGGAACCGCGTCCATCAATGCCCGGGCCTCGACCGGGTCGTGCTGGCCGTCTGCGTCGACGGCGATCGCCCAGTTGGCTCCTTGGGCGTGCACCGCCCGCATTCCCGTGAGCAGGGCCGCCCCTTTGCCCCGATTGGTCCGGTGGCGAAGCACCATCAGGCCCTGGATTTGCCGGAGCCGGTCAAACACCCCGTCGGTGGAGCCGTCGTCGACCGCAACGACCGGGAGTCCGAGGGATATTGCCTTCCGTGCCACATCGCAAGCGGTGTTGCCGTGGTTGAAGACCGGGATGACTATGGAAAACCGGTCCGAGCCGCTGCGGCGGCCTGGCAAAAAGGAGGTCAAGACTGCCCTCCGGTCCGTTTGGGTTCGAAGTCAGGCGCCTCGGGCAAAAACGCAACCCCCCAGGTGCCCGGCCCCATGTGCGCCCCGGATGTCAGGGAAAGGGGCACCAGCCGGATCTCTGCCCGGGAAAAGCAGGCGGCCACGGCCGGCTGCACCTGCCCGGCCACCCAACGCTCGTTGTCGGAGTGCTGAAGCAGAATCAACGCCGGGGTATCCGGGCCGAGTTCATTTTCGAGCCGGTCCATGGCAAAGGCAAGCTGTTCCTTTGGGCCGCGAACGATGCCGGCCTTGACCGCGCCTTCTGCGGTCGGGGAAATCACCGGTTTTTTGCCGAGCAGATCGCCGAAAAACCCCTTGGTCTTGGACAGGCGGCCGCCGGCGGCCAGGTATTTGAGCCGGTCGAGGAAAAGATATTCCCTGCTTCGTTCCGCGGCCCATCGTGCGAATTTTACCACCGCCTGGGGTTCTTTTGTTTCTGAAGCCCTGCGGGCCGCCGCCATCGCGGCGACGGCCAGCCTGCCGGAGGCCGCGCCGGAGTCGACCACGGTGAAGCGGTCTTTGGGGTCGTGCGCCTGTTTCCATTGCGATGCGGCCTTAAAATTGCCAGTATAGACCGATCCGACGCAAAGATAGAGCACCCGGCGGTGAAGGCTCAAGGCGCTCTGGTAGCACTGGTGCCGCTCGAATCGCGATGCCTGGGCCGTGGTGACCTTCCGGCCGCTTCTCATCGACTGGTAAAGGACTTCAGGCGCCACCAGGGTTTCGGGCGCCGTCCGGTCGTCGAACACGAGATAGCTGTCGAGCAGGGTCAAACCCAGGCGCCGTGCCTCGGTTCGATCGATCGAACCGGCGGCGTCGGTCATGACGTGGACGGAGGCGGCCGCAGGGCGGTCCCCGGCCTTTGGCGGGCAGTCGCTGATTTCCTCCTCCGACCAGCGAAGAACCCGGCCCATCGATTCCAGGCGCTTTCGCACCTGCCGGCGCCGGTCGGTGTGCAGGTGGATTTTGACTTCACCGGCGCCGGAAAGGACGACCAGGCTTTTGCCAAGGTCGGAAAAGGCGTTGATGTGAGCCGATGACGTGCCTTCGGTCCGGAGCACCGTATCGACGCAGTAGCGCGGTGTGGGATCGGAAAAAAAGCCGTCGGCCACCTTCAGGCGGCCGGAGAACGTTTCGGTGATCGGACAGAGGCGGTTCGATGCGCCGGCGGTCTGCGCCAGGAAGCCTTCGAAAAAAAGATAGATGCCCAAGGCGCCGGCATCTACCACACAGGCCCGGCGCATGGCCGGCAGCGTCGCGACGGTGGCGTCGACCGCATCTTTCATGCTGCCGATGACCGCTTCCGGTTCGGGTGTCTCGCTTTCGGCAAGGGCGTCGAAAACCGAGAGCATGGTTCCGGGCCGCGGGTCGGCGATCGCTTCCCAGGCCCGGTCTCTGCCGCGGCGGGCCGCCCCGATAAAACCGGCCTCCGGGCCGGCGGCCAAAAATCCGGAAAAAAAACCGGCGGCGATGTTTCCGGAATTGCCGGTGGCCGCCGCAAGGAGGCGATGGGCGATGCCGCGCGGATCCTTCGAGTTCTGACGCAGCGGCGCCAGGCTGATGCGGAGGTTTCTGCCCGTGTCTTCGTCGGCGACCGGAAAAACGTTGATCCGGTCGAGAAGATCGGACCAGGCGGACATCCGCTCGTACCCCGCAGCAAAGGCGGAACTGATCTTCAGTGTTTCACGCTTCACGTTTCATGTTCCTATGTCGCAGGCGCAAACCTCTTTATACTTGAAACCTGAAGCTTGAACCCAATTGTCGGCCCCCCGGCGGCTTCCAAACGGTATGCACGCCGGTCTGGGCGCCCACCGGTGGTCATCGGTCAAGCCCAAGGGCCGTGCGGATGTCTTCGGGAATGGCAAAGAGAAGTTCCATTTCCGGGATCTGGACCGCCACCTGCTCGCTGGCTCCCCGGGTGCAGAGCTCCTGGCTTTCGGCCTTTCGGATTTCAAAGAGCATGGCGATCTTGTATTCGGCTTCGGTGACGGTGGCCCGGCAGACGAATGCGTCGTTGTGTCGAAGGGGCAGGATGTGCTTTGTCGACTGGCGCGTAACCGGAAAGGAGATTCGCTTTTCAATCGAATAGCGGTAGAGGTCGATGCCGAAGGCGTCGAACAGCGCGAACCGGGCGGCATCGAAATACTTCAGATAGTTGCCGTGCCAGACCACGTGCATCGGATCCAGCTCGGAAAACGCCGCCCTCATGGAAAGTTCGATGCTTGGAAGGCAGCGGCCGGTCGTGGAATCCTGCACTTCCCGTTTGGCCTCCCCGGGGTGTTCTTTTCTATGGCGACTTGACTGCATCCTTGATCTCCTGCCAGCCGGCTTTAGCGCCCTCTGCCGCCTCTTTGGCGGCTTCCCTGCTTTTGCGTGCGGCCTTTTCGGTGTCTTTCTTGACTTCTTCCCAGGTGTCTTTTCCGTCTTTTTTGGCTTCTTCCGGTGCTTTTTGAAATGAGGCTTTCAGATCCTTCCACCCTTTTTTTAGATCCTCCAAAAAGCCGCACGATGCAGTTCCGGCCGACAGGAGAACAAACGCGAAGACGGCGACGATGCCAACGAATTTACCCGTCAATATATCCGCCTCCCTTATGTGAAACTTCATGTTCCCGGTCCGTCATTCCGGGCTTGACAAGCCTGCCCCGGAC
>CAYPFH010000166.1:0-8538 GCA_964409825.1 uncultured Desulfobacterales bacterium | reverse complement strand
CACAAATGCCGGCCACGACGGAGCGTGGCCCTCCAACCTCCAAAACCCAAGGCGGAGATAGGTCGGTTTTTAGCGCCGACTTCGAGTGCAGTTTCATACGAGTGCGGGTCCGCTTCTACTGGCCGGCATCCATGTCGATGCCCTCCAACGCGGTACGGCATCGATGGCAGATTCCCGGATGCGCCTCGTCCTCTCCCACGGATCCTTCGTGCACCCAGCAGCGCTCGCATTTACTCCCCTCCGCTGGTGCGACCGAAACGGTCAGTCCCGGCACCTCTCCGGCCATCGCACCCTCTTGTGGGGTCCCTTCGACCAGTTCGGCATGGGAGGTGATCAGAATCGTGCGGAGGTCTTCAACAAACGGTGCAAGCGCCCGGTAAAGTTCGCCCGAAGCAGTGAGCGTAACCGACGCATCCAGAGAGTGGCCGATCCTCTTTTCCGCCCTGGCAGTTTCAATGGCCCTGGTGACCTCTCCGCGAACCTTGAGCAGCCGGTTCCAGCTTTCGGCCAGGGCAGGATCGAGCAGGCGTTCATCCACCTCGGGCATGCCGGCCATGTGAACGCTTTCTTCCCGTTTATCCGGCAAAGTCATGTACTGCCAGACTTCGTCTGCGGTAAACGACAGAATCGGGGCCATGATGCGCACGATCCGCTCCAGAATCATCGCCATCACGGTCTGAGCGCTTCTTCTTGCCGTCGATTTCGGCGGCGAAGTGTAGAGCCGATCTTTTAGCACATCCAGGTAAAACGCCGACAGATCCAGGGCGCAGTAATTGTGAAGCGCATGGTAGATGACGTGAAACTCGTATTCCTGGTAGGCTTTTCGGCATTTTCGAGCCAGTTCCTGGAGGTTATGCAGGGCAAACCGGTCGATGCCGGGCATCTGCTCGAAATCGACACGGTCGACGGACGGATCAAAGTCATACAGGTTGCCCAGAATAAATCGGCAGGTGTTTCGAATCCTCCGGTACGCGTCGGTGAGCTGTTTCAAAAACTGGTCCGAGATTCGTACGTCGTCCCGATAGTCGGAGGCCGACACCCAGAGCCGGAGAATTTCGGCACCGTACTTTTCGATCACCTCGCTCGGCGCCACGATATTGCCCAGGGATTTGGACATTTTTTTGCCTTCGGCGTCGACGACATATCCGTGGGTCAGCACGGCATCGTAGGGCGCCCTTCCCCGGGTTCCCACGGCGGTGAGCAGGCTGCTGTGAAACCAGCCCCGGTGCTGGTCGCTTCCCTCCAGATAGAGGTCTGCCGGCCAGGTCAGGTTGTCCCGCTGTTCCAGTACCGCCGCATGGCTCACCCCCGAATCGAACCAGACATCGAGGATATCGGTCTCCCGGTTAAACTCCGCTGCGCCGCAGTGGGGGCATACCGTTTCCTCCGGCAAAAGGTCTGCCGCGTTCTTTTCGAACCAGACGTCCGCCCCGTGCTGCTCAAAGAGGCGGCAGACGTGGTCGAGGGCCTTCTGGGTCAGAAAATGTTCGCCGCAGGCCGTGCAGGAAAACATGACGATCGGCACCCCCCAGGCGCGCTGCCTGGAAACGCACCAGTCAGGCCGGTTTTCAATCATGCTGTAAATCCGTTCCCGGCCCCATTTGGGAACCCATTTGACCCGATCGATCTCTTTTAAGGCCTGCTGCCGCAGGCCGGTCTTGTCCATGGAAATGAACCATTGGGGGGTGGCACGGAAAATCACCGGCTCCTTGCAGCGCCAGCAGTGCGGATAGGAGTGGACGATCCGCTCTTCGGCGAGCAGGGCGCCGGCTTCCTTGAGCTTGGCATTGATGCCGGCATTGGCGTCGAAAACGAACTGACCGGCAAAAAAGCCGACATCCTCGGTGAACACCCCCTGGTTGTCCACCGGAGAGTAGACTTCCAGGCCGTACTGGAGGCCCACGTCGTAGTCCTCGCGCCCATGGCCCGGGGCCGTGTGAACGCAGCCCGTTCCGGCCTCCAAAGTGACGTGATCGCCTAAAATGACCAGCGATTCCCGGTCGTAGAGGGGATGGCGGCACCGATTGTGTTCCAGGTCCCTGGCATCGATTTTTTCCAGCACCCGGCTGCCGGGAATGCCGAAGCTTTCCATGCACATCGGCGCGAGCCGCCCGGCCAGGATATACGCCTCGTCGTTTCCGGCATCCATGGCCGCGTACTCGAACTCCGGGTGAAGCGCGATGGCCAGGTTGGCCGGAATGGTCCAGGGCGTGGTGGTCCAGATGACCACGAAGACCTGCTTTCCGGCCAAGGCCGGATATCGATCGGAGATGTCGTCTATGAGGGGAAACTTGATGTAAATCGACGGCGACGGTTCGTCGGCGTATTCGATTTCAGCCTCGGCAAGGGCGGTCTGGCAGGTGCAGCACCAGTAGATCGGCTTTTTGCTGCGGAAAAGGTTTCCTCCCAGGGCGAACTTGCCGCACTCTCTGGCGATGGTGGCTTCGTAGACATAGTTCATGGTCAGATACGGGTCGTCCCATTCGCCGAACACCCCCAGCCGCTTGAATTCGTTTCGCTGGATGTCGAGATACTTTTCCGCATAGGCCCGGCACCTTCGCCGGATGTCGGCCTGGGTCATGTCATTCTTTTTTTCGCCGAGTTCCTTTTCCACGTTGTGCTCCACGGGCAGGCCGTGGCAGTCCCAGCCGGGCACGTAGACCGCGTCGAATCCCATCATTTGCCGGGATTTGACCACGATGTCCTTAAGGACCTTGTTCAGGGCGGTTCCCATGTGAATATGCCCGTTGGCGTATGGCGGGCCGTCGTGAAGAATGAAGGGCTTTTTCCCGGTGCTTTGCTCCCGGATCTTGCTATAGACGTCCGTCTTTTCCCATTTTTCGAGCCGCTCCGGCTCCCGCTGAACGAGGCTGGCCTTCATCGGAAAATCGGTTTTCGGCAGGTTGAGCGTTTTCTTGTAGTTCATGCAGCGGGTCCTCCGGCCTCGGTTAGGGGCTTTTATAAAATGCGAAAACGATTTTATTAAATGGAAAGGCATTGGGTGTCAAGCAAATAGGCTCTCCGGAGCCCAGCAAGGTCAGGAGAATTCCACGGCTCCTGCTTGACGTTTTTTGAGGAATTGATTATTCGTCCCATGGCGTTTCTTTTCTTTTCCCCGGCGGCGAAGCCGCCTTTCATCAATACGCGGAGCGGATTGATGTACGACTACCTGATGTCAGAAGAGGTGCTGTCTTTGAGAGAAGAGGTCCGGGATTTCGTCAAATCGGTCCCGCGACGGCTCATCCTCGACATGGATCGCAACCGGATCCAGTTTCCGAAAGAATTCCTCAAAGAAGCCGGCAAAAGACGACTCATGGGATGCCGCTATCCGGCTGTCTGGGGCGGAAGGGATCTGGACTGGGCGGCATCGGCTACACCGATATCTACCCGGTGGAACGGATCTTTCGCGACCTTCGGCTTTCCTCGATCTGGACCGGCACAAATGAAGTGATGTCCATGATCATTGCAGCCGAATGGTACCGGGAGCATCTGGCCGCGCGCAAGTCGGCCGCCACCCGGGACCTCGAAAATGACGCCGACGGCGCCGATGAGACCGGGGAAAAGGTCTTCGAGTAAACATGCTGGTGCATTTTTACAAGTAGGGCGGCTTTGCCGCCCAAAGTGTAAAGATCCGGGCCCGGAGGACCAGGATTGTGAAACTGAATTCAACGAAACTATGACCCAGAAAAAAGTCTGACAGGAGAGCGAAAGAACCGGTGAATTGAATCCCCTGCCCTATGTTTTCCACTCCCCCTCTCAAAAAGATGCCCAAAATTCTTTGTGCCGGTGCAGCAGGATTCGGGCAGCCGGAGGCAGCCGCCAATCTGAATCACGATTTTCCCCCTTGCACCCTTCTTATTCCCCTTCTCCAAAGTTTTTTTAAAATTATAGCTATATCTAACTGTTAGAATCTATTATCTCATTTTTTACTGCAAGATCCCAAATTTTTTTCCCTGAGAAATACGATCGGAACAAAAGTTGCTTGGCGATCAACATACGCCTGACAGCACTTTCTTTTCTCTCCAACGGCAAGGCTCATAGGGAGGAAACCATGCCGCTCGGAAAAACCGGGTTCACCAAGGTGGAGTTGATCGTCTGCCTGGGGATTTGCTCTGTGCTGGGGGCATCGGGTGCGACGGGACTGGTGCATCATCTTCCCAATTACCGGCTGTATGCCGCTGTCCAGGAAATGTGCACCGTCATGCAGGCGGCCCGGATCTTCTCGATCAAAGGAGACAAGGACGTCGTTGTCACTATCGCCGGCGGAAAACGCTGCGAGGCATTTGCCGATGACGGCGCCGGTCCCGGGGCGGTCGCCGGAAACGGCATCCGTGAAACAGGAGAAAGGCTGCTCTGCCAGAGAGTCTTTGGCCCAGGCGTGGAAGTCAGCAAGATTACCTTCCGGGCCGGCAGACTGCGGTTCAACAGCCGGGGAATGCCCCGGGCTCCCGGTTCGTTCTATCTGAAGAATACAAAGGGAAAATACCTGGGAATTTCGGTCTCTTTTGCAGGATCTTTGACCCTCAAGGAAAGCAAGGACGGGGGAAAGACGTGGAAAAGGCGGTAACGCTGCGTGCCACTGCCGAGCCGCTGATCTGTCAAGCAAAAGAGCTGTTGAGAAAACAACCTTACGATTCGCACGAAGATTGCTTGCCTGCGTGAGATGGAAAATTGCCGGATGGCACCGGCATCGCAAAGCGTTTGGCCTATTGCAGTTTCTGACCTCCGACATCTGACCTCGGACATCCGGCAGTTTTTTAGCCTACTTGATTCCCTTGTCCGCCTTCACCTTCTCGTAGGCCTCCTTAATTTCGCGAAACTTTTCCTGGGCAAACCGGGTGAACTCTTCGGGCAGGCCTTTGGCGGCGATCTTGTCCGGGTGGTATTCCTGGACAAGCTTGCGGTAGGCCCGCTTGATCTCCTCGGTCGAATCGTCCCGGGCCACCCCCAATACCGCATAGTCGCTGTCCACGTCCGAGGCGTAGCTCTTTCGGATCCGACGGTAGCGCTCTTCGCCGATACCGAAAATCTGCGCCGCGGATCGGATCATCGATTCACCCTCCTCGGTGAGTCTTCCATCTGCCGTGGACAGCCGAAAAAGGATATCGAGCATGAATTCGAGGATCTGGGGCTGAAACCGAAACTGTCCATAGAATTGAACGGCAAAATCCTCGAAGGTCTGCGGAGAGTTCAGGGCGGTTTGAAAAATCCCCACGGCGGCATTCCTGCTCTGGGGGCTCAGGCGGAGGTCCTCGGCCATGAACCGCTCGATCGTATCGATCTCGGCCCGGGATACGTGGCCGTCGGCCCGGGCCACCTTGGCCAACATGGAAAACACCGCCACGAAAAAGGTCATGTTGGCCTGCTCGTGGCTGGAAAGATACGGGAGCCGCCCGCCGCCTTCCAATCCCTGGTTCTTGTCGAAGGCGTGGCCGAAAACCGCACCGGCCACCGCCCCCAGTGGACCGCCCAAGGCAAATCCGAGGGTCCCGCCCACCAGTTTTCCCATCCAGCCCATTTTTCAATTACCTCATTTTTTTATTTATTCATCAATTTTCTATTCGAGAAGCCAGACTTCAGAAGTCAGCAGCGCCGCTGGCCGGCGACGCCAACCAGGCCGGCGACGCCAACCAGTTTGACAAAGAATGAAACTTCTCACGCTTGGATTTCCCATTTTTCCGTCATTCCAGCCCGGTGTCAAGTGTGAGGTAAATTCCTGGCGCAAAGCACCCAATATTTAGTCTCTTGGCAGATGTCAACGTCGAACCTTGGACTCGGGAAGCACCAATTCCATCCTACCAGGCAATATCAAGATAAAAAAGGCTGCAATCCCTCGCCGGGGATGCAGCCCTGTCGATCAAGGAGCCGGAAATGCATTGACCCTGCCGATTTTCTGTCGATCAATGCGCTGGCGCTACTTGTTTTTTTTGATCCCCAGCACCTCCTCGAACTTTTCGACGCGGGCAATTCCCCCCTGGCTGTAATTGATCTTAACGTAACCGGTAAACTCCTCGTTGCGCAGGCCGGATAAAAATTCGATCAGACGGCGAAGCTTTTCATCCCGGTCGGTCTTCCTTCTCCATAAATCCTGAGTTTCTGAAGCACGGCTTTTGGGCATTCTGTTCAACCTTCAATAATGGATTCGGGGGTGAAAGCCAGTGGGAAACCGAATCAGAGATGTCGCTGGCGCTATAAACAACCCGATGGATAGACGCGCTATGTTAAACGGCGATTAGAGGAGAACTTGCAGACAGCCAGTTTCCAGGATGGAAATACGGTTCGGAATTCGAAGGACAGTACATGGTGCCCCACAGATCCCAGCTCTACACGCTGGCAAGAAATTCAAGATCCCTGTTTTGCGTGTTCTTCGTCCCTATGGCCAGCACCTCCAGCCGCCGGCTGGAATTGCGAAAATAGAGCCTCCCCTTGCGGCCGAAAACCACCTCGAAGGCCGTGACCGCCCCACGCTTGCTGAACACTTTTCTCTTGATCGTGATGGCCGACTTGTCCGAATCGAGCTGATGGATCACCTCTTCGGCCCGCAGCTTCATCTCTTCTGCCAGATCCAGAAACCCATCCACGGCCCGTTCGTGCACCGACAGGTTTTTGTACAGCGCCTGAAAACGCTTTTCGGCCATCTCCCGGCGTCTCCGCTTCTGTTTCTCGGCTTTTTGTCCGCTTCGCTCCGCCTTTTTGATCTGCTCCTGCAGCGCCTTGATGACCTCCTCCTGATCCAGCTGCCGCTCCAGGTTTTTTTCAAGCTCCTTTTCCAAAGAGCCGATTTCCTCGATCATGGCATCTTCGTTTCGAGTGGCGCTGGCCCTTGCTGCACAAAGCGCGTCCTTCAACTCCCCAATACCCGCTCCAAGCGTTTTGCGCTCGCTTTCCAGGCCGCTCATCCGTTCGGCGTACCGGTCCCGGATGTCGCAGAGGCGCTCGATCTCCTTCTTCCGGCCGGCCTCCTCCTCGTTTGCCCTGGCCAGCCCCCGGCGATACTGAATGAACAGGCCGCCGCCCGAAATGAGAACAAAGGCGAAAAGATGAAGAAGGCCCAGCGGCGATGAAAATGCCGCCTTGACGCGCAGGTTCAGCACCAGCCCGCGGCTAAGGAGCCGGTAGTTTTCGGCCGCAACCAGAAGGGGATCTGCTCCCCTTTTCGTGGGTTCCTCCGGCGATTCCGCCATCGGCGGATAGATCAGCGTTCCGTCCCGCGAAGTGATGGTCACGTCGATGCGCTGCCCGCGAAAAAGAAGCGGAAGGCTTTTCAGGTAACGGTCGACATTGCGTGCCACCGCCTGCTTGAGAGGAACGGCGCCGTTCAAAATGGGGCCGGTTTCCCCCAGGTACCGGTCCTCGATCTCGGCCCTGAACCTCCCCTGCATCCAGGTTTCTGCCGCCTGAAGGGAAACGGCATACAGAATCGGTGGAAGAAGGACAAAGAGCAGCAGGGTTCTAAAGCGAAAATGCTTCATTGAAGAAGAAGTCTCTTCGCCTCGCCTGCGCCGTCGAACGAATCGCTCAGGCGCAGGGCGCGGCGGATCTGTTCTTTGCCCTTCTCTTGCAGCCCTTTTTCGATCAGGGCCAGGCCGAGGTGGTAGAATACAACCGGCTCGTCCGGCTTGATCTTCAAGCTAGCGGAGAAGGCTTCGATCGCCTCGTCCGGCTCCCCCCTTTTGAGCTGCACGTAGCCGAGGGTGTGGCGGAAGTTGGCCTCGTCCGGACCGCTGCTGACCGCTTTCTGCGCCAGCTTCAGCGCCTCGTCCAGGTCCTTTTCCCTGAGGGCCAGCAGGTAGGCGAGGTTGTTGGCCGCGGCCGCAAAATCCGGCCGAAGCTCAATCGCCTTTCGGTACCGCGCCTCCGCCTCGGAGAACTCGCCGGCCTTCAGGTAAAGATCCGCCAGAACGAAGTTTGTTCTCGGATCGGCCAGGAAGCGGACAGCGGCGGCTTCGAGCACCTTTTTGGCCTCTTCGACCCTCCGGTTTTCGAGCAGGGCCGCCGCCTTTAGAGTATAGAGCCGGGCCAGATCGGGCCGCTCCCCGATGAGGCGGTCGATCTCGGAGATGGCGCTTTCGATTTTCCCGGCGGCGAGCAAAACCTCGCTTCGAAGCGCCCGCGCCGGGAAAAAGCCGGGCTTGTCGTTTACCAGCCGTTGGACGGTGTCCAGGGCCTGCTCGAACCGTCCGCCCCTCAGCTCGAACCGGACGATCGCATCCATCAGGGCCGCATCGGATCCCATGCGGGCTGAGGCGTCCTGGTAGATTTTCGCAGCCTTGTCCCGGCGGCCGATGTTCTCGTGCAAGGTTGCCGCCGCAACAATCAGGCGGACGTTTTCCGGTTCGACAGCCAGGGCTTCCTGATAGGCCGACTCGGCCTGCCGGTGCTTTCCCTGAACCTTGAGCACATCCGCGTAAAGAAGATGAAGATCGATGTTCTTCGGTGCAAAGGAAAGCCCTTTTTCCAGAATAAGCGATGCCTTATCCAGCTTTCCGACTCCGGAATAAAGACGGATGAGGCCCGATATCGTGTTGAGATCCTCGG